>NZCN01000008.1 GCA_002688315.1 Candidatus Woesearchaeota archaeon | reverse complement strand
TTGTTGTTCTCGTTGTTATCAGTGCTTTGTCTTATTTTGGTGTTTTAAGTCCTGCTACTTTACTTCCTGAAAAATGCACATTCCCTGTACAAATAAGCTGTGTGGACCATAGTGTTGGAGGAACTACAATTATACTTTCATTGCAAAACGGTGCTGGAAGAGATATGCTTATACGACACGTTAATGCAAGTTCTGAAGCTATAAGCGGTGCGCCTTTAATACCTTGTGAATATGCTGCACCTGCAAATACTCGTTTAATTAATGGAGCAAAAGGCAGTTATACTATGGTTTCATGCCCATTTTCAGATACTGGACGAGACAAAAACAGATATATTATTAATTTCAGTTATAGCTGGACTGACAATCCTACTATAACCCATACTCTTCCAGGCGAGCTATTCGCTAGAGGACCATAAACGTTTTTAATTCTTTTAATACTTGTTTTGTTCTGAATCCCGAGCCTCTGTTGTTTTCCATAAATCTTTTTTTCTTCCTCTCCTTAACTTTGTAGAGGAGAGGAAATAAAAAAGTAAAAGAAACAAAATCGGATTTTTAGGATATGGCCTTTTATACCAACAAGTTTAAATATGCTTTAATCAAGATTTAACTTTATGAGATACAATTCTGGACAAGTATCAATGGAATACATGCTGACTGTTGGGCTTGTTTTACTCATGGTGCTTCCTGCAATCTTTCTATTTTACAGGTCTGCTTCTGACTCAACAGAAGAAATAGACCTTGCCCAGATAAATAAAATTGGCAATGAAATTGTAACAACAGCAGAAGATGTTTATTACCTTGGAATCCCTTCAAGAATTTTCATCGAAGAAAGACTTCCAAGCAATGTTGAAAGCATAAGCGTGATTCAAGACCCTGTTAGCCAAACATACATGCTTGCAATAGCCATAAGAACAAGACTAGGCATCTCAAACTTAACATACCCTTCATCAGTAAACATGTTTGGCTTGTTCAGAGGTGAAGATATTTCTGAAGGTATAAAAAATATAAGAGTGGAAGCTAAAAGTGGTATTGGAGGGCAACTCTTTACATCAATAAGCTTTGAAAGGCCATTATCAAGAGTATTTGCAACTTCAACTGCTTACGATGGAGATTTCGGCAGTATACTTGAAGCTAATGATTTATGCCAGCAACACGCTGATTCTGTATCACTTAGCGGCACTTGGAACGCCTGGCTGTCTAATGACTCACATGACGCTCGAGACTTGATAAATGACGCATTTTATGTTAGAGTTGATGGTTTACCTATAGCAACTAACAGAGATGATTTAATAGACGGAACCATAGAAAACCCTATTGACCTTGATGAAAATCTCGGTCCTGTTGCAACAAGCATATGGACAGGAACAAAATTTGACGGAACTGTTGGCTCAACTCATTGTAATGACTGGCAAGGAGGCGGTTCTGGAAGAGTTGGTTCATCCTCAGATATTGATAATAAATGGACAGAAGATGGTGCAAGAGGCTGCGGTTCTTCCCGACCAATATACTGTTTTGAACAATGAATTTTGACAAATAATTTGCTTATTGAAAATCTCTGCTTGCTTCTGTTCTTTTGTTCCTTTTCCTTTTTATCTCTCCCTCTAAATTTCAAGGGAGAGATAAAAGAGAAAGAAGGCGAAAACGAGATTTTTAAATAGTCTACATATGACCAACAAACTTAAATAGTCTGCGAATCATTTTAGGTTATGCATATGAAAAGAAATAAGCTTGCTCAAATAGCATTAGAATATATGATGATAACTGGAATTATTTCTATCATAGTCATTCCTACAACCTTTCTGTTTTTTAGTTATGCTTCTGAGTCTGTGGAACGCATAGATAAGGCGCAGATAGATAAGTTTGCTACTGAGGTTATAACAACTGCAGAAACAGTTTCTTACCTTGGAAGCCCGTCAAGAATTGTTATCAAGGAGCAGCTTCCAAGCTCTGTGGAAAGTATCAGTGTAAATCAAGACCCTGCGAGTGGAAAATATTTCTTAAACATTGATGTAAGAACGCGTGAAGGGGTGTTTAACCTTTCATATCCTACAGAAGCTAACATTAAAGGCTTGTTTGAGGCTGAAGATGTGGCTGCAGGCATAAAAATGGTGAGAGTAGAAGCTGGGCCTGTTATTGGAGGCAGTCCTACAGTAACTGTAAACCTTGGAGAAGACGTAACATGCAATGACGGAACTGTTCACAATATGTGTTCTACAACAAAACCTTTGTTTTGCTTTAATAATGTTTTAATAGACCATTGCGAAGATTGTGGATGCAGTTCTGGAACTTGCCAGGCAGATGGAACATGCCAATAATTCTAACTTTATGAAAACTTCTTTAACAATTCAATTATGACTGAAGAACTTGCGTTTGTTTTTACTCCATTACCACTCAAATGCGTCCTGGCAGCTTTGAAGCCGCGTTTTTTCAACTTCTGCATTAACGCATCTAATTTTGGTGGCTGCAATTTTAGTTTTTTACTAAGCTCATGCGTATCATAAAAGCCAAGAGTGCTTATTTTTGATTCATCAACTATTGTTTTCAGGAAACTGTTGTTGCTATCGTCGCTGTTATTTTTATAAATATCAGCAGCTAGTTTTGCGTCAAACAAGTCACCAATCCACACAGGCCCTAAAACTACTTTCTTATTTTTACAGTTACAATTAAGACCTAAACAATTAGTGCAGTAGCTTATATGATTATGCTGCTTCAAAATTTCATCAACGTCTCTTGTTTTATAGCCGCACCTGAAGAACACTCGCATGTAATGCAATTTTGAATAAGAAAAAACCGGAATTAGCGCTTTCTCATTGCTTGCTGCTGCCAACTGAACACGCCTAATTAAAATTCTTAAACCAAATTCGTGCATCAAATAGTTTTTCAATGGAACTGCCCAGTATTTTCTTACGCATGCTTTTTGAGCAGTTCCAGCCAAAGCAGCAGTATCAGTAGCAGTAACAGCTAATATTGCGTTTCTTGAAAGGCTTTTAGTGGCTGCATCTAAAAAACCAACAGGAGTTCCAAATGGATCAATATCAATGTAATCAAACGGCCTGTTTTCCAGGAGGAACATGTTAGCTTCCTCATTCGCTACTGTTACTTTTTTGCTTTTATTTAGTTTGTTTAGCTTTAAATTACTTTTAACATTATTAATAGCAGTAGCTGAAGCATCATTGATGAAAACTTCTTTTACTTTAGACTTATTTAACTCTAACAAAAACCTTATACTTCTAACTCCAGAAGCAGCCAGCGGGTCGGCAATTTTCATTTTGTTATTCTTGATGGATTTGAGAAGCAGTACAGAGACGTCTCTGTTTAGCTTCATATCAGGATTGTAAAAAACAGGCATCTTTCTAGTAATCTTACCCTTACTAGCTTTTATTTTAGCTTTTCCTTCTAAAATTTCTGATTTCATAGAAAAAATATCATTGTGGATAGTATAAATATCTTTGGTAGAAAGTTTAATATAATAGTTAGACCGTTATCTGGTTATGAAACGAATAATGAAGCACGCTCTTATCGTAGTAAAAAACAATAAAATACTTCTTCAGATTGAGAAAAAACAAAAATTACTTCTTCTTCCAGGAGGCAAGCCAAAAAAAGGCGAAGATTCCTTAAGTTGCCTTAAACGAGAAATAAAAGAAGAATTGAATGCTGAGATTAATGAGGCAACACTTGAATCGCTTGGCAAGTTTGAAGACATAGCAGCTGACGGCAATTCAATCCTTACTGTTGAGCTTTATCAAGCAGAACTTCTGACAAAACCAAAGCCAAGAAACGAAGTTAAAAAAATAGTTTGGTTTGGAAAAAAGAACGATCCGTACAGGCTAAGCCCTGTAATAAGAAACAAAATAATGCCTTATCTGCAGGCAGTTAGATTGATTAAGTAATTTCTTATCAGTAAAGTTTAAAAGCAATTGCAAGGTTCTTAATAGCATGATACGCACACCTATTATTGCTTTTTTAGGACATGTAAACTCTGGGAAAACAACACTCCAGGACTTTATTAGAAAGACCGCTATTGTAAAATCAGAAGCAGGAGAAATTACCCAGTCAATAGGCGCTTCTTTAGTTCCAGACGTTATAATAAAAAATTTGTGCGGAGACCTTCTTAATCAGTTAAAAATAGACCTTAAAATCCCAGGGCTTTTAATGATCGACACGCCAGGGCACGCTGCTTTTGTCAGCCTTAGAAAAAGAGGAGGAACATTAGCTGACTTAGCAGTTTTAGTGGTTGATATAAACGAAGGCCTGATGCCGCAGACTCTTGAAGCCATAGAAATTCTTAAAAGATTCAAAACACCTTTTTTAATAGCAGCAAATAAGCTAGATACTTTAAACGGCTGGAAACCTGGCGAAAATCTTTTGCAAAACATTCCAAAACAGGAAAAATCTGTCCAAGATAAACTTGATACATTATTATACTCTCTCGTTACAAAATTGGCTGAGCTTGAATTGAATGCTGACAGGTATGACAGAGTTGATGATTACACAAAAGCTTTGGCAATAGTTCCCTGCTCTGCAAAAACCGGAGAAGGAATTCCAGAATTGCTTGTTATGGCAGCAGGCTTATCACAAAGATTTCTTGGAAAAAAACTTGAATACAGCGAAGATGCACCTGCAAAAGGAACAATCCTTGAAGTCAAGAAAGAACGCGGCCTTGGAATGACTCTTGATACAATAATATATGATGGAGTGCTAAGCAAAGAAGATGAATTAGTCATAGGCGGTATTGACGAGCCGATTGTAACAAAAGTAAAAGCATTGTTTGAACCTAAGAAACTGCTAGAACTTAGTAATTCAACAAAGTTCCAGCAAGTTGACCAAGTTGTTGCAGCAACCGGAGTAAAAATAGCTGCTTTAGGAATAGAAAATGTTTCAGCAGGAATGCCTTTGCTTGCAGTAAAGAAAAATCTTGAAGAAACCAAAGCATTGGTGCAAAAAGAAATAGCAGAGATGGCCATTGAACTGGATATTACTGGCGTGATTGCAAAAGCAGACACACTTGGCTCGCTGGAAGCACTTGTAAAACTGCTGAAAGAGCATGGCATAAAAGTGAAGAAGGCAGCGATAGGAGAAATAACAAGAAAAGATGTTTCTGACGCTGTCACTAATATTCAAACAGACCCGTTATCTGCAGCAGTAATCGGATTTAATGTTAACGCTCCTTCAATAACAACTATTGGCGTGCAAATAATTACCGGTGATGTTATCTATACACTTATCGACAGATTGCAGGAATGGCAAAAAAAAGAGAAAACAAAGCTTGAAAGCAGTGCAGTAAAGAAGATAACAAAACCATGTAAATTAATGCTTCTAAAAGGATATATTTTCAGGCAAAGCAATCCTGCAATAGTGGGAACAGAAATTTTAATGGGAACTCTTCAAACCGGAGCAGAGCTTATGAAAGATGGAACGGTTGTTACAATAGTAAAAGAAATTCAAGAGGAAAAAGAAAATGTAACAGAAGCCAGAAAAGGAAAACAAGTAGCAGTTGCTTATGAAAAAATAATTATTGGACGGCAGTTAAATGAAGGCGATACCTTGTACAGCTTCATAACAGACAAAGATTACAGAAAACTGAAAGAACTTAAGCAATACTTAACAGATGATGAGAAAGAAGCTCTGCGAGAGATTGCAGCAATCATGAGAAAGCAAAACCCGCTGTGGGGGGTCTAATGATAATCAAAAATGCAGAAGTGCTTAACAGCAAAAAAATTAAGCAAATTCTGAAAATATTGCAGAATCAATGGGGCTATCCTGAAAAATTTGATTATGGCTTTCTTCAGAAAGAAAACGACATTTTTCTTGTAACAAAAGACATTGACAAAATAGACTTAAATGAAGTAAATGTTAACTCGCTTGGCTTATACTTTGGCGAATTAAGGCATGAGCAACTCAGATTAAGCATAGAAGGAAGCCAGATAATAGGCAAAAAAGCCAGCAAAAATGTGATTAGTTTGAATGATGAACAACTTCAACAATGGCTGAAAGGAGACAACATAACCTTGACAACCTCTGCTGAAAACAACAGCTTTGTACTAATCAAAAACAACAAAGACTTCTTCGGCTGCGGAAGAATAAAGGATGGCTTACTCCTGAATTTCGTTCCCAAATCCAGGAGGATGAGTATTAGTAGAATTTAACCTTGTCCAAGTCCTATATCTTCTCCCATGCCAAGTCCGTTTATTCTGTTTAACTCTTTATGAGTATATTCTCCTTCAATTAGTGATCTTTCTGCTGGGGATATTTGCTGTAGCTCTTTTTTTTCATACTTACAGCGATAAGTTCTTTCCTTTGGCCATTGCCTAAGAGGGTCATCAACTGACCTGGACTTGACTAATCTGAAATCAGGACCGCGCCAGTCGCAAGGCATTTCGGCACCATAACCGCATATAGGGATATCGCCTACTTTCTGTTGCATACTCCCGTCATTGTTAACACACATAGTTACTAATTCGTCAACCTGTTCAAAAATTTGCCTGCTAATATCGTCTATTGCCATGTGAAACCCCTTAAAACAAAAATTTATATAATTTATATAAACTGATCGCAGAGTCTTTAAATTCTTTTCTATATATTACCTATACTTCAGAAACAGTAACTACAGCTTTTTTTCCATCTTTTAAAGCAGTAACTAGTTTTTTGTTTAAGTCATCTGCAGCTTTATCTGCTCTTATTGCAAACGTTCTTTCAGAAGAAAAATCACTTAGCCTGATTACAAGTTCGTGATTGCTGGCAAAATCCTTGTTAGGAACAGCAGTTATTGTATCTGAAACGTCGTCTACTTTTATTGTTATTTTTACTTTTTCAAATTTCAGAAATTGTTTCAACTTTGATAGTTCAAAATCAGCTTTTACTCCAACAATGCAATCTCCGTTTTTTGTCAGCTCCCTTTCTTTAGTGAACTCAACTGTATTTTTATGCGTGGAGAGAATGTTTTTGTGACCAAAGATATTGAATGAATAAATCATTATTAAAGCAGTTCATCAATCGGCGGTTTTTTTGTGGCTTGTTTTTGGGCTTTTTCAACTTCCTGTGAAAGGTCAACCCCCAAATCCTTAAGCTCTGTAAGATGCATCTGCATGAGCTGCTCAACTATTGCTAGAATTCTCTGCATTTCCTGTCTTTCTTTTGCAAGAACAGCCAAACTGCCTTTATGAAAGCCTATGCTTTCTTCTTTGCTTTGCTCTGGAGCATTCTTTTCTTCTTTTTTAGCTTTTGCCATGATAAAATTGATTTAAAAGGTCATATTTAAATATTTCTTATTAATCGCTTTAAGTAATGGCTATTCTTGCTAATATAGCGAAAAACAGAAAATTAGTCAGCAGAAAGAATTGGGAAAAATATATTGGAAATTTAAGAACTGCTGCTACTAGCTACAATCCTGATAAAAAACAAATAAAAGAAGAGTTACAACAAAAGCTAATCGAAGCAGTAAATAAACGCCTGCCTAACAAAAAATTTGGAATAATGCTTTCTGGCGGTGTTGACAGTTCTACTATTTCTTTGATTGCAAAGAAACTGCATGGAACTTTCATATGCTATAGTGTAGGTATGGAAGGCAGCAAAGACGTAACAGAAGCAAAAAAAGTAGCTAAAAAACTAAAGTTGAAACTGCGTTATAAACTCTATAGTTTGAAAGAAGCAGAGAAAATAATCAAAAAAGCAGTAATTGTAGTGGGAGAGCCAAATGTAGTTAATGTAGGTGTTGCAGCAGTTGAACTAGCAGCCATTCAGCTGGCTAAAAAAGATAAAATCAACACATTCTTTGGCGGGCTAGGAAGCGAAGAAATATTTGCCGGCTATCAGCGTCACGAAAACGCAAAAGATGTTAACAAAGAATGCTGGAATGGCTTGAAAAACATGTGGGCAAGAGATTTATCCAGAGATTTTAAAGTAGCTACAATAACAAAAGCAAATTTTCTTGTACCTTTTCTGGATAAAGATTTGATTATTGCAGCAATGAACGTTCCTGGTAAATACAAAATCAGCAAAGATGAGAAAAAAATAATATTGCGAGAAGTAGCAATGAAAATCGGGTTGCCAAAACAGTTTGCTTTCAGAAAAAAGCTTGCAGCACAATACGGTTCTGGTTTTGACAAAGCAATTGAAAAATTATCAAAACAAAACAGATTTAAGTACAAAAAAGAGTATCTTAAATCTTTGCAATAAAAAATTCACTACTTTCGCAGACAATTCTTATAACTAAAATAAAGCAAAAAACTAAAAAATTTAAATATGGGTTATTCTGCATCTCAACCAGCTTTTACTGTGGTATTAATGAAAATAATGCTTATAAAATCCAAATTACTTTTTTTAATAGCTATTGCTTTGTCTAAAACTGCATACGCGCAGGAAAATGCAGTCCAAACATACTTTGGCTACGTAAAACTGGCAATTTTTGAACTGTTTTCTTCCTTGAGAGATTTAGGCATGTCTACAAAGCTGGCAATACTGGCAGGCCTTGTTTCTATTGCTTTAATAATTTATTTCAGGACGCGCGATACTGCTTCCAACAATATGAGGCGCGCGCGCGACTTACATAAAAAAGCATCCGAATTACACGATTCAGGTAATCCACAAGAAGCAGAGGATTATTATCAAAAAGCGAACACGTACAGAGAAAAAGCGGAGACACAATGAGCTGGTATGAAAACCACGGTTATATTGAAGACCCTTTCAGCACAAAAAAAGGAGCATTTATAGAGCAATCAATACACCTTAACGGACCAACAGAAGAGCTTGTTTACAGCATTGAAGCAGGTAATATGATGTTAATAGAAGGCAATAAAGGAACAGGAAAAACTGCATTGCTTTTTTCTGCAATTGAAAAATTTAAAGGAGAACGCAAAGTGATATACTTTGACTGCAATACAGATGAAGTTGACATAAAAAAATTAATGCAAAACAAGTACGGAATTGTTGGAAAACTTCTTAATTTAATGCCAAAAGGCATGGTTCTTATGCTTGATAACTTTAAAAAATTAAATCATAAAGAACTTGAAAGAGCAAAATATTACTATGACAACAATTACCTGCGTTCAATTATTTTCACAGGAAACGACTCTGAACTTCCAGATAACATAAGAGACAGGATAGGAAACCGCATAATAAAGCTTAAATCCCTAACAACAAGCGATGCTGTTGAGCTTGTTAGAAACAGGCTTAACTCTCTCGAATTTTTACCTGAAAAAATTATCAAAAAAATATACGCAAAATCAAAGAAAGACACTGTTTCTTTTCTTGAAAGTTGCGGAAAAACATGCAAAAACGCAACAGAAGCAGGAGAATCTGTGGTAAGCGAGAAAAATCTAGGTGAGATAGATGGCTGATTTATGGTATTGGAAACTTGGCTTTTCCTCAAACCCTTTTAACATAAAACCTGCAGTATTAACAAATGAGTTAGCAGGAATTCATGTTGAGCCAGTTCTTGAAAAAATAAGCAACAACGAAATTCAGTTTATAGAAGCGCCGCTTGGAATGGGAAAAACCAGCATGTTAAAAAACATAATTTCTACTTTTGGCGGAAAAAAGAAATTAATTTATGCAAGCTGCATAAAGAATGAGTGCCTTGAAGTAACAGATCTTTTGAAAAATTCAACTCTTAAAGGAAAACTTTTTGGCCAAGTGCCTGAAGACATGATACTTATGGTTGATGAAGCTCAAAACATTTCAAAAGAAGATGCAAAAGAAATAACCAGCTATTTAGAGCAGGGAAACATAAAATCAGTTGTTTTCTTTGGCATAGAATACAATAAAAAACTGTTGACAAACCACTTAAACAATTCTCTTAACGGAAATATAATATCTCTTCCTTACCTTGCGCCTGAAGAAGCAATTGGCGTTGTTAGAAGAAGAATAGGAAACCTTAAACTAATTCCTGACTATGTAATACGAGAAATATATGGGAGGTCAAATGGCAACCCTCGCAGATTATTGCAGAATTGCGAAGACATATGCAGAAAAGCAGTTGAGCTTTCAATAAGCGAATTAACTATTACAGATGTAGGAACACTTTTAGAAACAACTGAACCTGCTGCAAAAAAGAAATCACTAAAAACAAAAACTAAAACAGTCAAAAAAGTTAAAGCAAATAAAAAAAATAAAACTGTTAAAACAGCAAAAAAAACTAAAGTTCCTAAAAAAACTGAAAAAGAAGAAAAAACCAAAATAAAAGAAAAGCCAGTAGCCACAGTTACTTATTCTGGCTACAATGTAGAAAACATACGAACATATGAAGAAGAAATGTCCACAGGAAAAGTAAAGCCTGAAGAATAACTTTATCTTAAATTTATCTGCACAACATCCTTGTCCATCAAGACATGCGAGCCGTGAAGTATTTGTCCAGGGAATTTAGCGGATTTTCCCCATATTTTCGCGCTCTTGAATTTTTTCAAAAAATCTTTATGGACTCTTCTGCAAATATCTTCTATTGTGCTGTTCTTTTTTACAATAAGAGGCTCTTTCATATCTGCCTTTTTTCCTGCTTCTTTCAGGTAAATTCTAATAAGTTTAAGATTATCAAAAATAACTTTTTTAACTTTTTCCGGACTATCTTTTTGCGCTGACATTATAAGCGCATTTGGATAAATCTTTTTAATCAGGCTTAACTGTTTCTCGCCTGCAATATCTGCCTTATTTATTATGACCAAAGAAGAAACATAAGTTTTATTTCCTTGAATCGCATCAATAAGCTGGTCTGCTGTTATGTTTTCTCTGATTACAATTGATGCATTGCCAAATGAAAACTCCCTTAAAACATCCTCAACAGTCTTTCTGTCAATGTGAGTAAGTTTAACTGTGGTTGCAAAATCAACACCGCCTTTTTCCTTTCTTTTTATCTTAACGTTTGGGAGAGTTTCATCAAGCCTAATCCCTGCATTATACAATTCCTTCTGCAGAATTTCAACCTGCTTTAATGAAAAAGGGTCTGCTACAAAAACAATCAAATCCGAACTTCTAACCACAGATAATATTTCTTTCCCCATGCCTGCTCCTGAAGCAGCTCCTTTTATCAGCCCAGGAATGTCTAAAACCTGAATTTTTGCATGGTTGTAATCCATCATTCCAGGAATAACAGTGAGTGTAGTAAACGCATAATCAGCTATCTTAGATTCAGCATTAGTGATTTTATTCAGAATTGTAGATTTGCCTACAGAAGGAAAACCAACCAAAACAACAGTGGCATCACCGGTTTTTCTAACACCATAACCGCTTCCTGCTTTTCCACCGCTGCTTCTGGCTTCTTTTCTCTCACGCAGCCTGGCAGCTTTAGCTTTCAACAACCCAATATGGTGCTGAGTTGCCTTATTGTACTTGGTAGTGCTTATTTCTTCTTCTATTTCCTTAATTTGCTCTTCATATGCCATAAAAAGAAGCTAGTTTTAGGTATTATATTAATTTTGTTTTATGGCTGACTATAATTTCTCAAGCTCACTTGCAATGTTCCACAGCTGAGTGCGGGTGTAAGCTTCCAAATTTGAGTCTTCAGAAACTTCTTCTATTGCATGTTTGGCCTTGTCAACTCTTAAAGAAATCTCAATATCTTCCTGCAATGCATTTGAGCAAAACTCTAACTTGTTTTTAACGTTTCGAGGGATTGTTGAATCTTCCTGCAACTCTGCAATCATTTCAACCATGTTAGCAACTTTTTCATTTATCATTTTTGTCATCATTCTTCATCGCCTCCAAAACTTCTTTTTGAATTGTTTCTGCTTTTTCCCTGGTGTCTTTCTCCTGCGTTTCAAGAGTTTTTATACGCAGTTCAACTGTTTCTTTTTTTGACTTTAAATCAGAATCCAGCTTGTCTTTTTTAGAAAGAACCATGACATTTCCAACAATTTTGTAAGCTTCATTTGCGGTTTCAAGCTCTTTTAGAGCTGATTCAAGCTCCATAAGCTGCATTTGTAAGGCTTGTTTTTGAGACATTAAAGCCTGCATGCTCTGTTCAGCACGCTGTAAATGCTTAATTTTTTCTTCGTTTTCTGCGGTCATTTTATTTTACCCATCTTTTCTATTACTGTAAGCATCTTTGTTATGGAATTCAAAACAGTTCTCAAAGCAACTGAATCGCCAGCTTTTATATCAAAAAACGTTTTTCCCCTATCTTCCCTTACTTTATAGCTTGCTTTCTTTATATCCTTATCTTCTGAACTGAAACATTTTTTTAATATCTTGTTCTTGTCTTCAACTGAAATTGTTGCTTGGTACATTATACTGCTTTTACTTTAGTTGAAGTTTTCCTTGACTTGTAGAGCACTTTACTGCCACAATAAGGGCACCGAATCTTTTTCCTAATATAGTCAACAGATACTTTTTTATTGCAATCAAAACATTTGTATTCAACCATTTTTATCAAGGTGTTGCTTTAGCTGTAGCTGTTTCTTCTGTTTCTGTTGCTGGCTCTTTAGCAATTGGCTCAGCTTCTTCAACAACTGTTTCCTCCACTTTTTTACCTACCGTATAAGCGCGGCCTGTAAACTTACTATCACATTTTCTGCAAAGCCATATTCCTGCAGAAAGCCTATCTACTTTTTTATAATGGCAATAAGGGCAAATATTAGAACGTTTTTCATTGTCTAGACTACCAATCTTATCTCTTAGCTTACGGCCATATCGTACACCGTAACGTTTAGCAGAAAATCTTTCAGCAGCCATTTTAAACCCAAAATCCTCACGAATAACGAAACTTAACGCCTGTTTAAAAACATTATGGTTTTCAACGGGGCTACCCGGTATCCTCACTTGCGTTCGGGAACCGTCTAACCCCATTTCGCTATGCTCAACGGGGCTACCCGGATTCGAACCGGGGTTGTCTGGCCCCAAACCAGAAGTGATAGCCAAGCTACACTATAGCCCCAATGGGCTTATGTGGTTTATGTGATGTTTTTAAATCTATTGATGTTTTAAACTAGAATTCATCGAATTCGTCATCTGTTTGATATTGCTTAACAACATGGTCTAACAAATGATCTAATGCTGTTTCGAGTGTTTGTCCTACCTCAACAGGTATCCCCATGTCTGAATCTTTGTCAATACCAATAATTACAGAAAAATCTTCGGAAACTGAACAATTAATGTATCCGTCATAAGAACTTAAATCAATATCTTTGTAAGTTTTTACTGTTGCTTGTGGAAGAATACCTTTTGAATTTAAGTAAGGAAGTATGTCTTCTTCTTTAGGAAAAGTAGCGATTTTCTGTACATTCCAAGCAATATTATATAAGTCGAAACCAAGATATTCTAGCTTTATTCTAGCAGATATATCCCAAGAATAACCTTCGCTAGAAGAGTCTATATCATGACTCTGTCTTAAAACACTCTCAAAATCTTCATCGTTAAGCAATGGCCTTAATCTAGTGGTTACTCTTTCAGCAACATAATCCATAAATTCTCTGTCATCCATTTTATCACCGATAACTATTTGCTTTGGAGTTCTGGCAGCTTATTTAACGTTTTTGATAAATCTATCGATGAAACAAACCTTTAAATACTATGATTAGTACAATTACAACTATGGTAAACATAAAAAGTTGCAATAGTGAAAAATTTACTTCTTCTTTAATAGCTTCAGCTTTAGTTGAATAGAACATACCCTGGTGAAAAATGGTATCTAAGATTACTGCCAAGCAACAGCACGACCTGAAAGCATTCATCAAAGAGCTTGGGCAGCACAAAGGCAGGCACACTGAACTAGTTACTATTTACGTTCCTGTAGGTTATGACTTGAATAAGATAATACAGCAGCTTCAGCAGGAACAAGGAACTGCTGCAAACATAAAATCTGCATCCACCAGAAAGAACGTCATAGATGCTTTGGAAAGAATGGTGCAGCACTTAAGATTGTTCAAAAAAACACCTGAAAATGGGTTGGCTGTTTTCTCAGGAAATATAGCGCCTGAAGGAAAGCAGGATTTTAAAGTATGGAGCTTAGAACCTCCAATTCCTATCCAAATGAAACTTTACAGGTGTGATAAAACTTTTCTTCTTGACTTGCTCATAGAAATGCTTCAGGTAAAAGAAGTTTACGGCCTTGTTTTAATAGACAGAAGGGAAGGCATAATCGCAAGCTTGAAAGGAAAAAGCGTTACTGTTCTTTCCAAGCATACTTCAAATGTTCCAGGAAAAATGCGAGCAGGCGGGCAAAGCGCAGCAAGATTCGGCAGGATAAGAGAAAACGCTGCAAAAGAATTCTACATTAGAATGGGAGAGCATTTGAAAGACGCATTTTTTGAAAACAAAAACCTGAAAGGCATAATAGTGGGAGGTCCAGGACACACTAAACAAGAATTCCTTGATGGAGATTTCATAACTTCTGAACTAAGAAAAAAAGTAATAGCTATTAAAGACATTACTTACACAGATGAATTTGGTTTGCAGGAACTGTTGGACTCAAGCCAGGATATTCTTGCCAAAGAAGAATTAGCTTCAGAAAAAAAAGTAATGAACAAATTTTTCGAATACTTGGCAAAAAATGATAAAATGGTTAGCTATGGAAACGATGATGTCATTAAGAAACTTCAGATGGGCGCGGTTGATTTGCTGCTGCTTTCAGAATCGCTTTCTGACGAAAACATTGCTTACTTTGAAGAGGAAGCAGCAAAGTACGGCACAAAAGTTGAAATAATCTCTGTGGAAACAAGAGAAGGCATACAATTAAAAGAATTTGGCGGTATTGGAGCAATATTGAGGTATGAAATTCATGAATGAACTGATTGAGCAAGCATTTATTAGATTGTTCCCAAATGAAAAATTAAACTACAATGTAAAAACAACTTTTTCTAAAAAATTCAGCCCTTACAATGCAAATGTTAAAAAAATTGGAAGTAATCTTGTCTTTAATCTTAGCCATGAATGGAAAACTGTAAATGAAGAGATTAGAATAGGATTGATACAGGAATTAATGCTGAAAATACTAAGAAAAAAAGCTAAAACAACAAACATAGACCTTTACAACAATTTCATAAAAAATCTTCACTTATCTGCACAAAAAACGCAGCCAGATGAGCAGCTTTCAGAAATATTCAACAAAATAAACTCAAAATATTTTCATAACTCAATAGAACGGCCAAACTTAAAGTGGAATTTAAACTCAAGAAGAAGACTTGCAACATACGATTATCATACAGATACAATAAACGTCAGCACATTATTTAAGAATGCTGATGAAGAGCTAATCGCTTACCTTCTCTATCATGAGATGCTCCATAAAAAACTAAAGTTTAACAATAACTCTGGCCGAGCAATACACCATAGCAAACAATTTCGGGAACTGGAAAACATGTTTGAGAATCAGAAACAAATTGAAAAACGCCTTAATAGTTTTATAAGAAAAAAAGAACCTTTACCAATTCAAAAATTTGGCATAATAAGAAAGCTTTTTAAACATTAGTTTTCAATATAACATAAAAGGGGTTAGAGTGAAAACAAAAAAACATAATGGAATAAGTGATAACTTGGTTCTGATGATGTTTTTAGTTTTTGTTATCCTAATCATCTTTTTCTTTAGTGATACTGAATCGCAAACAAAACAAGACCAAAAAATAATTATGAATAGCATAATTGCAGGAGACAGCATTAACAATGAAAAAATACTTGAGTTTACAAACTCAGAATACCATGAACTTAAAAAACGCTTAGGAGTAAATTCAGAATTTGTAATTCATTTTGAAGATGAAAACGGCAATTTGATTGAAATAGCAGATAAGCCGTGCATAGGAAGCAGTTATGCTCTTGTCGGAGGACATAAATGCGGAGAATAATTAATTGGATGATGTGCTAAAATGAATTCAAAAGGACAAACAGTATCTACAGATGCATTTATAGCAGTTGCATTGTTTCTTGTAGTGATAATATTCTTTTTTTCTCTGAGCAGCGATAAGCTTAGTGAAACAAAAGTCCAGGATTTGCAAACAGAAAGCACAAAACTTGTCTCTTCCATATCTGGAACAAGAAACTCATCACTTTCCTTTTTGGATGGGACTAAAGTAGATGCTGAAAAATTAGAAAGTTTAAGTGACTTAGATTACAAACAATTAAAAGACACTCTTGGTGTTGACGCTGACTTTTGCATCCACTTTGAGGATGAAAAAGGCAATGTAATAAACATTTCCAAGAATAAAACAGGAATTGGAAGCTTATTTGTAACTGTTGGAGGAATTAATTGCGGATAAGTTAGAGTTTAGCAAATTAATCCTAACAAAACATTTAATAACTCTTGAAAATCATTACCTATCCATGTCAAAAAGAGGGCAATACTTCACTATAGATGCTTTTGTAGCTATGCTTGTTGTATCAACCGGGCTGATTTTGGTGTTTGCTGTATCTTCTTACAATCCTTCCTCTTCCCAACCTGAAGTTCTTTCACAAGAATTTATCAACACACTTGCTCAGACAAAAATAAAAGAAGTTAACACCCCTTTTTTAACACAACAGCTAAAAGCAAATAATATCACAGACCCTGATAATACTCTTTTGCAGCAGGCATACGAATTTAAGCGGTATTTTGACTCTAACCTTGATGGAGCATGCGCTCCAAACTGTCATGGATATGACCCTGTACTATACACTGACTTGTCTGCACAATTTTTGGCAAACGTGACGCAAAAGCTAGTGCCAGAACAATATAATTTTGAAATCCTTTTAGACACTGATGTCATATACGGACGCGGTACAGGACAAGACACAAGCGACTTGCTGGTTTCAAGCAAAAGAATTGTTTTCGGAACTGTTAACAAAAGCGTGCATTTTTGGGGGCCTATCACAGCAGAGGTAAGAGTATGGCAATGATTTTTAAAAACAAGAAAGGTTTTTTCTTTACAATAATTGCGATTCTGATAATTTCTGTTCTTTTTATTTCATCTGCTCCTAAATCACAAGTCACTCTTAAGTATAAAATTCCTTCAACAGAAAGCAGAATATCTGTTGCTGATGATTTTGTTGAAACACTAAAAACATCTTACATTCCAATAACCATGAGGACATCAAGCTATAGCGCATTAAACGCGCTTGCCATATACTTGAGAGTGAGAGGAGCAGCATTTTCGAATTACGATGAGCTTAACTCAAACTTTACCCAAGTTATGCTTAATGGCTCTCTTGCTTGTCCTGACCCTCTTATTCCAACAAACTTTGAACTTAAAGATATTGAAACATGCATATGCGATTGGGATGCAGCATACCCTGGATGTCCGGATGGTTTAGGATTGATGAGAGACAGAAACTTCACATCAAGACTCAAGGACATAGAAGCTGCATCAAAAGATACAATGCAAATACAGACAAACTTCACTCACACTCATTCCAATTTCCAGATTAACCTTTCCCAGAATGACGATACAGGGCCATTCCAAGTTGAAGTTAAAATCCTAATTAATTATTCAGTTAACGCTGGGCTTGCATGGTGGAACAACACTGAAAACGTCTCTGTTATTTTTAACTTTGAAGGCATAGAAGACCCGCTTTACTCTGTAGGAAGCCAAGCATTGTTAGGAACTACATACACTAATGTCTTCAACCAGACAAACATAACTCAATGGAATCTCACAAATCTTTTCTTGCATAATGAATGGAGGCGGTATCGTCATGATACAAATGGTTCAAGCTTCCTTACAAGATTTACTGATGATGACGAGATTTCAAGCTGCTGCGGAGTTGAAAGCTTAATAAACCCCTTTGTTATGAGCGATATTCCTGACCCTGACGGAACTGCAGGAGCAAGCATTGAAAAAACTTACACAGACTGGTGCTTTTTCGGAACAAGGTGCCCACTAGACCAGCAAGACTCATTATGGAACATAACATGCATATCAAGAGCTGCTCCAAAGTTTAGAGGATTTGTACTGGATACGTATCATTTAACCCAGCTTAACTTATCTGACCCTGATGAATTTGGAACAAACTTGTTTTACGGCAATACATATGCGAATGACCCGAACAATGATGCAAGCTGCCGATGCAAGATGGCTTCAGTCTGCACTGAGCCAGATGCGCCATATGCTTGCCCTGCTCCTTTAGCTTGTCCTTAAATGGAAAAACATTATAAACTAGCTTCGTAGTAAAAAGCTGTTCTATTATTATATAGGCATGGAAAATGAATGTTGAAGAAATACAAAAAATAAACGAGCTTTCTAAACAGCTTCTTTCTCATGGGGTTGTTGAAACACCTTCTGAAGCTGTGATTAGAGCTGAAGAGATGATGAAGCAGCCTTCTGAAAAAGCAAAAGAAGCTTCGCAAAAAGAAGATGAAATTAGCTATCTTAAAGAAACTATCAGAAGTCTTACCTCTGACGTCAGGCAAATGTCTGAAGCAATAATCAATTTGAATGACATTCATATTAAGCTTAAGGAGCAAGTTGACGAACTGGCTAAAAAGCAAGCAGAAGATAAACCTGTTGCTCCCCTTGAAACTACTGCAGCTTCTGATACTAGCGGTTCTGATACTCCTAGTGAAACAAATGCTGAAACATCAGAGACTAATGAAAACCAAGATAATCCCTTTTCTGAAAAAGATATTGCTTTAGACAAAATATTTTATTTTGGGCAAAAATGAAAACAGAAGAACAACTCAGCAAACTGGCAAGAACACTGCTAAAAAGCGGCCTTGTATCAAATTATGCAGAAGCCATGAAAAAAGCCAAGGAGCTGCTTAAAGTAAAAACCAGAGAAGAGTCGGTTGATGTTAAAACCCTCCCAAAAATAGAGGATATAGAAGAAATTAATATAGCTTCCGTAGACCTGAATAAAGACAAAAGTTTGAAAGAAATGGTTGAAGAAGACGCCAAGAAAATATACGGCAAACAGCAGAATTCTGATAAGCAATAACAAAAGATTTGTGAAGAAAAAACGTACAAATCGAAACATTTATATACTACTTTATAGAAACAAATTCAAATAGTAACTGAATAATAATAAAATGAATGTTTTTAAAATGGGGATCGGTATGATGAAAAGATTCAAATTCGCAACAGTTTTCTTATTGATGTTAGTAGGTTTAGCTGTAGCTGCTTTTGCACAGCCTACCTTACCAGATATTGGTGTGCAATCAGTTAATGAAGGCGACCTTTTGAAATTTAATTTTATATTAACAGCAGGCTCTGATTCGCCAGCTGCTGATCCTCTTACTATCTTTACTATATGTTCAACTACATCTGGCGGAACCTGTACAGGAACTGCTAACGCAGATGGAGAAAGTATTATATCAAGCCTCGGAGGCACTCAAGCTAATTTAACTAATATTAGTAACACTGAAGCACAATTTAACTGGACTCCAAGCTTTACAGCTGCTGGAACTTATTATGTTCAATTTGAAGCTAAAGATCTTGGCGTAGATGCTTCATCTGATACTGAATTAGTTACACTAACTGTAGTTGACGTTGCTCCTACTCTTGAAGTAGGCGATCTTAGCATTGGCAGTAAAAGCCAAAGAAGAAGCAATCCAAGAGACGACGATGAAAATGATAGAGAAAGAAATGAAACCGGAACAATAACTGTAACAAATACAGGAAATGAACAATTAACAGACCTTACTGCAACAGTAACACTTGGAAGTGAAGCTGGCAAAGCTGGTTCATTATCACTTGCTGATCTTGCATACAAAGACATAACAATCCCTGCTGAAGGACTTATCCTTGATGCAGGAGAATCCACAACAGTATCTGTTGAGGAATTAAGAATACCTGAAAATCTTAATGCTGTAGATGAAAAAGGAGTGGCTAAATCATTCCATGTTTTGGATATATCATTTGCTGCAACAAGAGGCGCTAATCAGCCTTCTACAACAGTAACTGGAACATCAAAGGTTACTATGCAAGCAGAAAATAACCTAGAAATAGAAGACTTAGTAATAAAATTCAATGGTGATGAAGAAAATGTTGATGACGGGGATGACGTTGAAGACGTAAGACCTGGCGTTGATGTTTTAATGGATTTCACTCTTGAAAACCTTTTCAAAGATGATGAAGACGTTCAAATTGAACGTATAACTGTAGAAGTTGAAAACAACGGCGATCTTGAAGTTCGTAAAGAAGTAGACGGCAATAATCTTGCTACAGAAGAAACAGATGTTGTTGATGTCGAGTTTGATATAGATGAAAAAACCAACAGAGGAAGTGAAGACTTAAAAATCATAGTTTTAGGAGAAGATGAAAACGGAGCAAGACACGGTGAAAACTGGGTTGTTACATTAAAAATTGAAAGAGAAGCTCATGAAATCGATATAAAATCACTAAGCTTACAACCACAAACAATTTCATGTGAATCTGATGCTCAACTAGCTGTTGAAATAAGAAACACTGGAACACGCAAAGAAAAAGACACATATGTAAGAATAGAAAGCCTTGAACTTCAACATTCTGAAGTTAGTGACCAAATAGAGATTAAAGAAAACAAGGAAAAAACAGTAAACTTTATTGTTCCTATACCTGAAAACTTAGAACCTAAAAACTACAGAATTACTGTTGAAACATACTATGATACCAGCGATAAAAGCGTGGTAGACGGCATTCTTTTAAAGAAAGTTGCTTGTGGAGACGAAGAAGTTGTTGAACCAGAACAACCAGAAGATGTTAAGAAAGACGACATAGTTGTTGTCACACCTCCAACAGTAACACCACCTGCTGAAGTAACCACTGGTGATGTTGTAGCACCACTACCAACTGTTGATGAGGAAAAAACAAGCTTCCTTGAAGGCAACTCATTTATGATAATGCTAGTGCTTGCCTACATAGTAGTTTTGGGTGGCGGCGCTTTAGTTGCAATAAAGCTGCTTAGAAAATAAGCAGTTTTCTTTAATTTATTTTTTTTAACTCATTCTACTGCTATAATTTTATGGCAGTAACCATTATTTTTTATTAATAAACTCGTCTATTCTCGTTACAAAAGCCTGGGCTTCTTTAAGATAGCCGTCATAGCTTTTGCCTGGAATATCGCGTATTTGCCTGTATAGAATCTGCTTTTGGAGGTTGTAGAACTTCCTCATTATGTCAGAATACTTCTTTTCCAAGTGCTTTGTTTTAACAAGCTTCTCGTCAAGAATATCAGCAACGTTTTCAGGGCTTGGAGGAACCTCTCCTATCTTCATTAAAGCAGCATGCGCTGCATCCACCACAGCCCAGTAAAGGTCTATAACAGCCTGCATAACATGCCATCTTGAGTTGTGGATAGTTCTGGGTGCCCTGGCAAAATACGTCCATACAGATTCAGGACTAGGCCTTATTCTGCCTCTAACAAGAAGAGCATGCAAAGGGTCAAAAAAGCCTGTATCAAGCAGTGCAGTGCCATCCCTTAATATGTTCATACCAATAGGATCGCCTGCCCGTATGTACTCCCAGAACGTGCTTAGCTTGATTGTAGTTACATGCAATCTTGTTGATGTTTGGGCTATTATCTTCTCCACTATTATCCTGTAAGTGCTTACAATCTCCTGAGTAAGCGTAATAGTAACATCATCGAAAACTATCAATAAATCAATATCGCTTTGTTTAGTGGTTTTCTTCCTTGCACTGCTTCCAAACAGAATAAGCGCCTTAACCATATCACCAAATTCGCCATGAACTTTCTTGGCAAAATCATACGCAAGAGAAAGCTCATCATTACTATAACTTTTAACATTAGGATTATCCCTCTTTTCAATATCAAATTCCATTTGCCCACTAGTATTGTTATACTTAGTATTTAAAAAAGTATCGCCTATTAGGGACAAATTTAAACTATAATAATTTAAATGGTTAAACCTTACTGATTTCACTATGTATTCAACAATTACAAATTACAGCAGTAACAGCAATGGTTATGGTAGTTCTAACCTTGAAAACATAGTAGCAGAATACTCTGTTGAAACATCTCATCCAAGCTTTCCAGTATATCACATACAGCAGGATAGCAAGCCTGCTTACAATAAGTATAAAACAATTGCAGAAGAACAACCTGCAGCTTTTCTCAATCCTAAAAGACCTGATACACCGTTTATAGGGCAAGCAGCTGAAATAGCAGAGCCAATAAAACAAGCATTCTTTTCAACAACAGGAAATGAATTGCCTGAACACATTTCAATTACAATAGCAACGCGCGATGAACTCATACAGAAAAACCTTGCATTTTTGAATGACTCTGTTGTTGGAATATCAATCAGCCAAACAAAAGAAGTATTTGCAGTAGCTGGAAAAATGGACGAAGTAATGCTTACTGTTGGCCATGAACTCGGCCACATAATTAAAGAACCAGCCAGAACTCCTCAGGAAGAAGAAGCCAAAGCATTTGCATTTGAAACAGCATGGGCGAAAACAATATTTGAGCACGACATAGCAGGACTAAGAAATTCAATCAACGCAGCAATGCTTAACCCTGCAAAGAACGGATTGCATGATGTGGCATTTAACTTTGTAAAAAATAATTCTGAAATAGAGCCACTGAACTTGTTTAACAGCATTAGCCAAGGAAATGTAACAGCTGAGCAAGTGTTTGAAGGAACACAACTTAATCCAATAACTACTATAAAAGGCCCTCTTTACTCTTTGCCTCAAAAAAACAAAACTAAATTGTACGGCGGCTACCTTAACAAAAGCAGAGTTCAAAACTTACCGCCTCCTCACAATTTCTTCTGGGCAGACCTTGGGAAAGGAATCTATGGAATGTACGTTCCAATGACTACTGTTGAAACTCTTAATTCAGAACTTCTTCGAAAAGACATCGAGCAAATGCACAAAACAATGGGGCATGAATATAGTTTGCATCATGTAATGGGTTTGCCTGACGGCTATGTTGTTGAAGCACTTGAAGAAGCCATGTTCTGGACAGCAGAAGACGATGATAACTATTATCCTAAGAAAAGCTAGATTCTATAGCCAAACATTTATAAAATCAGCAGGAACTGCATTAGCATGATAAAAGCAGTTCTTTTTGACTTAGACAACACATTGATAGATTTCATGCGCATTAAGAAAACTTCTGTGGATGCTGCGTTGAATGCAATGCTGAATGCAGGACTTGAAATGAGCAAAGAAGAAGCATCTGAAAAGCTATATGGGTTATACAGGAAAATTGGCTTAGAACACCAAAAAATATTTCAGAAATTTCTGAAAAAAGTTATGGGAAGAATAGACTATAAAATTCTCGCAACAGGAATAGTTGCTTACAGAAAAGCTCAGGTGGAAGTCCTTAAACCGTACTCAAAAGTTTTGCCAACACTGAAAAAACTCAAGAAAAAAGAATTGAAACTAGCTATAATCTCTGACGCGCCAAGATTAAAAGCCTGGATACGGCTCGTTGAGATGGAACTGCAAAACTTTTTTGATGTCATAATAACTTATGATGATACAAAGAAATATAAACCCCACAAAGCACCGTTCATAGCTGTCTTAAAACAGCTTAACGTTGCTCCTGAAAACTGCCTCATGGTTGGAGACAGGCCAGAGCGCGACATACATGGCGCAAAATCATTGGGAATGACAACTGCTTTTGCAAAATACGGCGCTACAAAAGACGTTGTTTCAGATGCAGATTACGAATTAAAAAGTATAGGAGAACTGGTAGAAATAATTGAAAAAGAAAAATGAAACAAATATTATTCATTCTAGTATTTCTTTTATCAGCAAGCATAGCAACAGCGCATTTGTCAGACTACCCTTCCCCTTTTTTAACAAATGGTGATTTTAACGCGCAAATCATAGTGGGGAATGAAGGCACTTCAATAGATTCTTTAGCTGCTTCTGAAATCGCAATTGCACTTCAACAAAGCTCTTCATCTGTGATAACAGCAAATATGGATGATGAATTTGACCCAAACAAAAACGCAATACTAATCGGATTGCCATGCCAGAACACTGCAATCGCAACAATCCTTGAAACAAATGCCTGTGATATTGGATTAAACGAAGGAGAAGGCTACCTTAAACTTGTAGACTTAAGCGGAATATCTTATCTCATAGTAACAGGAAAAACAGCATCAGACACAAGAAAAACAGCACGTTTCCTGGCTGAAGAAGACTTGTCAAATTATGTTGCCCATGAGCTAAGAATAGGCGCAACTTTGGAAAGTCCTGCTGCAAAAAGCGAACAACAGCCTTTAGAAATTAAAAAAATACAAGTAGAATGCACAGAAGATGACGACTGCACAGAAGAGCAAAGCTGCATAGGAAAAAAATGCCTTGACTTAGGCTGCTGGGAAGGAACAATAGCAAAGAACCACGATTGCATTGCAGTAGAAGTAGAGCAGGAACCTGAACCTGTTGCAGAATTTGACCCAAACCAAGAACCTATTGACTTGCCGAATAATGAGGAAGGCACTGCAGAAATCGACGCTGAAATAGTAGAAGACGTTCCTCCAAAACAAGGATTTTTTGGGAAGATAATAAGTTTTATAATGTCTATCTTCACTTAATGATTGCTGCTTCTTTTAATCACTCACTAACTTCCTGCATTTGAGTTCTAACATATGTATCAATAACACTTTCTCTTAAAGGTCTAACTATCTGGTTACTTCCTGACATTTTTAGATGAGTGTTATTTGCGCGGTATTCTGGCGTTCCATGTTCAGGTCTTAACATAACAACAACGTTATTGCCTTTTGCAACTCTTTTTCCAATCACAAATTCCAAGCTTGTTTGATCCTGCATAACTTGTCTCAATAGTTTTTGTATTTCCAAGTAAGGTTTTTTAGCCTCGTTAAATCCAACATAAGTTATGGTTGAAGTTTTTGGTTCGTACCCGTCGCTCACAAGAGTTATGGTTAGAGTGACTGTTTGCCCATTCGCCCACTTGTTAATAAGATCATCGCCTTCAGGGTCATTTTCAACGTCGTATTTATAATTATAATCAACTACTCGTCCAGTCAATTTAATCATTCTATTTGTATTAGCATTTTGGCCATTAGTAACAGGTATTTTATCACATTCAAGAATTCTATCCACAACATCATCAACATAGCCCATCCTGCTTAAAAACACTATTTAATATATAAAGTTTTTATACTTTTTCAATAACAATAAGTTTAAATAATCAAGAACAAGCCTAGATAAAAATGAACAAAAAAGCACAGCATGCTAAGCCTGGCGTAATAATCATGGCAGTTATTCTTGTAACCATATTAGTAATCGGGATGTTATTCGCAATGCCCTTATACAGAGTCTGGCAAAAAGGGCAACAGGGAAAAAGCGAGCTAAAACAGGCTGAATGGAACAGACAGATAGCAATCGAAGAAGCCAAAGCAGAGCTGGAATCAGCTAAGCTAAAAAAACAAGCAGACATCATAAGAGCAGAAGGAGTTGCAGAAGCTAACAAAATCATAGCAGAAAGCCTAAGCGCACAGTACATACAATGGCGTTGGGTTGAAGGGCTGCACGACGGAAGCAGCGAAGTAATCTACGTCCCAACAGAAGCAAATCTTCCAATACTAGAAGCAACAAGAAATCTTGGAGACTAATTCTTTCAGTGAAAAACTTTATAAAATAAAACGATTTCTTTAATTATATGAATGCGAAAACAACATTTTCTCCTAGATTATTTATACCAGACGCATCTGATCTTGAAACTGAACTCAGAGAGATATATCCTGACCATGAAATTGGCTTAATTCACGTTAATGAAGAAGTTACACATACAACACTGAATGCAAAAACAATAATCGATGCCCTTGCTTATGTCCAAGAACATGTTATGCCAGACTATAACCGCAGGATAACAGCAAGTCCTTTTGGCTCGCCAGTGCCTGAAGAAATGACTTATCCTGTGTCTGTTATGCATACAGATTCTGTTGGTGGACGTTCAGACCTTAATTTGAGCTTTACTTTTAGATATTTTTTTGGCCTTATGCAAACATCAGGAGTTCTTTTTCAGGAAGCTAATGATGAACGCTATAACTTAGTGAATCTACACGCTATGAATGTAAATAGTCCTTTTGATACTGAAGAATAATTCTTTTTTTTGCAAACATTTATTCGCGAAGAATTCTGGATAAAGGATTAGTCTTCCACGTCATAACTCAAAGAACGTGCAGTTTCAATGTGGCTGGAGAATATTTCCTTCTTTATTTTGTTTACTAAATCTTCTTTGTCCCAGTTAGAGCCTTCAAGATTTATTTGAACATTCACAGGCAATGGAATTTCGTCAACAATATTCTGTTGGTTTTCTATAGCAATCATACCAACAGTCATTGTACCTCTAGGAAATACGTAGTGGTCTGATGAAACGTTTAGATGTGATGATTCATCAAGCCATTCATTTCGCTCAGAACGTTTGGATTGTGCTTTTAATCTATATTTGTCTTTCATGAATATAGCAAACTCGTCGCGCAGTTCCTGATGCACAACTTCGCCTTCTTCAACTGTGTAGTTTACCGACAAATCTACCAATATTACTCCACCAAGCACTCTTACCATTTTGTAAAAAGAAATTCACACTTTTATAAATTTATTTGCTGTTTGTTATTTTTTTAGTTATGACATGTGTTTCGCCTTCGGCGCCTTGTAATTCTTATCTCTGGTGAACCACAAAACTAATTTAAATAGTCACATGATTGTTTCGCACAAGGTTAATATTTCTTATGATACTAGGAAATAAAAAGTTTCAGAATCTTACCCATCCCTTTTTCTTAAATATTCACTTATCCTTTTTTCTCTCTCTCTTCCTTACTAATCTCCTCTTTGGTTTGATAATCAATATCATAACTACTACCATCTCTACAGCCACACTCAAAGAAATTATGATTCACATTGTTAGCGTATTTCTGAAGACCAGAGGGCCTACATATATCTGAACAAAACTCCTCAACTTGTTCGTCGTTCGGTTGTGTCCAAGCGTATTCCGCTTTTGCTATTTTATATGGCTCTTCAATTTTCAGGTTATCAATATTGACCCATTTACAAGATTTAAGGTTATAATCTACAATGGGGTTAGCACCACGCTTATTAGTTGTTTTACTCGTATCCACAATAAATTGAACTGTAAATTCATTATATCCTAAAATTATTCCTTCCTCATTAGTAACCTGTTTTGAATACTTGAAGTGACCAGGTGCTTCAAACACAGGTTCAGTATGACAGTAGTTGCGGTTCTCACCCTTACCAGTGTATAATAAACACCCGTAGACAGTGGCTGAAAACGCGCTTGATCTATAGCCTACAGTACCGTCAGCCCATTCAAAACTATTAACATGGTCAAATCCCCGTATGTCATCATAATAAAGAACAATATCCTTTGGAAATAATTTCTTAGCCTGTGCTTCACACTCTTCACTTACACCTAAAAAACCTACTTGTTCACAAGCACTAATGAACAGTACACTAACAAGAATCAGTCCGAGTAATGTTTTTTTCAATTAAATCACTTTGAAATCAGACGTTTTCTAGGTATTAAAATCTTTTCAAATAACCTACCCTCTTAAAAAAATCAAAGATTTCTAGTGTAAAATATTCCCATTATACAATCAGGTGATTATCCAAAGAAGACTTTATAGCCAAAACCCTACTTAATAGCCAAAGCCTTAAAACCATTACCTTTAAATAGAACCAGTTACTTGCTTTTTCTGGAGTTTTAGGGATTTTTATAGTGATTTTCCCGACGTTGCCTTGCATTACCTTGCTTTGGCAACTGAGCAAAATAAACGTAAAAAAAAGTAAAAAACCAGAGGTGCATTTACAATGACAGAACCAATACCTACAGATGTTAGTCCTGGACAGGATTTTTTTGCTGAGCAGGTTAGTGTTTCGCATAGTCCTGTTAGGTTTGTGGTGGACTTTTTAAGAAGTACGCCTCGTATAGACGGCTCTACTCAAAGCACTAGATTGTTCATGAGCCATAGCATTGTAATGCTTGACCCGTACCTTGCTAAAGAATTTTTGTCTGTTCTTGCAGACAACATTGGAAAATACGAGAAAAAGTTTGGCAAGATAGAAAAACCAACTGCTTTAAAGAAATTTGAAAAAGAAGCCCACAAAGAGGGCAAGAAAACTAAAAAACAAGACTATTTTGGGTGATAAAAAATGACACAACAAGTACAGCCAATATTCATTATGCCAGAAGGTTCTACAAGAACCAGCGGCAAAACTGCACAGAAAGGCAACATCGCAGCTGCAAAAGCAGTTGCAGACACTGTAAGAACAACTTTAGGTCCAAAAGGAATGGACAAAATGCTTGTTGACAACATGAGCGATTTTGTTGTTACAAACGACGGAGTAACTATTCTTGAAGAAATGAACATAGAGCATCCAACTGCCAAAATGATGGTTGAGATAGCTAAAACACAGGAAAATGAGGTTGGAGACGGCACTACAACTGCAGTTGTTATTGCAGGAGAATTGCTTGCAAAAGCAGAAGACCTTATTGACCAGGAAATTCACCCAACTGTTGTTGCTAAAGGATACAGATTAGCGGCTGAAAAAGCCATTCAGGTTTTAAACGAAATTTCAGAAAACGTAGATGAAACCAATGAAGACACTCTTAAAAAAGTTGCAAATACTGCAATGACAGGAAAAGGCGCTGAAAGCTCCAAAGAACACTTGTCAGAGCTTGCTGTAAAAGCAGTAAAAGCTGTAATGGAAAAAACAGACGGCAAGATAGTTATTGACAAAGAAGATATAAAGATAGAGAAGAAAGTTGGCGGAAGTGTTGAAGATTCTGAACTTGTAGAAGGCATAATCCTTGACAAAGAAAAAGTACACCCAGAAATGCCTGACACTGTTAAAGACGCCAAAGTAGTTCTGATAGACGCTGCTGTTGAAATAAAAAGCACAGAAACAGATGCTAAAATCCAGATAACAGACCCTGCTCAGATGCAGGGCTTCATAGAAATGGAAGAAAAGATTATAAGAGAGAAAGTAGACAAGATAATTGCTTCTGGCGCAAATGTTGTTTTTTGCCAGAAAGGCATTGATGACTTAGCACAGCACTTCTTAGCAAAAAAAGGAATTTTTGCAGTGAGAAGAGTAAGCCAATCTGACATGGAAAAGCTTTCCAGAGCAACAGGCGGAAAAATAGTCACAAACCTTGATGACTTATCCCAGGAGGACTTGGGAACTTCAGGATTAGTTGAAGCAAAGCGTGTTGGAGACGAAGACATGACCTTTGTAAGAGAATGCAAGAACGCAAAATCAGTCACTCTATTGATAAGAGGCGGCACAGAGCATGTTGCTGACGAAATAAAAAGAGCTGTTGAAGACAGTATTGGAGACTTAACAGTTTCACTTCTAACAGGAAAAGTAGTTGCAGGAGCAGGCGCTACAGAAACAGAACTTGCACTGCAAATAAAAAAATACGCGCAGTCATTAAGCGGAAGAGAACAGCTGGCTGTCAACGCATTTGCAGACGCTGTTGAAGTAATCCCGCGCACACTAGCAGAAAACTCAGGACTTGACCCAATAGATGTCATGACAGAGCTGAAAGCAGAGCATGACAAAGGCAACAAGTCAGCTGGAATAGATGTTTTCACAGGCAAAACAAGAAACGCTTTGGAAGACGGTGTTGTAGAGCCATTAAAAGTAAAGCTGCAAGCTATCAGCTCTGCAAGCGAAGTAGCAACAATGGTATTGAGAATAGACGACGTAATCGGCTCTGGCAAATCAGGAGGCCCTGAAATGCCTCCAGGAATGCCACCAGGCGGAATGGGCGGCATGGGCGGAATGCCTGAGATGTAAAATTATTTTCTTAACATTGGTTTTTTAGAATAGCCATGTTTTGCATAGAACTGTTGAGCTGCTGTATTTCCTGAAAATCTTAAGTTACTGTCTTTTGGTGGACTCTCAATTTGTTGATTTGAGCGAGTCTTCTGTTCCTCGTCTTTTAATATATCATTTTTTATACTTCTCCATTCAAGCCATGTTTCTGGTCCTACTGCAACCTATATATTGAAACCGATAGGTTTAAATAGAGGGGAAAAGCTCTAAATTGCAATATGGAAATTTCACCTAATTCAGGAATGTGGGAATCTTATCAGCTTTCTCTTATTTTAGCTGGACAGATTTCTTTTGCTGTAAGCTGTTATAACATTGTTGAAGAAAATAAACCAGAAGAAGAACAAGGAGAAGCCTTAAAACCTTGTGTTACTGATGCTCTTAGTAGAGTCAATTTTGGCGGTTTAGATGCATTAGAAGACTTACTGCCTAACCACTTTGAATCTGATGATGAAAAAAAGGATAAAAGAATAGTATTTGAAGGTGTAGCAGGTAGTGTATTTTTAAACCTTGCAGATGCTTATCATAATTTGCCTGAAATTGCAAAAGCGCGTATTCCAAACAGAAAATCTTTTGATGGATTAGTAAAACGCAAGAGCTTTTATGAAGATATGATTAATACAGCTATTGCAAACCAACATTGCATATTAGCATAATTTCTGATTACCTTATCCCTTCTGTGATAGAAAACTATTTAAGCATATAAATAGGAAAGTAGCTAAAAGAGGTAAAATGGGTGTAGATGACGAACTTCTGAAAAGATTTGGCAAAGGAAAGCCAGAGCCAGCTCCTGCTTTTGATGAACGAGCATTCAAACCGTTGTTTAATAGACCTTCTGCTCCTAAAGCTCCTGCAAAAAGCAGACCTGAACATGTCAACTTCAAAGAATTAAGATCAGAAATAAGAAGGCTTACTTCCTCAATAAATGAACTGCTTCAAGTGTTCAGCAAAGCTCACGAAGACATAAAGACAGAACCGGCAACAGATTTTAACAAGAAAATGGACAAATTAGTCGAACAAAACGAAGAAATAGGCAGAGCATTGCTTCTGTTGCTTGAGTTGCACCGCGAGAACCTCCCGCAGATAGCAAAGCATACAAGAATGTCATCTGAATTAAGATTAAGAAAACCTCCTGCCCAACTTTACTCTGAACGAGTTAAAAAATGAGTGCTTCACACTTTCTCAGACACCTTGCAATTGCTTACAACCATTTCCATCCTATTGATGAACACCAGCAATTTGCTAAACGATTATTAATTTATGAAAAGAAACGCCTAAAAGCAGAAATTATCACTCAACTTTTATCTATGGAAGCCAGATGTAAAATTGCTGCACACCATAATAATTCTGAAGAACTTTCAAAACTCAAATCTAAGATACATGCTCTCAAGAGCAGGATAGAAGGAAGCTAAATATCCTTTCCCATCAAAGTCTTTCTTTGGTTTAAACTGGCGCGCTCAACAGACTCTTCAACAAGCTTGAGAACTTTTTGGTTTAGAGCAGGAATAAAACTGCCATCAACGTTCTTAACTCTATACCCTTTTTTCTTATTGGTTTCCTTAACCAAAGCTGTAACTTGCGTCTTAACAACCAAATGCATATTGACCACCTCAATCATGACAATAAATAAACTTTAACTTTTTTCCTTTTTCTTCTAGCTTGCAAAATCCAAACCTGGTGAACTGGACTATTTCACCAACTTTAATGTTAGAAGCAAAGCTTTCAGCCAAACCATCAACAATAGTTGCATCAGGCATTAAAACTTCAGCTTCTACGTTTCCTTTTGAAGGAAGCCAGTGAATTATTTTACTGCCGGATTTGCGATAACTATCAACATCCAATGAATCAAGCACAAACTTTTCAGCTTCCACGCTGAAGTTTAAGCAGTCCATTAATCTTACCAAGCCTTTCTTAAGTTTCTTTATGCTGTAAAAATCTTTTTCTGATATCAAAAACTCGTCGTTGATAGAGAAATTACGGGATGCTTTTTTGTCAGACGGATGAAGCTTTAGCGAAACTTTCCCTACATGCGCGTTTTCTATTTTGATTTCTTGCGGGTTTTCAACAAAAAAGTAGCGTTTGGATGAAGCATCCAAATACTTGCGGTTAAATGAAGATATAACTGCCCAGTCAATGTTTGTAGGAGTGGTTGATAACCCTACTTCAACTGCCAAGTCAGCAAATGTTTCAGGCTGAATACCGCGCCTTTCCAAAGCTTTGATAGTTACAAGCCTTGGATCATCCCATCCAGAAACTTCTTTTTTTTCAATTAACTCGCGGATTTCTCGGCCTTGTGTTAAAGCATCAGTTACATTAAAGCGGCCGTATTGAGTAATTGTTTGCTTTGGCAATTTCAACAATTGCTTGATTGTGTCCTGCAACTCAACTCTCATTCCTCCAAACTCAATGCTTCTGAGAATGTGAGTTATTCCCTGCAATCCATCCTCAACAGCGTTTTCAAAATCATACAATGGCCATACAACATACTTATTGCCATGAAGGTAATGTTTTTCATAAGAAATCCTGAAAAGCACAGGGTCGCGCATAACACTGTTCTTTGATTTCATATTTCCTTTAAGCCTTAAAACAGCTTCTCCTGCTTTGAATTCTTTAGCCAGCATTTTTTCCCAGTTTTTTTTGTTTTCACTAGCTGAAGATTTCCTGCAACTGCAGCTTTTTCCTTCTCTTCTTGATTCACGCATTTTTTCCATGTTGCAGAAACAAATGTAAGCGTGCCTTTCTGAACTTAATTTTTCAGCAAAAGAATAAAGTTTGTCCATATCATCGCTTACATGAAGTATCTTATCTGCTTTTATTCCAAGATACTTGATATCCTCAAGAATTGCATCCACGTATTCCTGCTTTGAGAGATCAGGATTAGTGTCTTCAAACCTGACAATGCATTTGCCGTCATACTTCTTTGCGTAGAGATAGTTAATCATAAAGCTGATTGCATGGCCGATATGAGCATATTTAGAAGGTTCAGGAGGGATTCTGGTTAATACTTTTCCTTTAACTGCGTTTGGAAGCTCAGCCAAGCTTCGCTTCTCGGATTTTTTCTTTTCCAATAATTCAGGAGCAAGCTCTTCTAGTTTTTTTAGCTGCTGTTTTAAACTTAGATTGTTAACTTCCTTTACAACAGCATTGGAAGTGCTGGCAATTTCTTTTATTTTGCTTTTCAGTTTAGGATCTTCAGAAATAATCTTGCCTATAACAGCGCCTGGATTAGCTCTTCCATCAAACTGGACAGCGTTCTGCAGCGCATACTTCAAAGCAGCTTTTTTTACGTCCATAAAGCCTGAAAGCTTGATTTTTGTATATAAAGTTTGTTAATAAAGTATATACGTAACCTTTATTAATGCCTTTCCGTGTAGCAATTTTGATTAAAAATTAAAGCTTTATTTGAGTTGCGTAACAGAATTAATTCTATAGTGAGCGGTGCGAGGTGATTTTGTAATGGTTGTTGACGATATTATTGAGAACGATGATCCGTTTGCTGAAAGCAGAGGTGTTGTTGTATACGGAAATGACTGTGATGATTATCCTTTTGAACTTAATTCCCTTGTTGGAAGTAAAGATTCTGAAACTGAAACGCGTAAAGATCCACTAAAAGGCGTGGGTGCGTATGATGCGTCTCCTCCGTTACCTATTGGCTCTTCTTATGAAGATGCAACCGGATATCCAGGTTAAAGTTAAAATCCATAACTTTAAAAGAAGAAGTTTATTTGCTTTCTTGTATGGCACGTATGCTAACTTATGATTTGGAATTGGCAGATGTTCCAGACGAAGACCTTAGCAAAGATATTTTGGATTCTCATACTCTTGTCACTCTTTTAAACCCTAGCCTGGAAATGGTAGCTTGGATGTTAAATAATCCTGATTTTGATTATATTATGCTGGCTGTAGAAAATAGGACTTTTTATATAGCACCAAAGAAAAACTCTTTTTTCAGTTTTGAAGCTGCTGAAGATTATCCTGCTTCTCCAACTTCAGCTGCTGAATATGTTGCTGTTGGAACTAATGGACTTGATGGTTTGCTTTTTCAATTTCTTCCTCCCAATTCTCAAACTTCAAAACATTTGCATAGAGAAAATGGTGAACGCTTTGTTAATTTCTACGGCCCACTAACTGTTGAAATTGATGGCAAATACACTATCTTAGAAGGTGACTCTCTTTTGGCAGAAGTGAATCAAACTCATCAACTTAGTACAGGAAATCAAGGAGCTCTTACGTTATGCCAGTCTTTTGGCAACCCTTCTCTTGATAAAACAGATCATGTTTATTCATGATCTGGCTATCTCAGATAGTTTTATAAATAAAGTAAAACCTCTTAAAGCTCAGATTGGAATGGGCTGGTGGCGAAATCTGGCATCGTGTCCCCTTGGCTATCCAACCAGAATGGGGAAGACTCCGGGACTTTGGCTGCATAGCAGTTGAAGCGGAAATTCAAATCCCGGCCAGTCCATTTATTTTAAAATGAATCGCGGATATTTGTATGCGCTGTTGTCAGCACTGTTTTTGTCAACAGGAATTTTAACAAACAAGTACTTAATGCAGTTTGTAAACCCAAAAATGCTAGCTTTCTTGTGGTTTGGAACAATTTTCATAGGTTCTAGTATAGCAATTCTGTTACATAGACGGACTGAATTTATTTCTAATGTGAAAAAACACTGGAAAGACGGGCTGATTGTAGGAGGAATAAACGGAGTAGGAGTTACTTTTTTCTTTTTCGCACTTAGCTTGCTTGAAGCATCAACAATGGCATTTCTCGTCAGGTTTAGTACTATCTTTACAGTTATATTAGGAGTGCTTTTGCTTAAAGAACGATTAACAAGATACGAACTAATAGGAATTCTGGTGGCAGTTGGAGGTGCTTTACTTATTAATTATAACAATGGAACATACACAACAATAGCTTTGATTGCTGCGCTTGCAGCAGCCCTTGCAATTGCCTCACATCAAATAGTGGCAAAAATCTTTGTTAAACGAATACATCCGTTGCATTTAGTTAACATAAGAGTACTATTTACAACAGTTATTCTCTTTGCTATAACATTTTTCACATCAAACATGCAGCCTGTTCCACTCAATATTATCCCTATTTTGCTTATTGTAGCAGGAGTGCTTGGTGTGCTTGGTTTTGTTTTCTTCTACAAATCATTGGAGCTTATTGACGTTTCAAAAGCAGCAGTTATAAGAACACTCGACCCTTTTTTCGTGGTTATTTACAGCTTTATCCTATTCAGAACATTTCCAAATGTGCAGGAACTGCTTGGAGGAATCCTGATTGTTGCAGGAGTAATCATAATAGTGCTTAAACACAGAATCGCTGAATTCGCATCCTCAATAAGTGCTTTTAAACTATGATAAAATTTATAAAAAAACCAACTTACCTTTTAGCATGGCTGAAGACTGCATATTCTGCAAAATAATTGAAGGAGAAGTTCCTGCTTACAAGCTTTACGAAGACGAACTTGTTGTTTCATTTCTTGATATTTTCCCAATACACCCAGGGCATGCCTTAGTTGTTCCTAAAAAACATACTGTGGATATTTTTGACACAGATGAAGAAACAATAAAGCAAATGATGGCTGTTGCAAAAAAGCTAGCTCTTCCTGTAATGAACGGAACAAAAGCGCAAGGCATAAACATAGGCATGAACAACAAGCCAGCAGCAGGACAGGAAGTGTTTCACGCGCACATGCACATTATTCCTCGTTACTCAGACGACGGGTTAAAGACGTGGAGCAAAAACCTGTTTAAAGACGACAAACACAAACAAGAACTTTACGAAGTTATAAAGAAAGCTTTATAAAACTTATTCTGTTGTCAGAAAGATATGGCGGTGTAGCTCAGCCTGGTTAGAGCGCTACAATAATCGTGGCGAGGCTCATATGTTTGAGCGATGACCGAAAGGGATGATTGACTCAAAATCTAACTGGGTTACGTAGGCGTCGCGTGTTCAAATCACGCCACCGCCATATATTTCTTAAAGTATTGATATCTGATTTCTTGTTTAGGATTTACAAATCCTACTTTGTCTCTAAATATTTCAAGATTTGTCTTGCCATTGCATTGTATTCGGTATAGTGTATGCAAATTAGGGTTGTCATATTTTCTAGATACGTATATGTTTCCATGCATTCCCATACTTTTCAAATATTCTAATACCTGCTTCAGTAATTTTTTAGATATGCTAGAGAATTCTATTCTGGGATAAAGTAATCCATTATTATCGGTTAAAACTAAACTTCCATCTGTTGCAAAATACCCTCTAACAAGATGCCTATATGATTTGTAATCAAATAAAGAAGAAATCTTTAAGTTTATTCCTTTCTTTCCGACTGGGAATTCCAGAGATTTAAGTAAAGTAAACAAAGATTTATTGCTAAAACTAATTTCTATTGTGTTTCCTCGTCTTTTCTTTATTCGATATTGCCTTCCAGAAATTTCTTTTAGTAGAACTATTGTATTTTCGAAAAACGCTCTATCATCAATTGCATGTCCTGTAATCAAAATAAAGTAATACTTTTTTCCAACTTTGGATAAGCATCCATCACCTAATAAAATACCATATAATTTAGTTAATTCTTTTGATATTTTCATTTTATTTTCCTCCGAAACCTCAATCTAACGTTGAGATTTCTTGCACTTGTTGTAAGAAATCTCTTAGTCTTGGCGAGGA
>NZCN01000007.1 GCA_002688315.1 Candidatus Woesearchaeota archaeon | reverse complement strand
GTTAGCTTTTTACCTGACTTCATTTTTTCTGTTAGTTCAGTTTCTTTTGCTTCAATAATTTTTTCTTGTTCTTCTTTGCGTTGTTTTTCCTCATCAGCTTTAATTTGATTTAGTTCTTTGTCTAAAGAAACAAGTTCTGAAAGTTTTTTTTCAAGCTGCAATTTTGATTCAGAATATTTTTTTCTTATATTTGATAATTCTTTTCCGATGGGCTTTAATTTATCCTTTATTTCATCAGCTTTTTTTGCGTATGAAAGCATTTCCTCATGAAGCTTCTGGCTTACAGAAGCATGAAGTTGAAGTTCGCGATGAGCAGTGTCTGACTGAGTTTTAGAAGAGTGTAATTTTGCAGAAGAATCTTTAAGTTGTTTAACCACAGAGGTTAATTGTTTTGCGTTCGCTAACTCATTTTGCTTTTCTTTTATTATTTTAGTAAGCTTTTTTTCCTCTTCAAAAGGTATTGCGCCTGTTTCTATTTTAAATTCAAGCTTTTTAATCTCTGAAACAAGCATAGAAGCAGGCTTTCTAACACCCAAATCCTTTGATTTCTTGTCTTTTTCAGTCCTAAGCTTTTTTAAATCGCCAATAACAGTTTTTGCTTCTGAAGAAGCAGATTGTCTTTCAGTCTTAAGATTTTTTACAGAAGATGTGTGCTCGTCTCTTTTATTTTTAAGCTCTTTAATTTTTTCTACAACAGGGTTGAAAATTTGCTTAAGTTCATTACGCTTTGAGTAAAGTTCACGCCTTTTCGAACTAAGCGAGCTAAGCTCACGTTTTAAATTAATAGTTTCTGACTTCAAAGAATTCAGTTTATGCAATAACTCTCTTTTATCAAGCATATTACATAACTAAAGCTATCGGTTATTAAAATTTTTGTAAAATAAGAAAAAAAAGAAAAAAATCAGCCAAATAAGGCTGATAGTCCAGCAGCTGCCTGCTGTTCTCCTTTTTTAGAGTCTTCTTCTTTCTTTTTAGTTTCTTCAGCCTTCTTAGCTGGGTCTTCTCCACCACCTTCTGCAGCGGCAGCAGGAGCAGCAGCAACCTGAACTTGAGAAGCATCCTTTATAGCTTTGTCGATGTCAACGCCATCCAGAGCAGCGATTAAAGCTTTTATTCTGGCAGGGTCTGTCTTAACACCAGCAGCTTCCACAACTTTTGTAAGAGAAGCTTCCTCTACTTTTTGTCCAGCTTTATGTAAAAGCATTGCAGCATACACATATTCCATTTTTGTTTCCTCCGAAAATATTATATTTGGTTTTTAAATCGCAACAGTAGCATTTGTGGGAAAAGCGCAGGTATATAAAACTTATTGCCTTAACGTGCCTTTCTTCTTAAGTTTGTTGGCAAGCTCTTCTGCCTGTTGCGAATCAACATTATCGCGTGTTTCTTTTTCTGCGGCTATTTCTTCCTTGAAATCAGTGCTTATTTTCTCTGCAGATGAAAGGTCAGCAGGTTTTTTTGTTTCTTCAGCTTTTGGTTCTTCTTTTTTTTCTTCAGGCTTTTCAGCAGGCTTAACTTCAGGAGCAGGTTGTTCAGGTTCTTTTTTTACTTCTGGCTGTTGCGGTTCAGGCTTTGGTTGTTCTTTAACTTCAGGAGCAGGCGGTGTTGGTTCTTCTTTTTTATCTGCAGCAGGTTCTGCTGTTTCTTGCTTAGGTTCTTCCTTTGCAGGCTCAGCAGGAGTTTCAGTTATATTTGCAGCTTCACCAATTGATTTTGCAGCTCTTTCTGCGTTTGAAATATCTTTTTCCAAAACAACATCAGACACAATATTTTGGTCTAAAGCAAAATTCTTAGTTGTATTGTAAGCAGTAGCGATAAGACGCTCTATATTGTCTTTTGTTACGTATGCAATTTCAATTGTTAATGCCAATGTTTCTGAAGCAGCTTTATGAACCATTGACAAGTATTCAGCAGGGTCTATTGAAAGCACATCTTTGCCATAAATAAGGCCGTCTTCATAAGCAGCAACTAAGTCCAACCCAATTTCCATTGGTTCTATATTGAACTTTGCAAGAACAGATGCAGTATTATCCGTTATCTCTTCATCTTTTTTTACAACAACAGAATCTTCTTTTATAACGACTTTGCCATCTTCAACACCTGCTTTTAAGCCTGCCTGTCCAAGCTCGCTTATGATTGGTCCTGGAGTAAAAGAAGTTGGACCTGCCGGAACTATTAAGTCAAAAGGCGCTATTTGTCCTGGCTTGGCAGGAGCTTTTGACTTAGAAGCTTTTATCAAGGCAGAAATTTTAAAAGGATTTTGTTTTGTGAAAAGCAAAGCAGGCATTCCTACAATGCTGTCAGCAAGCTTTTCGAAATTCTTTTTTGATTTTACGCTATCAATGGCTCTTTTTATCAGCAACTTCTTGTTCATAGTTATGTAAACATCTTTCCTGAGTTTTAACCTTAAAACTTGAAGCTGTTTTGCAGGAAGATTTTCAACATTAACCAATCCCACTACAGGGTATTGCTCCATAGATTGAGCTAAAACTTTAACAGCATCTTTCTTGTACTGAGTAGCTTTAGCTTGGTAAGTCATTTTAGTTTCTCTGGTTTACCCATTGTAAGTTTTAAAAACACAGCTCTCACATTTGCCTCGCCATTAGGAAGCGAAGCAAGAAGCTGGTCATAAACAGAAGCAAAATTCTGAGCAAGCTCTTCATCACTCATTTTTTCATTGCCTAACCTGCAGTGAACAACAGGAGCGGTTTTTGCCTGCACATGAACAGTATTTTGAAGCTTTTCGTAAAGCGGCTTAAGCGAAGCCTTTGGAGGGACAATACAACCAGCCTTTGGATTAGGCATTTTCCCTTTAGGACCTAAAAAACGGCCAAACGTAGTTGCAATTTTAGGCATTATGTTTGCCTGGCCAATGAAATAAGCATGTTCTCGTACAAGTTTCTTCAATATCTTCTTGTCTTTAGCATACTTCGGAAAGTCATCCTGTAAAACCACTTCATCGCACACGTTTTTGGCTTCAGCAGCAAGTTCCTGAGCAACAAGAGCAGCAATTTTAGCTTTCTTGCCAGGACTGTTTTGAAGAGTGATAAAGAAATCAACCTGATGCTCTGGCTTTTTCAAATCTAAATCCTTAAAGCTAACTACCAAATCAACAGCTTGAGAGAAATTGCGCTTTTTATTGCGCATCTTTTTCAGAGTTTCTATAACTTTTCCTTGTTCCATTAAGCCCTCCTACCAAAGTAGTTATACGGGATGCAAATAGTAAAAAAGAGGTTATTTATAAAGTTAATGCATGCTCATGTTTCAGATGCAAATCTACTCACCAAAAGAAGACAGCTATTTGCTGGAAAAAGCTGTGAAAAAGTATTCCAAAGGCTCTGTTTTGGATATGGGGACAGGTTCTGGAATACAGGCAAATAATGCTGTGAAAAGGAAAAACGTTACAAAAGTAACCGCTACGGACATCAATAAAAGTTGCAGTAAGCTATTATCAAAGAAAATTAAATTCATTCACAGCAACCTATTTCAAAAAATACCAAAGCAAAAGTTTGACACTATCATTTTCAACCCACCATATCTACCGCAAGATAAAGGAATAACAGATGCAACGATTTACGGCGGCAAAAAAGGTTATGAAATAACTGAACGATTTCTGAATACCTGCAATAGCTACTTAGCAACTAAAGGAACCATCCTGCTTTTGTTCAGCAGCCATACCAACAAAAAAAAAGTGGATGAAATAATTGAAAACAACTGCTTTGAAAAAGGAGAGATAGACAGCAAACAGCTCCCAATGTTTGAAGAGTTATTTGTTTACAAGATTAAAAAATCAAAGCTGTTGTTAAATTTAGAAAATAAAAAAATAACAGATGTTAAGAAATTTGCAAAAGGAAAAAGAGGAATAATCTTTGTTGGAAAACTTAAAAACAAAAAAGTAGCAATAAAAGTAAAGCGGAAAGACAGCTTTGCAAAAGGAAACATAGCTAACGAAGTAAAATGGCTTAAAATATTGAACAAAAAGAACATAGGACCGAAACTTATTAACAAAGGAAAAGATTATTTTATTTACGAATTTATCGACGGACAATTTATTTCTGACTTTATTAACAGCTGCAAAAATAAAAAAAGAGTATTAGCAATAATTAAAAAGGTCATGGAACAATGCAGAAAACTGGATAAGTTACAAGTGAACAAGGAAGAAATGCATCATCCGTACAAGCACATAATAATACGCAACAATAATCCTGTGATGGTTGATTTTGAGAGATGTAAAAAAACAAAAAAACCGAAGAATGTGACTCAGTTTTGCCAGTTTTTAGTTAGTGGTTATTTTCTTGAGCTTCTTAGGACAAAAGGAATACGCCTTAACAGGAGCGAAATTTTGCTGGCTGCAAAAGATTACAAAAGAAATAAAAATGATGAAAGATTTAGTGAGTTAACAAAGTGCATAAAATGAACTTCAAGGAAAAAGTTTGGAAAGCCTGCAGCAAAATACCAAAAGGGAAAATAACAACTTATGGCGAGATTGCTAAAGCGCTTAATACAAAAGCTTACAGAGCAGTTGGAAATGCATTGCATGTAAATCCTTACGCTCCAAGAGTTCCTTGCCATAGAGTTGTGAACAGCGATGGAAGGCTGGGCGGTTTTGCTTCTGGAACAAAAAAGAAAATCATGCGATTGAAAAGAGAAGGAATTAAAGTAAAAAAAGGCAAAATAATTGATTTTGAGAAGGTTGTTTACAGATTCTAAAGTTTAGATGTAATTTTCAATTGGAATAATAACTTTTTTATTACAGTTGTTACTTCTTTAAGACATGGCAGAGGCAACAAAGTTTCAACAACATAAATTTGGCTCTAATGACCAGCAAAGAGAACTGAATGAAGAACTATTCAGAAGAATGGGTATTTCTGATCTTGAAGGTAGAACTGTTGTTGAGTTTGGATTAGGCAATGGAGCAGCAGCACATCATTTGTTTAACTGGGCAGATTCGAGACCAAAAACTTTTATTGGTATTGAATTTAATCCGGAAAGATTAGACGCTGCAGTTGAATATCTAGAACAACAAGGCATTAACGCCCTGATAGTTGAAAAGAATTACAGAAAACAGTTTTTTGAATTGGAACTTTTCGCTGAAGGTTTTCCTCCAGGGGTTTGGATTGCGCAGGGAAATGTTGAAGATCTTTATTGGCTACCACACAGTTCAGTTGATATTATCACCATGCCGCACATGCTTCATCTAGTGTCTTCTCAAACAAATGCGATAAGTGAAGCACGCAGAATTCTCACAAGTAAAGGAGGAAAGCTTGGTTCTGTCAGCATGTATGGAGCAAAGTTTGAAGTTCCAGAAGTAAATGATTTCTACAATGCGTGGACCAGACCTTTGGGAAGATATTTTGTATCAAAGATTAAATCCGGTGATCTTGAGAGAGGAGATAAAGTTAGTGGACCTATTGTGGATGATGCAGGAGTAATCCAGGAATTGGCTAATGGGTTTGAGCCTATTGGAGATAAATTCATTGAATACATGGAAGCTGCATTTCCCAGAGAATATTTTGAAAGTATAGCCAGAGATGACAAGGATTTTCCAGAAGGCGTGGCTAATGGTCTTGGTATAAACAACTTGCCTGAAGGTATACGTGAAGAACTTAGCGACCTATTGGTAGAAGCTGTTGAACCAGCCATGAAAGGACGTGAAGTTATTCCTAGAAACGTTCAGTACATTACAGCAGAAATTACGCCAGAATTTTCTTCTTCTTTAGCTTCTTGATTTCTTTGTCCAGCTTTAACTCTTCAAGAAGTTCTTTGTATCTGTTTCTGATTGTGACTTCAGTAACACCAGCAACATCAGCAACTTCTCTTTGAGTTCTTTTTTCGCCATAAAGCAAAGCAGAAACATACAAAGCAGCAGCAGCTATTCCAGTTGGACCTCTTCCAGATGTAAGCTCTTGTTTCTGTGCTTTTTCAAGTATTTCAATTGACTTGCTTTGCGCTTCTGGAGAGATTTTTAATGCAGAAGCAAATCTTGGAATATAATCGGCTGGGTTGCTTGGCAGAATGCTTATTCCAAGCTCTCTGGTAACAAACCTGTAAGTTCTTCCTATTTCTTTCTTTTCAATGCTTGAAGCTTCAGAAAGTTCATCTAATGTTCTAGGAACTTCATGGCGCCTGCAAGCAGCATATAAAGCACCTGCAACAACAGATTCCATTGACCTACCGCGAACTAATCCGCGCTGAACTGCAAGAGTGTAAATTCTAGCAGATTCTTCTTCGACTGAACGAGGAAGTTTTAAGTAAGAAGCAACTCTCTTTAGCTCTGAAAGAGCTAATTTTAGGTTTCTTTCAATAGCAGTGCTAATTCTGTACTGCCATTTTCTTAATCTGAAGAATTTGTTTCTTGATTTAGCGCCTAGTTTTGAAAGGTCTGAACGGCCTCCTACTTCAGTTCCAAGGCCTTGATCATATTGAGTATAAGTACTAGGAGCACCTGCACGCCTTCTTTTATCTCCACCTTCAGCATCGAATTCGCGCCATTCTTGGCCGAAATCAACCATTTTGTCTTCTACTACTAGGCCGCAGTCTTTGCAAATAACCTCTCCTTTTTCCTTATTCCAGAAGAGATTTATGCCTCCACATTCAGGACACTTCTTAATATAGTCAGCCATTTTCAACCCCGATCTTAGCCTTTAAATACTACCCCAACAAACACAAGTGAATCTTTTTTGAGCAAAACTTTATAAATGAGTGTAGCAACTAGTATATAAATCTTTCGGTTGCATGAGAGGAGACGGCTTATTTTTTGGATAAAATTACTGTAATTTATGTGTTGTGGTGATGAAATAGCTTGTTTCTTGTGCATAAAATAATTAAACTACAGCATTAATCGCTTCATCATGCAAGAGCTTATGAGCGAAGGGTTGGAAAAAGAAGAGTTTTTGGATGTTGTTCTCAGTTATAACTCAAATGCAGACATTAAAAAAATAGGTGCTGCTTATGATTTTGCAAAAACAGCTCATGAAGGGCAAAAACGTGAATCAGGGCGTGATTTTTTTATGCATGTGAAAGAATGCGCCTATCTAATTGCAACTATGAAATTAGATACAGAAGCAATATGCGCAGCATTGCTTCACGATATTCTTGAAGATACTAAAACAAAGCCAGAAGTTATAGAAAAAAAGTTTGGAAAAGAAGTGCTGCAGCTTGTTCAAGGCGTTACAAAAGAAATAAGCAGCAAAGCAATGCGAAACCCAAGAGCAGAAAACCTAAGAAAAATGCTTCTGGCAACTGCAAAAGACGTTAGAGTGATAATGATAAAGCTTGCTGACCGTTTGCATAACATGCGCACTCTCAAGTATTTGCCTGTTCAATCACAAAAAGAGATAGCAAAAGAAACTTTGGAAATTTATGTTCCTATTGCTTACAAATTAGGAATGTACAGAATAAAATCAGAGTTAGAGGATTTATGCTTAAAGCATCTTCAGCCGGAAATATACCAGCAATTAAAGCAAAAAATAGTCAAGAAAAAAATGAAAAGAGAAAAAGACGTCAACAGAATAATAATAGCTGTAAGAAAACTCCTTGGAGAGGAAGGAATAGATTCTAAAGTTTATGGAAGAGCAAAAAACTTTTACGCAATTTACAAAAAAATGATGAAGAAAAGCCTTAAGTTTGAAGAAATTCGCGATTTGTCTGCAGTTAGAATCATAGTTAAGACTCCTGAAGATTGCTACAAAGCGCTTAATGCAATACATTCAAAATGGCAGCCAATAACAAACGGATTTGATGACTACATAAAAAATCCCAAGCCGAACCTTTACCAATCCTTGCACACAGAAATATTATTCAATAAAAAAACAGTTGAAGTGCAGATAAGAACTCATGAAATGCATCACGTAGCAGAAGAAGGAATAGCTGCTCACTGGCAATACAAAGAAACTGAAAGAGATAAAAAATTTGACCGAAAAATAGGATGGTTAAAACAGATACTTGATTGGAGATCTGCAGAAACAGCCCAGGATTTGGTTGAAAGCTTTAAGATAGATATTTTCAAAGACGAAATTTATGTGGTTACACCAAAAGGAGACCCAATACCTCTCCCAGAAAAGTCAACACCAGTGGATTTTGCTTATGCTGTACACACTGAAATAGGAGACTTTTGCAAAGCAGCAAAAATTAATGGCAAAATTCAGTCCTTAGACTACGAGCTTAAAAGCGGAGATGTTGTTGAAATAATAACAGCAAAAAATGCCAAACCGTCCAGGCAATGGCTTCAATTCGTAAAAACAAGTTTTGCACGAGAAAAGATAAGGAAGGCAGCAGGCATCAAAGGAGAACCTACAAAGAAAGTAAAAGACATTACAACAACTAAAAACATGGCTTCAAAAGAAAAACTTCCTTTAAGACTGCAGAAATGCTGCTATATCAGGCAAGGCGATTTGCTGCTAGGACAAAAAACAAAAGAAGCCATATTAGTGCACAGCAAATACTGCGATGTAGCTAAAAGAATACCTCAAAATAAAAAAGTAAAAATTGGCTGGATTGAACAAAAACACAAAAAGCAGCTTGAAATCGAACTGAAAGATGAAACAGGCATTTTTGCAGACATATTAAGCACTTTAACAAGCGACGACATTAAGGTAAACACAATCAACACAAAATCAGCAAAGAACAATTTAAGAATGATGCTGCAGATAAGCACTAATGATGAACAACTTGAGAAAACAATGCCAAAACTAAAGCGGGTTAAAAACGTCATAAGCGTTAAGGCAACATAAACAGAAGCAGAGACAAAGACACTTCAAAGTAGTAACAAAAGAAAGGTTTATAAAAGACGTGGGAAAGCCATCTTAGTATGCCACTTGAAGCAATTGTTAAAACTGATGAAATATTAGAACGTATTAATCATCACCCTGAATTATCCTTAATGGTAAGACGACAATCTTATCGTCGAATATTACAAGAAGAACAACGCGCTTCTACCCTTGTTGAAATTCCAGCCAGAGACAGAAGAGAAAGTAGCATTGTTAGACCAAAATTACGAAGACACCAAGAGGCATGGAATTATGTTATACAAAACGGAATAAACATGAAAGTTCTTGAAAATTTAGGATTTATTCTTGAACCTAAAGAAAACGTAGAAGTTGGGTTTCGAAAAATAGGGGTAATGATTGGAAAATATTTTGCATTATCGAGTTTTGATAACATACCACGGAAAATGCATGAATTTTATGAATTTCTACAAGACACAGATGTGCACCCGATATTATTAGCTATAGGGGCACACATAGGAATGGTACGAGAACATCCTTATCGGGATGGAAACGGAAGAGCTGCACGAATATTAGAAGCGTTCATATTAAGACAAGCAAATTATACTCCACCAATAATAATGGCAAATGAAAAAGCTGAATATATGGAAAAAATGACTGCAACTCTAGGTAATCGCTTTTCTCGCAGCAGCTCGCTACTTGAACCAACGCCTACTGAACAGAAATTGCACAAATTTATTGCTGAACGCGTTCTTAGGTCAATGCGAAATCTTGAAACAGAATTAGAAAACAGACGAATGTACAGAGTTTCGTTTGAAACATGGGGCGCAGAACAAGAACAGTTTGGAAGAATAACTCAAAGATATGTAAGAAGGCAACATCAGAGAAGAAGAACAGCCCCCACCGTAATGATAGATGATGAAAACAATTCAATAGGACTAACAGGAAATCTCAGCCAAAGCGATGTGGAAAATTTTTTTAGCAGATATGAAAAAATACTAGGACCCGTAACAGTAGAATCTGTAGACACGTATGCTGATTTACCTATACAAACGCTTCCTCGTCTTGGTGGAAGAACTGCTGAAGAAAGACGCAAAGATACAGAAAGCATACATACAATGTACAACGGAAAATAATACAGCAACGTTTAAATACCATTAACTCTTAAAATAGGTTTATGAGAAAACTAATATTAGTATTTTTTTTCTTGCTTTTTGCAAAAGCAGCTTTTGCAACTATTTATACAGAACAGATTTTCAGCCAGCAGATATTATCTTCAGGAGTTTATACAGGCACTAATGGCGAGAGCTTTGAGATAGTGATAATAGGAGATGATTTAGCCATAGACTTTCCTGGAAGATCAATTATATTAAAAGATACTAGCTGTGATGCTAGAAACTTGTATGAAGTCTGCTTAAGCACAACAGAAATAAACTCCACTAAAACAGGACTACCAGAAAAAAAATTTCAAGTGACCATCAATATGTTTCTTGCAGAACTCAACTTAACCAGAGAAATTGAAAAAGAAGAGTTCTGGATAGGAGAAGAAACAGAAATAAGAACAATACTTCGTAACATGGGCCAGCGAGAAACAGATGTTGTTTTTCTAGACAATTTTTCAGGAGCATTTGACGTAGCAATTCCATTGCTTTGCGATGTAAGAAATAACGCAATTAAATGGAAAGGCACTATTGAAAAGAACGATGTAATAAAATGCAGCTACAAAATAAAAGCTGTTAAGGCTGGAACATTTAATTCAGTCGCAAAAGCAGATTATACTACAGGAGCCAATGATAAAAGCAAACAAGACAGTGTTAGCTTTACCATAAAAGAACGTCCACTCCAAGTTGAAGTTAACTTAAGCGATGAAATAGTTCCTCTCGGCAAAAACATAACAGCAACATTTAAGCTTAGCACCACACAAAACTTGACAATAAAATCTTTTACAATATCGCTAAGCAACGGCCTGAAACTGCTAGACTGGGGCAACATTACCTGGGTTAAAAATGACACTTTGGAATACAAAGGAGATTTATCAATTGATGATGAAAAAATGTTCACTGCAAAGTTCAGAGCAGAAAGAACAGGAACCCAATCAATCATTGAAACAGCTTCTTTTAAAATAGTAATTGATGAAGAAAAAATTGCGCAAGAGTTCAACCAGGAAACTAAAGTTAATGTAACCAGCAAAGAAATTTACACACGGTTAACAACCAACAATTTTGCTCAGGGCTCAAATGAACTTTCTCTCTTTATAGTAAACCCAACTGATAAAGACATTCATGACGCAAAGGTAGAAATAATCACAAATTTGCCTCTGGACAAGAAAACAGACAGTTTTGAAACAGTAACATACTTGGGGCACCAAAATACTGTTGCGCAATTTGATGCAGAGCCTGGAAATTACACTCTAAAAGTAAAGCTGAGCTACAAGACAATATACGGAGAAAACTTTATTGTAGAAAAAACAGAAAACATAACTGTTACAGAAAAATTAGAAAAAACTCAGGAGACAATTGCTACAAAAGAACCACAGCAAGAGCAGCAACAAGAACAACAACAGGAACAGCAACAAACGCAACAGCAAGAAGGAATAACGTTTAAACGCGAACAAAAAGGACTGCCAGTAACAGCAATAATAGTTGCCACAGTAATAATTCTAGCAGTAGCAGCAGCTTTAGTCATAATCTCCAAGAGAAAAAAAGAAAAAGGACTAGGACCATCATACAAAGAACCAAAGTCAGAATTAAATGACGATTATTTGGAATAAGAATTCTAAAAAAATATGAAAGCTATGTATGAGAATATGGCAAGATTTAAATATAGTGCCTTGCTAGTTATTCTGTATGACAGAAGCAATTCCAAAAGGAATAGTAACTGAATTAAAAGCAATAAGGGAAGATCTTGATTACATTAAAAAGCACATTGCTGATGTAGATACAATTATGACAGATGACGATGCATCTTCACTAAAAGAAGCTGATAAAGACTTGAAGGAAGGTAAAACAAAGAGGCTTTGAAGTGTATTCTGTGGAGCTATCTCAGCGAGCTCAGAAATTCTTAGAGAAACTCGATAACCATTTAAGAGAAAGAATAGAGGAACGGCTAAGAAAACTAGAAGAAAATCCTGTTCCAAAGGATGTTAAATTCATCGATAGAGCAAATGGTTACAAAGTATTCAGATATAGAATTGGTGATTATAGAACGTTGTACAAAGTAAAAGAAAGTGAAAAAATAGTTCTTATTGCAAAAATAGATAAAAGACCAAGAGTTTATTCAAAATAGCTACCGCTAAACCAAACAAAACAATTCTAAGAAAAAAATATGAAAGCCGTGTATGAAGATAAGTTAGGAACGTTTAGTGGCGGCGAGCTGAATGCCTCGTGACCTTGGCACTTACACACCCGCTCTATCAAACTCATGTTTTATGAGAGTTCCAATACGTTTCTTTTTGCGGAAGGCTTCGTGCTTAGATGCTTTCAGCACTTATCCTTGTAGCGCGTAGCTGCCCTGCCTGCCCTTTTGGACAACAGGTAGACCAGTGGCGCCGAAAACCAGTTCCTCTCGTACTATGGCTTCCTTCCACTCAAACGTATGTGCATCTCCAGTAGATATCATACCAACTGTCTCACAACGTTGTGAACCCAGCTCACGATCCCTTTTAATAGGTGAACACCCTCACCCTTGGCCGCTTGTGCACGGCCAGGATAGGAAGAGCCGACGTCGATGTAGCAAGCCTCGCCGTCGATTTGCTCTAGAACGTTCGGATTATAGTACTGTCTACCAATTCAGTTACGTCAATGAGCTAGCTAACACTAATTAACTAACCCCAAATTCTAACGTGACCGTAATTGGAATAAACAGTTATCAAACCGAGCGCTCTTAAACGAGCTCTCAGGCGAGACAACTCTGTTATCCCCGGAGTAACTTTTCGGTCATCTCTGACCTCGATTAATGAGGTACAGAGGTTCGCTAGTCCACAATTTCTTGTTTGGATTCTTTCCTATTAGGAATCCAATCAGGCTGGCTTATGCACTTGCACTCTGCGACGGATTTCCGACCCGTCTGAGCCAACCTTTGGGCACTCCTGATATTTTTTCAGGAGTGTGCCACCCCAGCCAAACTGTCCGCCAACCGTTGTCCTTATTGCTAAGTTAGCAATTCAGGTTCCGTAGAGTGGTGTTACATTGGCGTACCACTGATTGCTCAGCTTAACTCCCACTTACGCTATACAACAGAACCCGAATCGCAGCAGCAAGCTACAGTAAAGTTTCACGGGGTCTTCGCTTCCCACTGGAGATCCATGGCCTTCGCACCATGATAGAATGTTCGGAGGTTTTCAATTAGGGACAGTGACGACCTCGTTACGTCATTGATGCGCGTCGTCAATCAAACGACAAGGTATTTCGCTCACATCTGTTACTTTCGAGACCTCAATTGAGGCGAGCCAACATTTCTGCTGACTTCCCAACATCGCTGCTGGGGTCGGACTGTATCTTCACTTTGCGTGTCCGGCGTACAGTCTCTGAGGATTTTTCTCATCGAGAAACCTTTCCTGCTGATTATCTCTCCACAACAATTGTTAGGAGTTGTTACCGCATCACTACGGCAATTACCTATGTTGCTTCAACGAGACGTTCCAGCATACAGCCAGATTTTACTAAGGCAGTATTTCCACCTTAAGAGAGTTATAGTTACTCCCGTCGTTTACCGGTTCTTAGCTCCATTGGACTGGAGTTTGAAGTGCCGGCACTGGACAGACGTCACCGGCTATACAAGGCCTTACGGCTTAGCAGCCAGTTAAGTTTTTGTTAAACAGTCGGGCCGTCCTAGTCACTGCGCCCTGCAGACCCGCTTAGGAATGCAGGGACCCCTTAAACCGAAGTTACGGGGCTAATATGCCGAATTCCCTTAGTCGAATTACACCTTCACACCTTGGACTTCTCATCCAGGCTACCAGTGCTGGTTCTGGGTACGCACATCAAGGATTTAACTTAGAAAGCTTTTCAAGGGCTCCAGGCACAAGCTGAGTTACCCATTCCCAGGTTTGCCTGCTTCTCATCATTACGATACTCCACAGGCATGCCATGGTTAGCGCAGAACATGCGTCAACCCTACCCGAAGCGTTACTTTCTAAGCTTTTGTTACCAAATACCTTGACGGTATCGGAATATTAACCGATTTCCCTTTCCCGCATAACTGTTAGGAATGCGGTTAGGAGCGACTTACCCTTGACTGAACTACATTGTCAAGGAACCCTTAGCCTTTCGGTGGCAGAGATTCTCACTCTGCTAAGATCCTACTACT
>NZCN01000006.1 GCA_002688315.1 Candidatus Woesearchaeota archaeon | reverse complement strand
TTCCAAGGCACGCTAAACCCAGAGTTTTCAGTTACGCCTATGTATAGTTCTTCACTTGTGGTGTTAACAGCTCCTGTTCTAGCCGAAGTGCCAAGATAAACACCATCAAGGTATAGAGAAACAGAGCTGCCATTATACGTAGCAGCTGCATGGTGCCATGCGTTTGGTGAAACATAACCAGTTCGAAAGTCTGTAAGACCATCAACTGTGTAAAGCATAATTCTTAATTTATTGTCACTATAAACCTCAAAAGCGTAAGATCTTTGTTGATTTTGCGCGTCATATTTGCTTAAAATTGCGTCTTGTGTGTCTGTTGTTGTTCTGTAAATCCATGCTGATAAAGTCAATTCATCCATTCCGTCTAAAGCGTCATCGTCGCCAATAGTAATATAATCTCCTGATCCATCAAAATCATAAGCTCCGTTAATAATTCCGCCATCAACACTCGTCGCCTGAGTCACAGTCCCATCATTCCCTTGAGAACTAGTATCCAGAGCATCCCCATCCAAATGCCAGTAACCAACAGAACCCCTGTAAATCAACGGAGTATAGGTTGAGTTAATGTAGTCATTCCAAATCTCTCCAGCGTCTTTGGCGTAATTGTAGATGGCTACTTCGTCTAAACTGCCGTTAAAATGTTTAAAACCGGGATAGCCCACGCCGATTTGGTTTAGTGTAATGTTGTCAGTAACTATTGTATCAAGGGCAGTTACTTCAGTTCCATCATAATAAAAGGTACAAGTTTGAGCGGCTATACTAATCGCATAGTGGTGCCAATTGTTATCAGCAGTTGGAAAACCAGTTGTAACAGTACATGAATCAGCGTTTGTATCTGTTTCCAATTGTAGACCGTCATCTGCCTCTCTAAAGGCGATAAAATTTTGACAGCATGTTCCTGATCTACCAAATATTACATCGCGAATGCTGATTCCACCTGCAGTTACAGTAAGTCTTTTTGCCCAAAATTCAAAGGTTGTTCCAGCCACATCATATTCTGTTGTTGCTATGCTAATGTAATCGCCTCCATCAAAGAACAGGCATTCGTCAGCAATACAATCTTCGCTTTGGTTAGGAGTAGCTCCGCTTACTGTTCCATCATTCTTAAATTTACTCGAATCATTCGCGTTCCCATCCATCTTCCAATAGCTAATCAAGCTTCTGTTCTGCGGCTGATACAATGTTCGTTTGTACCATTTGAATGTTGAGTTTTCTTCAAAAGTAGCGTTGCTCTGGCTGAAGTTAGCATAGCCGAACAACTGTTCAGTGTTGAATGCTTTGGTTACGTTATCACTTAAAGAAGCGTTTTGGTCTGTTATTATGCGCGGGGTGGCTATAGGCAGTTCTGCGAGAACAAGGGCAGAGTAAGCTATCGCTATCAGGACTGCTACTGCTATCAAAAACTTCAGGTACAGCTTGCTCGTTTTGTTGTTTAATAGATTCCTAATTGCCTGAACACCTCTTTATGGAAAGTTTTATAAACGTGATTTGATGTAATAAGGGTTAGTGAAGCAAAATGCAAAAGTCTGTAAGTGTTAAGCCATTGTCTGAAAGCAAGGAGTGGAAGGTTTTGAAGCAACAGATAGCTGAAGCTGTTAAGGATCCTGAGTTTGTTAAGGATATCAAGCGTTTTATTAAGGTACACTCTAAGTAGTTCGTTCTTCATTGTACAACCTCTCAAGTTCTTTCTTAAAATCAGCATAGTCAAGCAATTCAGGTATTCTAAGCTGGTTTCTCTGGTTTAAGTTCTCGTATGCTTTTTTCGCTTCTTTGCTCAACATAGTTTTAGTATCCTTGGAAACTACTAGGTCCATGTTGTGGATAGTGGCTGTAGCTACTATGATGAAATCCTTCCTCAAAAGTTCATATCCTTTTTTACCTTTCAGTCTAGTATATTCTTCAAAATATTTCAATGATAGAAGTTCTATGAACGGTGTTGTTCTGTATGTGCGCTTTTCTTTTTGAGTTAAGAAGTCATAAAGGTTTAGTAGCGATATCCTCTTGCTTCTATGATCTAACTTTGCTTGTTTAGCTACATCCCTTAATTCCGTTCTATTAATTTCACTGCCGTAAATTATCAGTTCTGATGGTATCAAATCAACCAGCATGTTTGTAGCTACTTCATCCAAGATTAACTCTCCATAAACGTTAGTGTCAATCAGTACTCGCTTCAAAGAGCATCACCTCCTGCTGTTGAAGTGTTATTGTCTGTTACATTTTGGACGGTACGGGCAAAGCTGCCTACCTCTCCGAAGAGAGGCCGCGGTGGAGCTTCACCAACGAACCGCTGTCCTGATGAATATTTTAAAGCGAAACATTTAAATATTTCAACGTAATTACGTTTTTTAACATGTTTGGAGGTGTTAAGAATGGTAAGCGTAACATTATCAGTTCCGCCTGAAATCAGGGCATTAATGAATAAGTTCCCTGAAGTGAATTGGTCGGGCTTCATACGGACATCTATAGAGGAAAAAGTCAAGCAGCTTTCTTGGAAAGAGGAAATGTTGAAGAAACTCAAAGGCGAGGAAGCGTTTACACAGTGGGCGGTTAAGGCGCAGAGAGAATCGCGAAGAGATCGTCTCAAGAAATTAAAGAGGAAAGGGCTGTTGTAAATGAAGTTGGTTGTTGACTCGAACGTCTTATTTACGTTTTTCTGGAAAGATTCTGTATTCTTAAATACAGTTAAGCACTTATCAGCTCTTTTTGCTCCTGAAATGGTGTTAGGGGAAATCAAAAAGTACAACCAGGACTTGTTAACCAAAACAAGGCTATCGCAGAAAGAATTTGACAAAAAGTTGGAAGAATTGGTACAGAGAGTTGAATTCATACCTTTGGAAGAATACCAATCACAGTTCAGAGAAGCAAAAGTCCTTTCAAAAGACTTTTCAGAGAGAGATAAAGATGAATTTCTCAAAGATATCGATTTATTTGCACTAGCATTGAAACTTAAATGCGCAATATGGTCTAACGACAAACTCTTTAAGAAGCAATCAACTGTGCCTGTTTTCTCAACAGAAGAAATGATAAATCTGCTTGGATAATAGTTTTCTAATGAGCATAAACCCCTGTCTGGAGAAATAGACAGGGGCGTATTGCATACTAATTCCGAATTCCTGGAAGAAAGTGATGTTATTTCGATGCTGTTTCTAATGCTACTAAGATTTTTATCAGATATAGAAAACAAATGAACAGGATTGAGATGGCTAGGACTATAGGTAATGCTATCACTACTCTTTTCCCCTAACTTCATATGCAACACGCCCCTTTTTGAGGGTTACTCACGTCTTAATTTCAAGCACTTTCTCCGAGTGCTCAACTTTATTTTCTTTAATAAAACAAATAAATATTATTTCATGAAACTTTGTAAAGGCATATCCCTAATGTTTTCTCTCATAAGTTGTTCGACTTTTGTACTTATTTTCATGCCATTTTGTTGACAGTAGGATTTAAAAGTAGTAAAGACAGTCTCCTCTATAGTCATAGAAATCTTGATTTTCCCCATACTAATCCATATTTATATGGTTTTACTATATAAACTTTAGCTATAACTGTTCAGTGAAGATAGATTTTAACGTATTTAACAGCATTAATTTTCAATATTGAAAATAACTGTGTATTACTGCCAAAATTTATATATGCAGCATGCTAAAAGGATCAATTATGGTAACAGAAGAAGAACTTTCTATTTTAAAACTGAAAACAAAAAATATTTAAACTACAAGTTTATATATATAAACTGTGAGTTTATATGAAAGATATAACAAACAAGGAGATGCTTTTTGTACTAACGATTTTTAAAAGTCCTGAAGTGGAGTATAATGCAAACAGCATAGCAAAGAGCATAGGAATTAGCTCTATGGGAGCTTTAAAAATAGCTAAGAGGCTTGAAGAGGAAAACATTCTCGTATCTAGAAAACTTGGGAAAGCAAGATTCTATAAATTAAATTTCAATAATGAATACGCAAAACAATATATTAAATTCTTATTGAAGCGAGAGTCTGAGCAGGCTCACTTTTATGTAAAAAGATGGATTAGTGAACTTAAAAATATTAAGAGCGCTAATCTTGCTATTTTGTTTGGTTCTGTCCTGAAAAAGCATAAAGAAGCTAGAGACATAGATGCTCTTTTAATAACAGATAAAAAGGCATTTGCTAAATTGAAGAAAGAACTAGAGGATATCAATCTTGTAAACGTTAAGAAATTACATCCCATTTATCAAACAAAGGATGATTTCAAAAAAAATATTAAAAAAGAGGATAAAGTTATATTAAATGCTATAAAAGGGGTTATTGTTTTTGGCGAGGATGTAGCAATAAGCTTAATTAGAAAATGAGTCATGCAAAGAATAAAGTTGATTGGTGCTTGAAAAAAGCGGAAAGAGAGTTAAAAGAGTTTGGAAAGCATAGGGGGTTAGTTAAAACAGAACCGGATTTGAATAAAGCAAAAGAACATATAAGTAAAGCTGAACATTACCTTAAAGCCACTGATTATTTGAAAAAGGGAAAATTTTCAGATATAAGTGCAAGCACAGTTTTTTATTCAATGTATCATTCTCTGTTAGCTATTACTGTGAAATTTGGATACGAAAGCAGAAATCAGGAATGTACTCTGGCATTGGTCCATAGTTTAATTAGCGAAGGAAAGGTAGATATTGAAAAAGAATTATTAAACAAAGTAGCCTCTTTGAATATTGAAAAAACGAATGAAAAAACAAGTGTTGATATAAGAGAACAGTATCAGTATGGGACAAGTCTCTCAATTAAGGATGACCTTTATGAAGAACTTTTTGAATTGGCAAAAGAGCTTATCTCAAAGGCAAAAGTAATAATTGAAGAATAATAACATGTGCATATTTTGATTGAAAATGGTCACAGAAGAAGAGCTTTCGCAGATGAGTCCAGAAGAAATTGCAGAGTTTCAGAAACAGAACTGCGTGTTTTGCCAGATTGCTTCTGGCAAGGTTCCTTCAAAAACAGTTTACTCTGATGAAGAGTCAATTGCTGTTCTTGACATTAATCCTGCTGCTAAAGGCCATATACTTTTAATGCCTAAGGAGCATTTTTCTGTTATGCCTCAGCTTCCAGAAGAATTAGCTGAGCATTTGTTTATGGTTTGCAAGAGCCTTTCACAGGCTGCTCTGAAAGCATTGAATTGCAAAGGGACTACTATCTTTATTGCTAATGGTGTTGCTGCAGGACAAAAAGCACCTCATTTTATGATTCACATAATTCCAAGAAACGATGATGACGGGCTTTCCATGGAAATTCCTTCAAAAAGCTTCCCAAAGAAAGACATGGAAGCTGTTGGCGCTATTCTTAAGAAAGTTTTGGCTAAGAAGCAGAAAGTCGATGCTGAAGTTGTTAAGGAAGAAAAAGCTGAGCCTGCTAAAGTTAAGAAAACCAAAACAAAAGACAGCAGTAAAAAAAAGAAAGCAAGCAACAAGAAAAAAGGCAGCAGTAAAAAGGAAGCTAAAAAAGAAAAGTTTGATTTGGATGACATTACCAAAGTATTGGGAGATTAACTATGAACTGTGATTATTGCGAAATAGTTGAAAAAGGGGAGAAGCTTTTTGAGGATGACAAGTTAGTTGTGGCTTTAAGTCCTGTTCCAGCAAGCCTTGGCCATGTTCTTGTTATTCCTAAAGAGCATTTCACTATTCTTGAGCAGATTCCTGATTTCATTGCAGGGCATTTGTTTAATGTTACAAATACTGTTTCAACAAGTGTTTTTGAAACTCTAAGGGTTCACGGCATTAACATAATTATCGAAAATGGAATTTCTGCAGGCCAGCGCATTGCTCATTTTGCGATAAATATTGTTCCCCGCTCAGAGAACGACGGTCTTGGTTTTAATTGGACGCCAAAAAAGTTTGATGACGAAGAGATGTCTACTGTTGAACTTCAGCTTAAGGAGCAAACAGATACCATAGGCGGTTTTGAAAAGGAAGAGAAAAAAGCATTAACTGTTGATGACGCGCATGAAACTATTCCTACCAACGAAGACGATTATATGCTAAAGCAGTTAAATAGGCTTCCTTAAAAAATATTCACCCATTTCAAAAGAATGTTTCCATAAAATATAGTCACGATAAACGCAACAAGAAAGCTTGGAACAAACGGAATTCCTACTTTTATCAAAACTTTTTTTATTTTTTTCTGTGAATAAAGTTTGTTGAGTTGTTTTATCTGTTTTTTGGAAATTCCCAAATCTTTTGGCCCTGCAATTATTTTTTTTCCTGAAGAAATGTTTTTCGCTATCCAGTCTCCTTCTGTCAAAACTTCAGGCTTCACCAGCTTGAGCATGCCGACTTTTTCAACAGATTTTGAGAACACTGACATGTAAATCATAAGGATTGAAAGCGATGCAAAAGTTGCTAGGAGAAGCTTGGTTAGGTAATCATCAACAACAAGGGAAGCTAAAAAAATCATAGTTGCTATTAACAACAAGGTTCTTCTTGTTTTTACATTTTTATTAAGCCTTATCTTTGCTTCTTTCACAAATTTTTTCCTGTTTCTTACAGCTATGATAATGCTCCACAAAAATGCGTAAATCACTCCGGCTAAAAGAAGGTTAAACCAAAAGGATATCAGGAAGCTGTTTGAATTAAGGTATGGGCTTGTCAGTGATAATGGAAGTCCGAAAACAGCTCCTAATCCGATAAGCATTTTGCTGTCTCCTCCACCCCATTGTCCTGTGTAGAACATAACATAAGCTATAGCAAAAAAGGCAAGCATTCCTGTTATGCTGTAAGCAATGTAAGTCCATGTCCAGAATACAATTGATAACAGAAGGTTAGTTCCTAATCCGAACACCATTAAGCCATAGTTGAGCCAGTCAGGAACTTCTCTTTTTTTAATGTCTGTATAGCTTCCGGCTGCTAGCACGGCAAGTGCAATTACTATGATTATTTCCTGCATAATTTTTAGAGTTAGTGTGCTTTCTTATAAAAGTTGCGATTACTTTATTTTATAGAAAAGAGTCAGTAATGAATAAACAAAAGCATTATAAATAAGTTGCACTTAGTTAAAATAAAGTGATATAAATGGTTAAAGCGTTGATTAAACTCGATGAAAATACAAATAGAGCATTGAATGTTGTGAAAGCAAAGTATGATTTAAACGATAAAGGCGAAGCTATAGAGTTTGTTGTCAGCAAGTACATAGAAGAAGAGGAACCAGAATTGAGACCTGAGTTTATTGAAAAAATCAAGCGAATACAGAAACAAAGAAGTATTCGGGTAAAAGATTTTGAAAAAAGATATGGATTGAAATAGAATGTATGATTTAGGCATAAAACCTGAAGTAGATAAGATATTTAAGAAGCTCGCAAATAAAAATCCGAATCAGTTAAGAATAATTAATAAGAAACTTCTTAGCATAAGAGAGCATCCTCAGCACGAATACAAATTCTTAAGAAAACCTTTTCAAACATTTAACAGAGTTCATATTGATAAACATTTTGTGTTAATTTTTAAAATAAATCACAAAGATAAGGTTGTGGATGTTTACTATTATGACCACCATGATAAAGTTTATCAGTGGAGAGATTCAGAAAATAGTTAAGCTTATTTTATTCTTACTGAGTCAAGGTTTCTTGGAGCAGAAGTCTCTATTCTGTTTAGTTTGTGTATTCCGCTTGCCAAGTCAAGGCATTTTGAAGATTCGCCGTGGTTGACTATGACTTTTTTAGGTCTTGGGCTGCATTGGTAGATAAAGTCAAGCAGTTGCTTTCTGTTTGAATGGGCGCTAAAGCCTTCAATTGTTTCTGTTCTGCATTTTAGCTGGAGTACTTCCTGCTTAGAGCCGTTACTAAAGGCGATTTCACGCTCTCCTCTTTGAATTCTTCTTCCAAGTGAGCCTTCTCCTTGGTAGCAAGTCAAAGCCATTGCGTTTTTAGGGTCTTCTCCTAATGCGCGCAGGTATTCAACAGATGGACCTCCTACAAGCATTCCGGATGTTGCTATGATTACGCAAGGTCCTGTTGATTCTATGACTTGTTTTCGTTCTTTCTGGCTTCCAACTTCTTTAAACATTTCCCAGAGGAATGGGTTTTCATCTTTGTGGAATATTTGCCTTCTTAAGGTTGAATTCAGAAATTCAGGGTATGCTGTATGAATTGCTGTTATGTCCCATACCATTCCGTCTATGTATACTGGCAAAGGTTCCAAACGCCCGGCTTTTACAAGGTTGTGAATAGTGACCATTATTTCTTGAGCGCGTCCTGAACCAAGGACAGGGAGAAGAACTTTTCCTTTTTTCTTAGCTACTTCTATTATAAATTCTGCCATGTTTTCATCGGTTTCTTCTCTTGAAGTGCCTATGTTTTCTTTTCCGCCGTAGGTTGATTCCAGCATTAGTGTTTCCAGTCTTGGGAATTTTGTTGCTGCTGGCTCGAGCATTTGTGTTTTTCCATATTTCATGTCTCCAGTGTATAAGAGATTATGAAGTCCGTTTCCAACGTGCAAGTGTATCATTGAGCTTCCGAGAACATGCCCTGCGTTGTATAGAGTAATACGAACATCAGGGGTAACATCAGTAACTTCTTCATAATTAAGTGTTACTGTGTGTTTTACCATTTCTTTTATGTCATCCACGTCAAAAAGAGGTTCTTTGTTTTCTGATTTCATTATTTTTACAAAGTCTAAAAGCAAAAGTGCTCCTATATCGCGTGATGGTTCTGTCATGTATACAGGGCCGCGGTATCCAAACTTAAACAAGTAAGGCAGAAATCCTATGTGGTCAAGGTGAGCGTGGCTTATTATTACAGCATCCAGTTCGTTTATGTTAAAGTCTGGTGATTCTAAGAATGGGTATGGCTCTGTTGAGCTTGCTACATCAACTCCGCAGTCCAGCATAACTCTTGATTCTGGTGTTTGCAGCAATATGCAGCTTCTTCCTACTTGCCGTCCTCCTCCAAGATAGGTTGCTCTAATCCATTCGTTCTTTTTTCCTCTTATCCAGCCATCGTATATTCTGTGGCCGATTTTGTCAAGGAATTTTCTTCTGTAGTCAGAATATTGATAAAGAACTGCTCTTATGTTTTCTATGATTTTTGAGCGTAGTGCAGGTGTTCTTCTTATTATTGGAACCCATAAGGTCTCTTTTCTTATGTCGTGGAGTATGCTTCCTTGTTTTCCAATAGCCAGCCCAGGTTTTTCTGCTTCGATAACAACCTGGCTTCTTTGCTGGTCAAAGAGTATGTTGGCAACTTTTGCTTCTTTTGGAACCAGTTTTTTAATTATGTCTTCTGCTTTGTCTTGGTCTGCTGTTATGCTTGGGTCAGAGCGAAGTTCTATGCGTTTCCTCACTTCATCAACTGCTTTTTTTATCATGCCTTCGTTGTTCAGAAAAAAGTTTGCGTCTTTTGTGTAGAGCACTATATTTGCGCCTTCAAAAGCTGCTACGCTTATTTTTTCTTCCGGAAGGTTTTTCAGTATTTCTTTTATTATGTCAGCCATGAGAACTGCCTTTTTGATTTCTTTAGAAATTTTATGTTCATTATCATTAAGAGACAAGGCATTACATTTTAAGCATTGCTTCCATGTTCTTGTCTAAGATTTTCTTAATGCCAGCGTTCGTAATTGTATAAACAACAATTCCGTTTCCACTTGCAGAGTCTCTTTGTATTGCTGCATTTATTGATTTCAATGCTAATTCGGTTCCTTCTTTAATAGTCATGTCTTTTTTGTATAAAGCTTCAAGGATGCCGTAAACAATTATGCTTCCTGAACCTGAAGAAACATAGTCAGTAATGTCTATAACTGAACCGTCTACAAACAAGTCATACAAATGTGTTCCTTGATCGTCTACGCCTGCTAAAAGAAATTGTGTTATGCCTGGTATTGCGGAAAATTTTCTTATGTTGCCGTAAATCATTCCTCCGAGAAGGTTTGCTGCTTCTTTGAGTGTTGACTCGCGGTTTGTTCGAACTTGCTTTAGCTTTAGCTCTGCTCTCACTAGTTTAACAATTAGTTGTGCATCGCTAACAGTTCCGGCAGTTGTCAATGCCATTTTATCTGTTATTAGGACTATTTTCTCTGCTTTTTTGTCTGCTATAAACCCGCCAATAGTGGCTCTTTTCTCTGCAGCCAGAACTATCCCGTCTTTACAGATTAGTCCAACAGTTGTTGTGCCTTTCTTAACTTTTATTTCCGAATCTGCCATTTTTTAGTCAAAACTCCTCAGAAACCTTATTCTTAGTGTATACCTTGCTCGTATTTAAAGGTTTCGTTTGTGCTCGCGATCTTATCATCCTTTCGATTCTTCGCATAATTATATAGAAACTGCTGGAAAACAGAAAGTTTTATATATGTGTTAACACATAACTCACATAGGTGATAAAAATGGTTAATATGACTTTGTCAGTACCTGAGAAACTTCATGAAAAAATGAAGAAACACACAGAATTTAAATGGAGCGATGTGGCCAGACAGGCTTTTGAAAAAAAACTAATTGAAGTTGAATTGATGGAAAAATTACTTGAAAAAAGCAGATTGACAGAAAAAGATGCTGAAATAATAGGTCACAAAATCAAAGCAAGTATGAGGAAAAGGTTTAGTAAATGAGGCTTATTGTAAACACTAACAGGATAATTGCTGCTTTGGTAAAGGATTCTGTTTCTAGGGAAATTTTATTGTCTGAAAAATTTGAATTTCTAAGTGTTAGAGTTACTGAATCAGAAATTGAGGAGCATAGGCAAAGGTTGTTAGAGGTATCAAAGCTCACAGAAGAGGAGTTTGATACTACGCTTTCAATGCTATTCAGAAAGGTTTCTGTTGTTGATGATTCTATAATAGATAAAAAAATGAATGAAGCAAAAAAGATTATGGATAATATTGATCCAGACGACACGCCATTTATTGCTTTGGCTTTAGCGATAGATAACGATGGCATATGGAGTGATGATAAACATTTTGAAAGACAAAATAATATTAAGACTTGGAAAACTCATAGATTATATGAGCAATTAATTCAGTAACAATTACTTAACTCTTTCTATTCTCTAGAAAATCTTCTTCAAAAAGCTTTTTTTCTCTTCTTTTGCGAAGTCTTTCAAAAGCGTTTTTTGCTTTTTTGTGAGTTTCTTAGGCACGTTAACAATAACTTCAACATTCTCGCTGCCTTTAGCTCCTGTGTTTAAATCAGGAATTCCTTTGTTTTTCATTCTGAAAACAGTGTTTGCCTGGGTTCCTGCAGGAATTTTAAGCGTGGCTTTTCCTTCCAGAGTCGGCACTTCAAGGTCTCCTCCAAGAACTGCTGTTGTAAAGCTTATGGGAATTTCTATTTTCAGGTCATTGTTTTCTCTTTCAAATAGCTTATGGTGCCTTACGTGAATTGTTATGTACAAATCTCCCTGAGCAGCGCCGTGCTCTCCTGCTTCGCCTTCTCCGCCGATTCTCAATGCGTTTCCTGTGTCGATTCCAGCAGGAACTTTTACTTCTATGGTCCTGCTTTTTTCTACTCTTCCTTCGCCATCACATAGTTTGCATGCATTTTTAATAAATTGGCCTGTTCCTTTGCATTTTCTGCAGACAGTTGTTGCTGTAAATGTTCCAAAAGCAATATTTTGGGTTTGCTGAACAGCTCCATGGCCGTTGCAGTCTTCGCATGTCTTAATATCATTTTTATGTTCTGCGCCTGTTCCATCACATTTAGTGCATGGCTCAAGTCTAGGCAAGTGAATGTTTTTAGTGATTCCAGATGCAACTTCTTCCAAATCAATTTCTAAGTCATAATGCAGGTCAGCTCCTCTTGCTCTGCGCTGCCTTCCGAAACCTGCTCTTTGGTTGAAAAAACGGTCAAATATTTCTCCAAAGTCAAAGCCAAAGCCCTGCATATCTCCAAAATCAAATCCTCCAGCTCCTGCTCCAAAGCCTGAAGAAGTTGTTCCAAAACGGTCGTACTGCTCTCGTTTTTTATCGTCGCCAAGAACAGAAGCTGCCTCATTAATTTCTTTGAATTTTTCAGAAGCGTCAGCTTCTTTGTTAAGGTCTGGATGGTATTTTTTTGCCAGTCTTAAATAAGCTTTTTTTACTTCTGCTTTTGAAGCGTTCTTGGAAACTCCCAAAACATCATAATAGTCTTTTGCCATTTAAAATTTCGCTCCGTAACTTTTCAAGTCTTTTTTAAGCTTTGCAGCGGTAGTGTAATGCAATCCTTTTATTCCTAATTTCTTTGCGCCTGGTACATTTTCTTTGTGATCATCAATAAATACGCATTCTTTGGCAGCAAAGCCTGATTTTTTCAGTGCTTCTTCGTATATTTGTTTACTAGGTTTAACATAACCAACCTCATATGAAACTATTAAGTGTTTAAATAGTTTCAAAATAGGGAATTTCTTTTTCACATGGGTAAAATGAATATCATCTGTGTTTGACAAAAGCAGTAATTTGTAGTTTTTACTGAGCTTCTTAACAAGGTCTTGGACAGGCTTGTTGCTTGTGAAAATGTTTGCGTATATTTCTTCAAACCGTTTCTGCGTAATGTTTTTCAATCCAAGATTTTTAACAGCTTGCTGATATAGCTTTTTTTTGCTTATCTTGCCAGTGTCCATAAGTTTATGCATTCTCTTTGGGGCAAACCATGCAACCTCATCAGGAGTTAAAGGACAATGCTTTGCCAGTCTTTTGCAGGCGCGCATGGGATAATTATTTAGTATAACACCTCCCAAATCAAAGATTACGCATTTAATCATTATTTCATCCTATTTCTTCTTGTCGTCTTTGACTTTGTAATCTGCATCCACTACTTTATCTTTCTTCTCTTTTTTTGAGTCTTTTTGCGGCTGTGTCTTTGCTTGCTGGGCCTGGGCTGCTTTTTGATACATTTCAGTGGATACTGCCTGGAATACTTTGTTTACTTGCTCTAGTTTTTCTTTTATTTTTGCAATATCTTTCTTTTCAGGTTTCATGAGTTCTTTAAGCTCATTAACTTCTTTCTTTACTTCAGCAATCTTTGACTCATCCACTTTTCCTTTAAGCTCTTTAAAAGTTTTTTCAGTGGTGTAAATCAAAGTGTCTGCTTGATTAATTGTTTCAATATCTTCCTTTCTTTTTTTATCTTCTTCTGAATGCTCTTCTGCTTGCTTTTTCATTTTTTCTATTTCATCTTTGTCAAGCTTTTGAGATGCAGTTATCTTGATAGACTGCTCTTTTCCTGTTCCCAAATCCTTTGCAGTTACGTGTACTATGCCGTCTGCGTCTATGTCAAATGTAACTTCTATTTGTGGAATTCCTCTAGGAGCTGGCGGTATGCCAACTAAATCAAAGGTTCCAAGCTTCTTGTTATCAGCAGACATTGAGCGTTCGCCTTGCAGCACAACTATGCTTACTGCAGGCTGATTATCTGCTGCTGTGCTGAATGTTTGGCTTTTCTTTGTTGGAATTGTTGTGTTTTTCTCTATCAACTGAGTGTTTATGCCGCCAAGTGTCTCTATACCTAGAGAAAGTGGTGTTACATCCAGCAACAAAACATCTTTTACGTCTCCAGCAAGTATTCCTGCTTGTATTGCAGCGCCCATTGCAACACATTCCATTGGATCTATGCCGCGTTCTACTTTCTTACCTGCTACTTCTTCTACAAATTTTTGGACAGCAGGCATTCTTGTTGGGCCTCCAACCAGTATAATTTTATCAAGATCTTCGTTTGTTAACTTAGCGTCTTCTATGGCTTGCTCCATTGATTTTCTGCAACGCTCTATGATTGGATTTACTAATGATTCAAGCTTTGCTCTGGTTAGCTTGTGCTGGAAGTGCTTTGGTCCTTCATTTGTAGCTGAAAGGAAAGGCAGGTTTATGTCTGTCTCCAGTGTTGTTGACAGTTCTATCTTTGCTTTTTCAGCAGCTTCAAGCAGTCTTTGCATTGCAGCAGAGTCATTTGTTATATCAATGCCTTCTGCTTTTTTGAATTCTTCTACAAGAAAGTCAGTCAACGCTTCGTCCATATCTGTTCCGCCAAGCTGTGTATCACCGTGGGTTGATTTAACTTCGAAAACTCCTTCACCAGACATTTGCATTATTGTTACGTCTAATGTTCCGCCTCCAAAATCAAACACCAGAACTGTTAATTCTTTACCTGTTTTGTCAAGTCCGTATGCAAATGCTGCTGCAGTCGGCTCGTTAACCAGCCTGATAACTTCAAGGTCTGCAATAGCTCCCGCATCTTTAGTTGCCTGTCTTTGATCATCATTGAAATAAGCAGGAACAGTTATTACTGCTTTCTCAACTTTATCCCCTAAAAACTCTTCTGCATCTTTCTTAATTTTCTGCAGAACATACGCTGATATTTGCTGAGGAGTGTACTCTTTGCCGTTAATTTTGTACTTGTGGTCTGAACCAATTTTTCTTTTTGCAGCAGTTATCGTTCTTTCAGGATTGCTTACAGCCTGCCTTCTTGCCGGTTCTCCGACTAAGAGCTGCTCGTCTTTTGTAAACGCAACTACAGAAGGAAATGCTTTGCCGTACTGCGTAGCGCCTTCTGCGCTTGGAATTATTTTTGGCTTTCCTGCTTCTAAAAAAGAAGCTGCCGAGTTGCTTGTACCTAAATCTACGCCTACGATTTTACTCATTTTTATCATCCCCCAAGGATTTGTTTCTTAGCTGTTCAACTCTTTCGTGAGTCAGTATTTTCTTTTCTTTTCCTCTTTCTTTTCTATGCGATAATATGTCAACGTTTTCAAAAAGCTTGACAAGCTTTGCTTTTGTAACATTGTCGTATTTCTTTATGCTTCCAAATGCCTGGTAAAGCTCGTAATCAGTAGTTATTAAATCACAATCCATGTTCTTGCACAGAATTAAGGTAGTTATGCGCTCGTTTTTTCCAAGCAGGTATTTTAGCAATGCTTCTGCTGTCAGGAAATACTGTTGTTTACTAACATTGTGATTTTTAGTTCTTTTATCGCTGTTGTTATCATTTATTTCCATTTTCATCTTTTCCACCTTTATTTTCGTCTTTGCTTTTCTTTTTTCCAACTTTTACTTTGCTGTGCCTTATCACCATATCATTCAGCATGTAGCCTTTCTGCAGTTCTTCCAGAATAATTTCGTCTTTATCTGATTCTTCCTGCAGCAAAACTTCGTGCTTGTATGGGTCAAATCTTTCTCCAGCAGCTTTTATTTGCCTTAATCCCATTTCTTCAAGCATTGAATGAAATTGCGCATAAATCAATTCAACGCCTTTCACAAATTTTTCTTTGTCATCTGTATTTTTTAATGCCTGCTCAAAACTGTCTAATGTTGGCAGCATTTGATGAACAACATCTGCAGTTGCCAATTTCCTAAAGGTAGTGTTTTCTTTCTCAACGCGCTTCTTGTAATTCTCAAACTCTGCTTGCAAGCGTTGCAAAGCATCTTTATAGTCAGCTTCTTTCTGTTTTTTAGGTTCTTTTTTCATTTCATACCTGTTTCGTTGACTTTAAACCAACAGAAACAAGAGCTAATATATAAATATTTCGCTTTTTTAGGCAATATTTAACCTTTTTCTCGAGAAAGATTTAAATAGGACAACATTAACAATGTTTTTATGATAATTAGAAGACAGCGTATAACCATTATCAGAACAGCCCGTCCTAAACGCAGGAATGTTAATGATGAGCTTAAGTGGCTTGGCCAGTCTCTTGGCTTGTTTAGTGAGCGTGATAAAGACAGTTCTTTGTACAGGCTGTTTGTTGAGCTTATTAAAAGCAGCAGGCGCGACCATGCTTTAACAAGCGATGAGCTTGCTTACCGCCTTAATTTAAGCAGAGGCACAGTTGTGCATCACTTAAATAAGCTTATTGAGTCTGGAATTATTGTTTCAGAAGGCAACAGATATGCTCTGCGAGTGGCTAACTTGGAAATTTTGGTGGATGAGCTAAAAAGAGACATCCGCAGGACAATGGAAAACTTAAAATCAATAGCTAAAGAACTTGATGATGAGTTGGGGCTTTAGTTAAATATAGTTCGATTAACTTCAGCTACTCTAGCGAGGTGTTTTCTCGCTTTTTTCTCATTATCAAGGTATATCTTCACGGTAAAAGGTGTTAAATCCAGAATAGTTCCAATATCTGCAGGAGATAACCCTTCGTCTAAGCCTTCATAGATTTCGTTTGCTATCCTGTAGTTATCAACAACTCTTCTACTTCGAAAACTTCCTCTTTTTTGTGCCCAAGGTCTGCTTCCCATATTTGTTAAAAGTTTGCTAAAATTGCTGTAGCTTCCTGGCCAGTCTGTTAAACAAAAAAGTTCCATAGGTTTTAAAGGAGATCTTCTCAGTTTTTTTGCAAGAGATAACATATCAGGAGTTACTTTAACATAGTCAGAATAAGTTCTATCAACACTGCGTACAAGTGATTCGAAACCATGATAAGCCAGTATGTGTCTAACAGTCATCGCACTGCCAACTTCAGAATACTCAGCAAGAGCTCTAAAAGAAATAGTTTTTCCAGCTTCTTTTGCAGTTAGATACGTATCATACAAGTTAACAACACGTTCTAAGTTAACATTCATAGTAGGATTTCCTCTATAAAAGCGCCAAGCGAGTTGAACGGGTAATTCAGTTTCTTCCTGCAAGAAAAATCTATCACCTACTAAAAGTATGTTGTCGCGCAAACTTTGACCAGCATCATGCAACTGCTGACGTTCTTCACGCAATTTTGTCTCTCGTTTTCTTTTACTTCTTCTTTCATTAGATTTAATCCTTCTGCGTTTTTGCGTCCAGAATTCAAGTAAAGTCATATGATTTTGTTCACAACCACTACGATGATGGAATTTAAATTCATCATCACCATCATAATCTCCCTCAAAATGCATACGTTCTAGATAATTATGCGCATCGCCTCTGCTTGTAGTATCATCAACATCAACCATATCGTCTAGTCTTGCTCCAAGCAATGCTAATTGCTCTACATTATGTCTAGCAGGTATTTTTTTAATAGAACTGCGTTTATTCAAGATAGGATAGTAAACATCATCAGCTGTATCTTCTTCAAGAAAATCCACTAATGTATTGGACATAGAAATAAAGACAATCGAGAAATCTATATAAATCTTACCGATATATATACTATACCAAGAAAGCTTAAATTATCTCCTGGTTCTGCGGAGTGGTTGGTTCAGATGTAGGAGTTGTAGTTGGTGTTGCAGAAGATGCTTCTGGCGCAGGTGTTTCTGCTTTGAAGCGGTGTATTCTGGCAAAGTTTGGTGTTGCAACGATGTAGTCTTCTCCAAAGCCTGCTATATCACCAGAAATTGCATCTGTAGTTTTCTTCAGTTTATTGATAGCGCGCTTTAGCTCAATTATATCGCGTTCTTTCAAAGCTTTGATGTTAACTAAAGCAATGGTTGAGCCTTCTCTTAAAGAATCTAGTACACCTTTAATATCTTCAAAGTTTTCAACTACGTAAGGTCTTACCAGTACTTTGTCTTTTGTTTCTGTGTTTGATGACGTATCAAGCTCAACATATTCCTGTTCGCCTTGCTGCATTTCCTGAGGCTCTTCGCCTCCACCAAGAAATTCATTTAATCTAGATTTAACGTTTGATAAAAATTCAGCCATTTTCCTTTCAACCCCTTAAAAGTTTTATCATTTTATTATCGCTAATCTATTTAAAGTTTGTGGTTTTTATGGACGAAAGTGTAATCTTAAATTGGGGACGAAGTCATGAATTATTTTTCAAAACTTTTATAAACAGATTAATCAATTTTTGCTGTATGAGAACACCAGTTATAATAGTGAATTTCAAGACTTACCAGCAAGCTACTGGAAAGAATGCTGTTAAACTAGCAAAAGCCTGCGAAAAAGTTGCAAAAGAAAGCAAAGTAGAAATTGTTGCAGCAGTTCAGACAGCTGACATCTCAAAAGTTGCAAATGCTGTTAAGATTCCTGTTTTTGCGCAGCATGTTGACAAAATAAGTTATGGAAAAAACACAGGATTTATTTTGCCTGAGTCAGTTAAGAAGTCAGGCGCTTCTGGAACACTATTGAATCATGCAGAACACAAGCTTGATTACAAAATACTCAAAGATACTATTAATAGTTGCAAAAAGTTAAAGCTAACAACAGTTGTTTGCGCTGCCAATAAGAAAGAAGCAGCTGTTGTTGCAAAATTTAAACCTAATTTCATTGCAGTTGAGCCTCCTGAACTGATAGGAAAATTAGTTTCAGTTTCAAAAGTAGAGCCGGATGTTGTTATTTCTTCAATTGCTGCTATAAGAAAAGTAAGCAGCACACCAGTTCTTTGCGGAGCTGGCGTTGCCAACGGAGAAGACGTCAAAAAGGCAATAGAGCTTGGCACCAAAGGCGTTCTAATAGCAACCGCAGTCACCAAAGCAAAAAACCACGAAGCTGCTCTGAAAGGATTAGTTAAGTATATTTAAAAACAGCAACATTTATATATTACCCGTGGATACTTTTTTTTCACTATGGCACGCGAAAAGCCTCATTTAAACCTTGTATTTATCGGTCACGTAGACCACGGTAAAAGCACTACAGTAGGCAGGATACTTTACGATTCAGGTTCTCTTCCTGAGCAGGAATTAAGAAAGCTTCAGGAAAAAGCCAAGGAACTCGGAAAGTCAGGCTTTGAGTTTGCTTTTGTTATGGATAATTTACAGGAAGAGCAAAAGCGCGGTGTTACTATTGATCTTTCTCACAAGAAATTCAAGACAGATAAGTATGAAATAACAATAATTGACGCTCCTGGCCACAGAGACTTTATCAAGAACATGATTACTGGCGCTTCTCAGGCAGATGCTGCTGTTTTGGTAGTTTCTGGCAACAAAGGAGAAGCAGAAGCAGGTCTTGACGCTAAAGGCCAAACTTCTGAACACATATTTCTAGCAAAAACACTAGGAGTTAATCAGATAGTTGTATCTGTAAACAAGATGGATATGGCAAATTATGATGAAGCAAGATTTAACGAAGTTAAGAAATTGATTTCTGAAAGATTAAAAGCAGTTGGATTTAATGTTGATGAAGTACAGTTTATTCCTACAGCTGCATATCCTGGCGATAACCTTGTTAAGAAGTGTGACAAAATGGCTTGGGATAAAGGCCCAACATTGCTTGAAGCTATTAACAGCATTAAAGAGCCTGAAAAGCCTGTTGACTTGCCTTTAAGACTTCCAATTCAGGATGTTTACGCTATTAAGGGTATAGGCGCTGTTCCAGTTGGCAGAGTTGAAACAGGAATCATGAAAGTTAACGATCAGGTTACTGTTGTTCCAGCAAGAGAAGGTAAAGGAGTTTCTGGAGAAGTTAAAACTATTGAAATGCATCATGAGCAATTACAAAATGCTGAGCCTGGCGATAACGTAGGCTTTTCAGTTAGAGGAATAAGCGAGAAAGAAATAACAAGAGGAGATGTCTTAGGAAAGTCAGACAATCCACCTACTGTTGCTTCTGAATTTACAGCGCAAATTGTTGTGCTTAACCACCCAAGCGTTTTAACTGCTGGTTACACACCTGTATTTCACATTCACACAGCACAGGTTGCATGCACAATTACAGAGCTAGTAAAGAAGATTAACCCTGCAACTGGCGAAACACTGCAAGAAAAGCCTGACTTTATCAAGAACGGCGATGTTGCAGTAGTTAAGATTAAGCCAATACAGCCTTTAGTTATAGAGTTGCAGAAAGAGATTCCTCAGCTAGCAAGATTTGCTATTCGTGATTCAGGCAGCACAGTCGCTGCTGGCATGTGTATAGACATAGTTAAGAAAGCATAATTATCAATCACCGCCGTTTATATTAGCAATTGATTATTTATGGTGAATAAACATTCATCATGATGGAAGAACAAAATGCAAAAAGCAAGAATAAAGCTGGTTAGCACGGACATAGAAAAGATTAACCAAGTTAGCACTTCCATCCAAGAGATTGCCGAGAAAACAGGCGTTGATTTACGCGGTCCAATTCCTCTTCCTTCTAAGAAATTAAAAATTACAACAAGAAAATGCCCTTGCGGAGACGGCAAAGCATCCTGGGACAGGTTTGAGATGCGAGTTCACAAGCGTCTTATTGACCTAGCTACTGATGAACGCGCTTTACGTCTTGTCATGAGAGTTCCTCTTCCTAAAGGTCTCAATATAGAAATTGAAATGGTGGAAAGCTGATTATAAAAGCTCAAGAAATTCGTTTCTGGTTAAATTAGCTTGTCTTAGAATACTCAATAAAGTTCCTTTCTTTATTTCTTTCTTAAGTGGTACAACAACTAGCAAAGTTTTACCTTCTAATTTTTTGTGTAATGATACATGGCTGCCGCGCTGTCTAACAACCACAAATCCTTGTTGTTGTAGTAGCTTAAGCATTTCCTTGCCAGAAATAACAGGCAGTTTCATTTGCCAATCACACTGTAACTTCTATCGGCACATTAGCTGTTATTGCCTTAGCTATTATTGATTTCTTTTTTAAGTCTTCTTTAGTCAAGCCAAGTCCATCAAGAACAGTGTCAAGTTCCCCCAGTTGTTCTGCACTTTCAAAATACAGCTCTACAGCTTCTTTAACATTAGATATAGCTTCTTCTACTGTTTCGCCTTGGCTTGCAACATCAAGTCCAGTGCAAACAGCTGAATAACCGCCTTTTTTCTCTTCCTTTATAACAACGTTTAAAACCAGTTGTGTCATGTTATTAAAAGTAGTTCAATTGTTATTTAAATGTTCTCATTATTAGCCACAGACGAACGCGCACTAAGACTTGTCATGCGTGTACCATTGCCAAAAGGCCTCAACATAGAAATTGAGATGGTTGAAAGCTTATACTCAAGGAGGAACAGGAGGTGGACCTGTTGGATCACTTATGATTATAGTCGCTCTTCTTAAGTGTTCTTCTATATTTTCCTCTAAGTTTAAATCAGTATTTATCCTAGTATCGAATTGTTCCTCTAACCTCTCGAGTTCAGCGAGCTGAGCTCTTATCTCTTCTATCGCAGCAAATGCTACTCCAAAATCTGTTTGCGCATCTGCATACTTCCGAGAACGTAAAGCGGCAATCCCATTTTCAAATGCATCCAGAAACTCTTTTAGTTTCCCCCCACCACCTCCTGTACCTCCTAATTCAACACTAATTTGGTTTATCTTATTGTCTATGTCTAAACCGGTTTTTAAACTTGCTTCTAAAGTGTTAAGGTAGTTTGATAGTTTAGATCTTTCCGTGGCGAGAGTAGAGCCTGCTGGTATTACCACTTTCGAACTATGCAAAAAGGTATTAAATTTCGTTTCCATATTTCTGCGCAATATGCGTTTGTTCTCAGTCAAGGTTTGCCTTACTTTTTCCTTAAGCCTTTCAATTTCTTTGACATCTAGCTTCAAACCACGAGCCGTAGCTTGAACAGTGCTTAACCTGTCAATAAATCGCTGTCTTAACTTTTTACCTTTAAGTTGACTAGTATCTCGTAATAAACGGTTTATTTCAGCAAGATATTCTCTTATATGTTCAGCTTTCGTTATGCCATCACTCTCAATTTTCTCAAGAGTACTAAGCATTCGTTTCTCTGTTTCTTCTTTCCCTTCAACATCTTTCATATCTTTAATTGTTTCCTTACCTTCAGCTGCCAGTTCAGATCCAACACCAACAGCCTTATGGCCTAACCCCCATACTAATGAAATTATGGTAATAATTGCAAGTATAGATGCTGCAAAAGAAGTTAATCCAAAAATGCTTACAAAAGTGTTCACAAAAGCTGTTGATGATATGGCTACGCCAGAAATACCAAGGGCAAGCACCAGAACAGCGTTCTTATGGGTGCTTCCTTTTATGAATTCAATTCTGGTTAAAACCAAAAAAAACGCAGTTCCAAGAGTCAACCACATAAGCCCTATAAGCCATATAGGAATAGGGTCTGTACTCTCTGCAGCAACACCAAAAGGAGGCCATTCCCGTTCTTCTTTAAACCAGTCAATGATAGGATCTGCATACACCGCATTACTAAATAAAACCGTAAACATTAAACTAAGCAGAATGATAGTGACGAGTTTTTTCTTCATCAAAAGGCACCGTTTAAAGCTATAACTACTTAATGATGCTTTTTTCGTGTTTGTGATATTTAAAGCTTTCTATAGAATCAGAACTGCTTGGCAGCTCCGTACAGCAACAGAACTCCTGCAATAGTGAATAAAACGTTTTTTATCATGTCTATAAAGCTTGGCAAACCAAAGCCAAGTATTCCAAAGTGGTTAAGTATTGGTATTATTCCGATAACAAGCAGGATAAGCCCTCCAATAAGACTTGCCATTCTTAATTGGCCTTCTATGCCAGTAGGCATGTTTTCAATCAAAGCATCCCACAGCAAAACAGCACCGCCCACAACAGCAAGCACCCAAAGTATTATTCCATGTGGCACAGGCGGAATGTTAAAAGGTATAACTCCAAAAGTGTTAAGCAAAGGAATAATACCTAACGCAAGAAATAAGAGACCAAGCACTCCGCTTATTGGCTGCCTTGGACCGCCTACTCCGCCTCCAGGACCAAAAATAGCTTTTTTGCTTAGTAAAAGATTCATTACAACCACTTTTGGAAAGATTTGTATATAAAGTTTTCGTACTCTAATAGGTTTCTAATTGAATTCCTTCGATTCTGGAAAAGTCTTTAATGTTTCTTGTTAGTAAAGTATCTCCGCCTGCAATTGTTATTCCGGCTATGAGGCAATCTCTACTACCAACTGTTATGCCTGCCTTGCGCAACTTATTGTTGATTATTCCTGCAAGTTTTGCACTATCAAATTCAAGCGATATAATAAGTGAGTTATCAACAACATTTCCTATGACGTGTCGTTCCTTATCTGTTAAACCGCCACGACCTCGCCAAAGTTCGTACTGAGTAATTACAGTTGTAGTTAAAGGTTCTTTTCTTTTCTTAAGCTCTCGAAGTTTCTTAAAGGCTCCATTGTCTCCTCTGCTTAAATCAATTAAAAAAGTAGTGTCAGAAATCAATGCGACACCTTCTTTGGCTTACCAATAAATCTCATAGGCTCATCCCAGCTTTTTCTTGATTCTTCAACAGATTTCATCAAATTGTCAGCAGATTTCTTACTAAGAACTCCGACAAGGTCTTCCCAGTCGCTATAAGGCATTGTTCTGTTAATCACATCGCTAAAGCTTTCCTTGCCTTTTTTCCTTATCTTCAATTTATTGTACGCTTCTTCTGTAATTGTTATTGTTTTCGTTGCCATAAATGTACGTGTATGTACGTGTACTATATAAATCTTTGTTTTTCTAGTCAGAAAACAAAACAAATATACCTAGTTTTAAGTATATTTTAAATCATATTTAAATAGATACATTTATATATAATGAACGCAGTTTGTTCTGTTATGGTTAGGCTTCAGTATGACACGAATAAGCAGTTCAAGATAACTTTGCCAAAGCAGATAGTTCTTGCTAAGAAGTGGAAGAAAGGCGATAAGTTATTGTTTGAAATAGATGATGAGGGCAATATTGTAATAAAAAGAAAATGAAAAAATCATCAATAATTGGAAACAAGAAGCTTTCTGATTTTAGCGAGCTAAGAAATATGGTTATCAGCCATGTTATTGCAATGAAAAAACTAAGAAAATGAAATTGAAAAAAAGAAGCAGGAAATCTCACAAAGGAGATAATGGACGGGTTTTGGTAATCGGAGGCTCTATTGACTATGCAGGAGCGGTTTATCTTGCAGGGATGGCTGCTTTCAGAGCTGGTGTTGATAATGTAACCATTGTTGCTCCTGAAAAAGTTGCTTGGGTTGTTAACTGCTTAAGCCCTGATTTTATTACTGTAAAAGTTAAGGGAGACTACTTTACCACTAGTTCTGTCAATAAAATAGTTGAGCTTTCAAAAAAGTTTGATGTGGTGGTTATTGGCAATGGAATTGGTGTTAGAAAAGAAACGAAAAAGTTTGCTGCTGCTGTTGCAAAGAAAATAAAAGCATTCAAAGTAATTGACGCAGACGCAATCAAATCAGTAAAGCTTCAGGATGTTTCTAACTCAATCATTACCCCTCATGAAAAGGAGTTTGAGATTTTGCTGAAAAACAGCGGGTGTACTGAAAAAAATGTTAAAAGTAAAATTGGAAGCAACGTAATAATAGTAAAAGCTGCTGAAGACAAAATCATTTCAAAAAACAAAATTGCTTACAACAAAACAGGGCATGCTGGCATGACTGTCTCTGGAACAGGAGATGTTCTTGCAGGGATGGCTGCCGGCATTCTCGCACAGGAACGTAATCTATGGAAAGCTGCTGTTGTTGCTGCTTATGTTAATGGAAAGATTGGAGAAAAATTATCAAAAAAATTCGGGTATGGAATGACTGCTAGCGACATGCTTGATTTGATAGGGAGTGAGTTATGGCTAACTTGATGTTTGAAATCGGAACTGTAATTATTGTTGCCACGTTGCTTGCTTATGCTGCCCGTTTAATTAAGCAGCCAATGATTTTGGGATACATAATTGCTGGTTTTATTGTCGGGCCTTACCTTACAGGGCTTATTACCAGCACAGAGACTATTGCGCTTCTGTCAGAGCTTGGAATTGCTTTTGTTCTTTTCATAGTGGGCTTAGAGATAGATTTCAATAAGATTCGCAGTTTAGGTTTGAAAGCAGGAATCATAGGAACAGGGCAAGTAGCACTTACTGGCGGAATTAGTTTTGTTATTGCTGCATTGCTTGGCTTCAGTACAATTGCGTCTTTTTACATTGCAGCTGCGCTTACTTTAAGCAGCACTATGATTGTAATTAAGTTACTAAGCGACAGGGGAAGCTTGGATACGCTTTATGGAAAAATTATTCTTGGAATTTTGCTGATTCAGGATGTGGTTGCAATATTAGTGCTTGCTTTGCTTCCAAGCCTTGGACAGAGCTATCAGCTTATTGCTTTATCGCTTGCTAAAGGTGCTTTAATTTTCATTGTTGCTTTTGTTGCTGCAAAAACTGTGCTTCCTGTTGTGTTTAAAATTTCAGCAAGGTCAACTGAGTTGCTGTTTTTATCTGCAGTTTCCTGGCTTTTCTCGTTTGCATTTTTTGCAAATTTTCTGGGTTATTCAATTGCTATAGGCGCGTTTGTTGCTGGAGTTACCCTTGCGTCTTCTTCTTACAAGCTCGAGGTAGTCAGCAGAGTTAAGTCTTTAAGAGATTTCTTCGCTACAATCTTTTTTGTTTCTCTAGGAATGCAGTTTGTTTTGCCTTCATTTAGCTCGATGCTTGTTCCAATAATAGTTTTTTCATTATTTGCAATTATAGGGAAGACAATCATAGTGGTTTTAATGAGTTCTTTGCTTGGATATAACAAGAAGATTTCAATAATGACAGGCTTGCCTACAGGGCAGATTAGCGAGTTTTCTCTCATAATCATTGCGTTGGGAGTTTCCTTAGGCCACATAGCAGGGCAAGTTAGCGCAATTATAATAGCTGTTGCTGCTGTTACAATAACTACAACAACTTATGTTGTCAAGTATGATGAAAAAGTTTACAACACTCTCAAAGGAATTTTCCATTTCAAGCCTGCTGGTGTTGAGCAAATTCCCAAGTCAAAGTTTGATGTTATATTATGCGGTTACAACAGGATAGGCTATAGCATTGCCCGCAAATTAAAAGATCTTGGAAAGTCTTTTGTTATTGTTGATTTTGACCCTGATGTTGTTGCCAAGCTTAAAAAACAAAAGATACCGTGCATTTATGGAGACATAGGGAATGTGGAATTCATAAAAAAACTGAACATAGATAATGCTGAGCTTGTTGTAAGCACCATACCAACTAATTACGAGAATGAGCTCCTCATAAAAGAAGCTAAAAAAGGCCGTGCTGTTGCAATAGTAACCTCAAACCATGTTGAAAATGCTTTAAAGCTTTATAATTTTGGAGCAAATTATGTTATACTGCCTCATTTCCTTGGAGGAGAGCATGTTGCATTGCTTCTTGAAAATTTCAACAATATTCCAAGCATAATGCAGCACAAATTCAACCACATGAAAGAGCTTCACAAGCGTAAAATATTAGGGCATGACCACCCAGCATAGAAAAATACTTATATATTAGTATACAAATTTGCATATTAAGAGAAAATGGCAGACGAAGATAAAAAAAAGGAATTATTGAAGAAGTTTTTCTTTCAAGCAGAGGAGGAAGCTGAGCTAGTGAGCGGAGTAAAGGAAAAAACAGGCTTTCCAAAGCCAGAATATTTTTACAGGCTTGTTACCGAAGCAATAAATCTTCCAATAGAAGAAGCATATTTCTGGACAATTGATGAACTCAAGTATGGCTGGAGCTATAACAGGGCTGTCAAGATTACAGACATAAATGCTGCTTCTGAAGGCTCTTCTTTTTTTGGGCTTGGAGAGCAGCGTATTGGAATGCAGCAGGATAAAGCTGCCCAATTTTTGAAAGGGATAAGTGAAATGCTTAAAGCGCTTTTCCAGATTGTTCGTGAGCTTAGAATTATTGATGAGCGCCTTGGATATTACAATCACACATTTAACCGCAACGCAAAGAAGAAAGATGAAGACGCTTCTGGCTCTGAAATTACGCTAAAGGGAATATGGGTTGACCAGGTTGAAGGCGGTGTTAAGAATGCTGCTTCTGTTTACGGCCTTTCGCAGACAGTAGGCTTTACTATTCTTCCTGACTTGTTTTTTAGAGTAAGAGCAGATGACATTGGGCTTCACGAAGTGGCTGCTGAAAATTTTGATTCAGCAACAAACAGAGTGGTAAGCAATGTTGACAAAGCAGTTGACGGACTAAAATTCAATGAGAAAGTAAAAGAAGTTTTGAAACGCAAGCTCACCCAATACTATATGTGGAAGCTCCGAACTTATCAGGAACTCAAAACCAGGCGCAAGTTCACTATAAAATATCTCAAGCAGCACTATGACACCATAAAGCTTTACATGGGCTGGATTAAGCCTTACTTAAGAAACATTCAAAGATTGCAAATGGCTGAAAAGCTTGTAAGGAGCGACATGCCTGACTTGATAACTGCTTTTGAAGGCGCTTTAGTTGAAATTGAAGTGCTTACGTATAAGGAGACCAAGAGCAAGTACAAGCCCTGTGTTTTAGTGCACATGTACTACAGAACAAGGCCTGCGCTAAGTTATGTACAGGAAGGCTATCAACGAGGGCCTATGCACACAGGAAAGTTCGACCTGATTTTGCGCGGCTATGTTTGGAGCGAGGACCAGATAAAAAATTATATCAACATGAAGGAAGAGGAAGATTTAAATCTTCTCAGCAGTGTTAACGAATCAATAAAAGAAGCTCTTGACAGCCTTGGAGAAGAGCTCAAAACTTACTTGAAAGAAGGCGGCGAGATATTTGAAGAGGAGAAAAAAGAAAAGAAAGAGCCAAATGAATTGGCTGAAACAGTAAAAGGAGCTGCCGAGCCTTTTGTAGGAGTGCTAGGAGGAATTAAAGAAATAGTTTCACCATTAACAGAAGGCATACCTTCATTAAAAAAGAAAGGAGGGCCTAAAAAAGGAAAAGATGTAGATGACACACTACAAATAGCATCAATGAAAAGAGACCTTAAGCGTTCAATATTCCAAACATACAAAAATTATAAGAAAATGCATGGTTTAATGACTTGGTAAAATGAGTGAACTCGAAGAAATAAAAAAATTGGATCCTGAAGAGCGAATCAAGCGCTTAAAAGAGATTGAAGAAGGAAGAAAGCGTGAAATAGAAGAAGCTGAATCTCTGATTAGAGACTCTATGCGCGAGATAGGAGATGCTGAAGAAAAAAAACACGCTCCCATAGAGCAGGTAAAAGCTCGTGACATTTCACAACTTGCAACTGCTGAAGAGAAAAGCATATTCAAGACTGCAAGGTTTGAAGGAGATAAAAAAATAGAAGAGTTAGGAGAAACTGTTGCTGAAGCAGAAATGCAAAACCTTGAGGAGCTGGCTGATAGTGAAGCCAAAGAAAAAGGAAAAATAGACCATAAGCCGATATACGGCCAAGCTATTGAAGACGCAAAAGCAAAAGTGGATTACAGTTCTAAGGTAACAACAACAGGCGCAGACACTAGCGGAGAAGGCTCTCAACAAGTTTACAGAACAGGAGCTTCTGATGGACCCCAACAAATGTATGAAAGGGAAACAGGAGGAGACGTGTCTGACAGTTATGTGAAAAGAGAAGAAGAGAAAGAGAAAAAAAGAAGAGAAGAACAACAACCTTGGTAAAAAATGATTTTTAACCAAAGCTATTACACTGCAATGGACCGCGGCTATTACATCGACCTTAAGCCAGGTGAGCAGCCTCCGGCAGAAGCGTCTCCTGATACTGTTCCTGAAATCGGATTAAGCCCTGAAAACATTGGTATTTCTGCTCCGCCATTTGGAGACCAGCTCCAAGGGTTAAAAGCAAAAGTTTTCCAGGGTGCTTCTAAAGTTGAGCTTGGTTTCATGGGAAAAGGAAAAGGAAGCATGCAAGGCGGCAATACAACTCCTGGAATGTTTGGAAAAGAAGAGCGTATTGACATAAGAGAGCTTGCAAAAATAAACAAGATTCAACTAACAACTCACGCAACTCCAAACGCAGGCAGCCTGGCTGGGTTCCAGCAGGACAAATTTGACGAAGCTATTCGAGAAACTACCCTGCACGAAATCCAGCGCGCAGTTGATTTTGCTGCTGATACAACTAATGGAGGGGCTGTTGTTGTCCACGCCCAAGAATATCCAAGAGCTATCCGCGATTATTTCCAACATGAAGGTTTTGAAGCGTATCCAGAGGAAGATAAGCGAGCTATTCGCTATTTAGTTGACAAACGCCACGGTCAAATAACTCCTGTAAGAAAAAACGTTCCTGTCTACGAACCAGTTTACGAAGATCATCCAGATGACCCTGAAAACTCTTGGAGAGACGTTGATTACAATAAAATTCCAAAAACCACTTCTAATTCACAATTACTGTTCAAACGGGTTCCGAAATGGAACGAAGATACAACAGATTTCGAAGCAGTAAAACGAGACTGGAAAGATTTTGAAGAAAAAGCAGACCAATGGAATAAGGACAATCCGGAAGACCAAAGAACACCAGAAGAAATGTGGTTTAAGATTCAGATGGAAAACCAGGTATTGCAGGCTAAAGGAGGCTCATTATTTCATGCCCGCTCATATGAAGAAAACAGAAACTCTTACAACAAACTCAAAAAAGCTTTGGAATTTTACAAAAAAGTAGAAAAAGACATGCCTGTGGAAGAGCAATGGAAGCTTATGGACAGCTTCAATGTTGGACGTTTCGCAGGAACAGGAGGCAACTACCTTCCAAGCGAAAGCAAACTACCTTCTGAATGGATTGAAGAAAGCCTAAAGCAGGAAGAAATGAACATGAGATTTATTCACGAATCTTCTGCTTCAAGCGATGCAAGAGCAAAAGAAGTTCAGGAAAACATAGACAATACAATCCCAATACAAGATTACGCAGAGGAAAAAACAGAAGACACAATTGTCAGAGCTGCCATGTATACAATGGACCGAGAGAAAAAACCATCCAAAGAAGGATTGTGGGGATGGGATGTTAGAGGCGGAGATAAATTCGAAAAGCCTTTGTTCATTGCTATTGAAAATTTCTTTCCTGAGATTCATGGAGGACATCCTGATGATGTTAAGAGAATGGTATTAGGCTCCAGAGAAATGCTTTCTAAACGCTTGCAAGAACACCGCGGCATGAGCCAGGAACAAGCTTGGAAAGAAGCTGAAAGCAGAATAAAAGCAACATGGGATACCAGCCACGCAAACATGTGGCGCAAATACTTCAAGTCCAATCCTGGCGAATCGATGGAAAAAACTGACGAGCGGTTTAAAAAATGGTATCTTGATAAAGCAAAAGAATGGAAAGACGAAAACATAATCGGGCATGTTCACGTTTCTGATAATTTCGGCTGGGAAGATGAGCACGTTACTCCTGGACAAGGAAATGCTCCTATAAAAGAATTTATTCAGTTAATGAAAGACAAAACAGAAAAAGGGGAAGTAGATGTAATTGTTGAGCCTGCTCATCAGGATTACAAGGCAATGCTTGGAGGCTGGAGGCTTTTCGGCAGTTCTATTTACGGCTTAGAGATGGGCCAACGTGATTCATGGCTTGATGTTGAGCGCTCATACTTCGGAAGAAATGCTCCGCCTTACTTCTTGTACGGCGAAGCTGCGCCTGACCCTGAGTCATGGCAGCTCTGGAGCGGAACAAGAATGGAATGATTATAAACTTCTTATCATTTTTTCGTTAGTTGTTCTGGTTCTCCAAAATTAATTTTATCCTCCCTTAAATAAGTTAATGAGGAGAAAATTAAGTGAAGTTTAGGCAATACGCACTATAATTAGAATAACATTCAGATTTGCTCAAACAAGTTAACAGCCTTATCTCCAAGTGTAAGAACAAAAGGAACTAGTCTGGGCCCTTTTTCTTTGCCAAGCAAAACAAGGTAAGCTGCCTCAAAGAATTCATTAGGCTTAAGTTTTTCTGACTCAAAAATTTTCTTAGTTTCATTTATTAATTCTTTTTGTTTCCAGGATTTTGATTTTAATAACTTTGCAAATTTAGAAATTGCTTTCTTTTGTTGAGGCGATAGTTTTTTCTTCATATCTTCAGATACGTTTTCTTTCACTTCAAACTTGTATTCTTCAGGAGCATACAGTTTAACCCATTCACTTGCTTTCGCGACTCTCTCAAGCAGTTCTTTTTCAACTGACTTTTCATACTGGCCTGTTTTTTTAAGATTCGAGATTATGCTTTTGTCATCTTTAAAAGTCTGGGCAATCATTGATGCGTGAATAAAAGACATCTCCAGAGGTTTGCCAGCAGCTTTTCTTTTATTAGAAATTTCAAATTGTCTTTTTAAGTGAACTTCTTCTTTTTCATTATCAACTTTAACTTGTCCTGCAAATATTTTGGCAGCTTCATCGTATTCGTCGTAAAGATGAGGCAGTTCTCTCCATGAAAAAGTTCGGTGCATCATAAGCCTTTTATTGTAGAAAAATCTTAGCAATTCAGGAGTTGCAACCTGCAGCCAGCCTTTTGGGTAGATGACATTTCCTAAAGATGCAGACATTTTAGTTCCGTCAATAAACAAGTGTTCATAGAAAAAAGGCTCAGGTCCTGGAAAGTCCAGAACTGATTCGCTTATTTCCTGGTTTATCCAGTAAGCGCTGTTAGGAACCTGGTATTCTTTTCCTGCTCCTTCGCAAGTGACTTGCCAAAAATCCCATTGAGCAGCCCATTCACTTTTGAAAGCTAGTTTTCCGTCATCTTTTAAAGGGTTAGACTCTGCTTTATGCCCGCATCCTTTTGCAACAGTTGTTTCAAAAGTGTAGTCTTTGCATCTGTAAACTGCTTTTCCGTCTTCTGTAATCTTTGCCTGAGCAGTCATTGATTTTCCGCAGTTCTCGCAAATTACCCGCCAAGGGCTCCAGTCTTTCTTTAAAGGGTTAGTGCGGTGTTTGTTTTGTATTTCCCGTATCTTATCCACGTTTGCAAGGATTTTCTTAATTTGAGGAGTAAAGCTGCTTTTCTTGTATTCCTCGCTCATTCTATAAATCTCTAAGTCTTCATAAGAGTATTTGTGAATAACTCCAAGGTATTCTTCAATATGATGGTCAGCATAACTTTTATGGCATTTTTCAAAATCCGGAATTCTGTCAACAGGCGCTCCAATATATTTTTCAAAGTCCGCAGGCATTCCTTTTGGAATTTTTCGTAAAGGATCTGTATCATCAGCAATCCAGATTACACGGGACTTAACTCCTTTATCCAGCAAAGCGCGATGAACTGAAATGTGTCTTATGACATCACTTAATCTGCCGATGTGCAAAACTCCGGAAAGAGAAGCTGCTGATTTAGAAGTGTATTTGTCGAATTTCCGCATCTTTTTGTCAGAGTAGCGAAACGTTTCCCGTTCAATTATTTTATTAGCAATCTGGTCAGCCCAGAAAAGCTCTTTCTTTTCATTCTTTTCCATTATCACCATCTACTTGAAGAACTATTTAAAAGTTTTATGATAAAATGGGCCCAAGGGGATTCGAACCCCTGACCTGAAGATTTCTACCTGCCCGATAAGAGTTCCGGATCTTCTATAACTTCCGCTCTACCAGGCTAAGCTATGGGCCCATATAACACAAAAGAATTAGATTTTTGTTTTTAAGGGTTTCTGTTTTTATTCTAAATTTTATCTATCCTCAATAGAACCAATACTGCTTTGAACGGCATCACTAAAATCTTGTTTGAAACGTTCCAACCATGCTTCAACTAAAAGAATTATCTCGGTGCGAGGCATTTTATAGTTTATAGGTTTAATCCTTATTACAGTATTACTTACACTCGTATAATTTTCTAGAACCAAGCAGAAAGCCCTTTTTTTGTTTGCTTCTTTTTCTCCTTCCATATTTCACCACTCTTTATCTCTTCAGCTATACTTTTACCCATATATTGTTCAACTTTTTTCCAAAAATCTTCTTCAGACATAAAATCAACCTACATTTTGATCTATTTAAATCTTCCTGCGTGTTTTCCGCAAAATTTCCGGCAAAACCGCAAATTATTACAGTTATTCCGAAAGTTTTTCAATTGGTATTTAAACAACTTGGAAGATTTTCAAAATATATGAAAAATTTTCAGCTTTCTAGAATTCCAATAATTTTCTCTTTCATTTCGTCTCTCTTCTCAGCAGTGTTTGCTTCTAGATTTAATCGAAGAAGTGATTCAGTATTGGAAGGCCGTAAGTTCAGCCACCAGTCATCAAATATCATGCTTAACCCGTCAAGATTGTAAACTCGCTTTGCGTCTGGGAATGCTTGCTTTACTTTTTCCATTGCAGCTTCTTTGTCTTTAACTTCAAAATTAACTTCTCCTGTATTGAAATATTTTTTAAGTGGCTTCATAAGTTCTGAAAGCGGCTTGTTTGTTTCAGTCATAAGCTTTAACAGAAGCAGCATCACAATGTAAGGCGATTCTATGTAGTAATTGCTCTGAAGATAATAATGTCCTGAGACTTCTCCTGCAAATGCCGCCTTCTCTTCTCTCATGTGCGCTTTTATGAATGAGTGGCCTACTCTTGTTTCTATTGCCTGCCCTCCATTTGAGGTTATGGTTTCAGAAACTGCTTTGCTTGATCTTAAGTCGTGAAGTATTTTTGCTCCTTTGTTGTGCTTTAATAATTCCATTGCGATTAATGCTGTGAACAAGTCCATTGGAACTATTTCTCCTTTTTCATCAACAAAGCCTATGCGGTCTGCATCGCCGTCAAACGCAACTCCTAAGTTTGCGTTTTTGTTTTTAACTTCTGCCTGGAGCCATCTTAGAGTTTCTGCTTTCAAAGGATTTGCTTCATGGTTTGGGAAAGTTCCATCCAACTCCGGAAACATGTGTTCAAATTCGCACGGAACTTTGCCCAACAAATCAGGAATCACTAATCCCCCCATTCCATTGGCTGTATCAACAACTATTTTGAATTTTTTTAGATTGCTAACATCAACAGAAGAAAGCGCGTTTTTTATGTATTCATCAAGAACACCAGCTCGCTCAGTTACATTTCCTTTTTTCTCAACATCTTCAAATTTCCCTTCATTAACCAAGTCGCGCATTTCATATATACCAGTGTCTCCGCTTATCGGAACAGCATCTTTTCGTACAAGTTTGAAGCCGTTGTACTTTGCTGGGTTGTGAGAGGCTGTTACGTTTATTCCTGCATCATACCCAAATTTTGCAGTAGCAAAGTAAAGCATTGGAGTTGTTGCCATACCTATTCTTACAACATCTGCTCCTTGGTCAGTAAGGCCTTGGATAAGTTTTTCTTCTATTTTTGGAGAAGTATCGCGCATGTCTCTTCCCACTACCACAACTTTGCACTTAAGAAAGCTTACAAAAGCTCTTCCAAATTTGTATGCAATTTCATCTGTTAAATCTTCACCATATACGCCCCGTATGTCATACGCTTTGAATAGGCTCATAGAATCACGAAATATCTTTCCATTCTTTTATCGCTTGCTCATACAATTCTAGCGTTCCTGTATTTAACCACTGGCCGGAAAAAGGATAGCCGTAAAGCCTTCCTTCGCGTGCTAGTCTTGGGAAAATATCTTTCTCAAGCATTGAAAAGCCGTCTGGTATCAGGTCTATAACTTCAGGTTCAAGAATATATATTCCTGAATTTATAAGATTGGAAGGTGCGTTTTCTTTTTTTGGTTTCTCAATAAACTCAAGTATGCGGTTACCTTGAAGCTTAGCAACACCGTAAGCGCTCGGATCCTGAACAGAAGCCAATGCTATGGTTGCAGTTGCCTTATTTTCTTTATGGAAAATATACATATCCATCAGGTCAAGTTCTTTGAGTTCGTCTGCATTTGAAACAATAAATGTATCAGTCAAAAAGGGTTTAGCGAGTTTTAGAGGTCCTGCTGTTCCTAGCGCTTTTGACTCTTCGACATAAGTTACATTCACTCCGAATTTTCTGCCATTACCTATAGCTTCTTTAATTTTTTCTCCTTTATAGCCAATTGACAGAATTATGTTTTTTATTCCGTATTTTTTGAATAAGTCAAACAAATGCTCCAAAAGTGTTTTGTCATGTACAGTCAGCAATGGTTTTGGCACTTCAAATGTTATTGGCTGCAATCTTGTTCCTATGCCGCCTGCAAGTATCAACGCAGTTTTAGGAACACTTGCGCCATAACTCTGCATTAAAGTGAGTTCAATTGCATGGGATCTGCTTTTTATCCTATGCCCGTCTATTTTGTGGTCGATTTCTCTAAGTAAGTTGGAATCAAGTGTAAGAGTAACACGCTCTTTCATACCAAATAAAAATTATATTTCCTATAAAAAAGTTTCTGTTCGTATGATAAAGTAAGATGTTATATGAAACTTTGAAACAGGGAAACAATCAATATATTTTTAAACACACTATTTTTCTCATAACTCTATGAAAATGCCTAAAACCAGGAAAAAGTACTGTCCTAAGTGTAATAAGCATACAGAGCATAAAGTTTCTTCAGTTAAAAGAAAAAGCCCAAGCTCGCTTAAATACGGTTCTAAAATGAGAGCAAAACTCCGTGGAAGAGCCAGGGGAAAAGGAAACTTGGGAAGGTACTCAAAGCCTGCAGTTACCAAGTGGAAGATGACAGGAAAGAAGCAGACAAAGAAGACTGATTTAAGGTATCAATGCAGTGTTTGCAAGAAAACACAAACGCAAAGCTCTGGCTTCAGAATTAAAAAGATTGAGTTTACTTAAATTTTCAAACTCTGTTTTTCGCTGCTTCTTTTTTCTCACTCTCCTCTAACTAGTTAAGGAGAGTAAGAAAAAAATAAAGGAAGGAGAAAACAGTTTCAAAGTTAGAACATGGATTTGTTCACGTAACTTCTTCTGCACGACCTTTTTTAATTAGTATGTCAGCCATTTCTGAAGGTATATTTGCCATGTCTTCCTCTACAAACGGCCCGTACACTTCAAGCTCTTTTCCTACAAATTTAGGGACATCATGCAAAAACCTGATTAGTTTTGTATTTTTTTTCGTTTCAGGAATTTCAGGTTTTTCTTCTGCAGACATTGGCTGCGCATTAAGCAGCTTGAATAAGATACTGTTTCTGTAATAATCCAGCTGTGCAACAATAGCGTCGAAGAACATTTTTTCTTCTGAAAGCAAAGGAGTAGTGTCTATTATATCTGCGCCTGTTCTTGATCGTATCATAGACATGTTCATAATCTTCTTTTCACGCCTTTCATAAAGTTCTGTCATCATTCTTTTTATGTTTTGCAGTTGTTTTGATGCTCTTTCTTTTTCTTCAAGTGAAAAAGTGTCTGTAGCTTCACTACTGGCTGATTTTCTTTTATCAGAAACATATTTAACCAGGTCTTTAAAGAATTCAGGGCTTAGTTTCTGCAGTTCTTCTTTGCTTTTCTCTCTCATTAAAATTTCAAAAATCGAGTCATAAGTTACAGTTATTTTATCCATTTAAACCTCAGTAAATTAGTTAGTCCATTAGTTATTTAAAGTTTTGCAGAGATTCCAAGAATAGTAATAACCTTTAAAAAGCATTCCTTGCCTCAAAATACCCAATGCCTCGTTGGTGTAGTCCGGCCCAACGGATCAAGTAAAATCCGTTCCGGAGAATCATTCGGCCCTTTCGAGCACAGAAGAAAGGCCGAGACCCGGGTTCGAATCCCGGACGAGGCATTCCTTATTAAGTGAAATAATGGCCGCTTTTTCTCAAATGCTTATATACAAAAAATTTTTAAGCGGCACACTTAGCCTATCTGATTATGGAGGGTGATTGGGGAGGTCAAATATACCTAGCCGTACCTGTAAAATTGCTTGGCCTGGAAATGATGGTGGCACTGGACTTTATTTTGAACGTAAAAAAATAGGGGATGGTATAATGGGAGGTATGGGTGGCGGAATAGCTTCTGATTCTCTATGGGTTCATGATAAGTTCAGTAAAATAAAAAATAAAATTCTGGATGTGCTATCTAATAAAAAGAAATCTATTAACGAATAATTTTTGCCTTTATAGATTAAACTCAACTCCCGATTTACTATTGGGCCATCCGAATCTGCTTCCGTAACAAAAAGATTTATATTTATCATAGGGGGAGCAGTAGTATTTAAGGATTTGAATACAAACAGAGAAAAACGGGTTATATTTCACTTTTCTGGTATTGCTCGGACGAGGCATCATTTTATTTTTTACAAAGTCTTTTATAGACTTTTTATTTCTAAATGAGTATGCCTTATACCAAACTGTTGCTTATTTTATTAATGGCAGTTTTAGTGGTGACTGCAGTTTCCTTACTCACATTTTATTCTGCCATTAGACCGCCTAAATATGTTAGCCACGTAACACCTGCTGATTTGAATTTAAAGTATGAAAGCGTTAAATTAGTAACTGAAGACGATGTTGAATTAGACGCGTGGTTTATTCCGGCAGGCAAGAAAACTGATAAAACAGTTATTGTGCTGCACGGTTACCCTTTTGATAAAGGGAATATTCTGCCTCATTCAATCTTCTTGCACGATGAGTTCAATTTGTTTTTGTTTGATTTCAGATATTTAGGAAAAAGCAAAGGCTCGTACAGCTCTGTTGGCTTTCACGAGCAAAAAGATTTGAGGGCAGCTACCAAGTATTTGCGCAGAAGAAACCAAACAAAGTTGGGTGCTTTCGGATTTTCTTTAGGAGGCGCAGTTGCTTTAATGGAAGCAAAAAACAGTAACGTAAATGCTGTAGTTACAGAAAGCAGTTATGCTTCTTTGGAAAATATGCTTAAAGAAAGCTATGGCTTGTTTGGACCTTTTAAGTTTCCGTTTGTAATTACAACTAAACTTTTTTCCAAGCTACTACTTGGCATTAACATAGCAGAGGTTTCTCCTGAAAAAAGTATTAAAGAACTTGGCATTCCTCTGTTGATTGTTCACGGCTCTGTTGATGACCAGATATCTGTGGAGAATGCGCATCAATTGAAAAAAGCTAATGAGAATGTTGAGCTGTGGATTGTTGAGGGTGCAAATCATGGAATGGCGGGAAATGTTGCAAAAGACTACGAGAAACGAATTTTGAAATTTTTAAGAGAAAATTTAAATTAAGTTCCCTTGGTTTTCTTGAAGAATTCCATCAGTTCAATAGGAACAGGCACTATGATTGTACTATTCTTTTCTGAAGAAATATCAGACATTGTCTGGAACAGTCTGAGCTGCAACGCGGCTGGCTGGCTTCCTATAAGTCTTCCTGCTTCTGTTAGTTTTGTAGCAGCCTGCTGTTCACCAAGCGCTAAAGTAACCCTGGCTCTTCTATCGCGTTCTGCCTCTGCCTGGTGAGCCATTGCCCTTTTCATTGTATCCGGCAATGCAATATCCTTAAGTTCAATCTTCTCAACTTTAATTCCCCACGGGTCAGTATCCTTGTCAACAATAGATTTTATTTTACTGGAAACTTCCTCCCTTTTTTGAAGTATTTCATCAAGTTCAAATTCTCCAATAATGTTTCTCATAGTAGTTTGAGCAAGTTGTGAGACTGCAAAACCAAAATTTTCAATCTCTATGACGGCGTTTTTAGAATCAATTACTCTGAAGTAAAGCACAGCATTGACTTTTATAGTAACATTATCTTTGCTTACACAGTCCTGGCTTGGCACGTCAACTGCTCTTATGCGCATGTCTATCCTGTTCCAGCTCTGAAGAACAGGAATCACCACTCTTAAGCCCGGGTTCATTATTCCTGAGAATCTTCCAAGAGTGAATCTCACGCCTCTTTCGTACTGGTTCACGATTTTAAAGACAGCAGGCAATACAATTGCAGCTAAGAAGAATATGACATAAACAATTGCGGATATACCAAAAATAGCCACATAATCACCCCAAACGTTAGCATTTCTTACTGATATAAATAATTTTGTTTTGAAAAGATTTTTATAAGTAGAGCTTATCCTTTTTTTAATATGAAACCAGAACAAGATTATACAGTTTCAGAGTTCATGAATAAGGATTTAGTAGCTGTAAATCCAAGAACTACTGCAAAGGAATGCGCAGAGGTAATGGCTGCTGAAAAAGTAAGCAGCGCTGTTGTAACTGAAAACAGTGCTTTAGCAGGAATAGTAACTGAAAAAGATTTGGCTAGAAAGATAGTTGCAAAAGGCGTTGACGCCAATAAAATAATGGTAAAAGATATAATGACTACAGGGGTAATAACCGTTGAGCCTTCAACAAGCCTTTACGATGCTATGGTACTGCTTAATAACAAAAAGATAAAGCATCTCCCTGTTGTAAGTGATAATGCAGTGGTTGGCATCATAACTGCAATGGAAATACTAAGAATTCAGCCGTCTTACATGGAACTTTTGGCATCTCCAACAGAATCGTCGGAATAATTCTAAAAACATTTAAATTGCAACAAGTTATTTTCTTTTATATGCCGGGGTTGAACAATCTGGCTGTTCGGTTGCCTCGAACCGCTGCAAGATAGCAACTTTCCTTAAGGATATCTGGGTTCAAACTGCAAAAGCATGAAAGTCCCAGTCCCGGCGTTTATTCTTAAAAAGAAAAGTATGCCGGTGAGGAGATTTGAACTCACGGTTTATTAATTTTTCTGAATATTTCGCTGGATATCCAAAAGATTTTCAGAATTTTTACGACGAGAGAAATACCATTGGACACTGGACATACACGGATAGGGTATATAAAGGACTAATTCTTAATTGCTCTGAGGACACGCAAAACTCCTAAATTATGCTTTTCGGTCT
>NZCN01000005.1 GCA_002688315.1 Candidatus Woesearchaeota archaeon | reverse complement strand
AAGCCGCTTCTTAGTAGAGTGCGCAACCCTGTTTTTAGCTGCAAACTCATACCAGGTCAACTGCTCAGATTCATGGACAGGATAGACAATCCATTTGGCATGGTCTTCACCTGGCTTCACTCCTCTATCATAAATCCTGAAGTCAGCTCCAAACTTAAGAGCTGTCTTAATAATATAACCCCTGTCCCTGATATCTTTGTAAACAGCATATCTTACCCAGAAGTTAGGGCTAAGCTTTTTGGCTTTCTTAATCAACGCATCTTGTTTTATTTTTTTGTTTCTTTTGTCAACTATTACTAATTTGCCTTTCTCAAGCAGATACATGGCTTCTATGAAAGAAAGCTGAACCTTGCTGTCAGCAAGCTTTCCATACCTGCTTTTATCATAGAGATCTCTAGCTTGGTCAGAATCTTCAGTAACGATTCTGTTATCTGCCAGTTGCGCCTTAATTGTTTCCTGCATAACCGTTAAGGTGCTAGAAGACAGTATTTAAGCTTTGCGGAGTCGTATAGACTCATAAAAAACCGGAAGATATTCAGAAAAAAATAGCCTCTAATTCCTTCTTTATTGCTTCTTAGATGAACAAAACCTTTTTTAATGAACGCTTTTCCTTTTGTTTTATGCAGTCTGTTCCTCTCTTCCCGTATTCAACAATTCGTCCAGTTCAGGACGCGATGATTAAGGATGTTCAAATAGCTGTTTCTTCTGGAAAGAACCTAATTGCGCATGCTCCTACTGGCTTGGGCAAGACTGCTGCTGTCCTTGCTCCTGCGCTTAGTGTTGCGCTGAAAAAGAACTTAACAGTGTTTTTCCTAACATCCAGGCATACACAGCACGCTATTGCAATCGAAACATTACGATTAATAAAAGAAAAGCATAAAATAAACTTTTCAGTTGTTGACCTTGTTGGCAAGAAGGACATGTGCGCCCGTTCAGAAGTTGAAGCCTTTCCCAGCCGATATTTTCATGATTATTGCAAGTCGCTTCGTGAGAAAGACAATTGCGATTTTTATCTTAATTTTCGCAAGGACAACCAATTATCAGCTTCCTCAAAAAATGTTCTTAAGTTTATCAACAGCCTGCCTGCGCATACTGAAGAGGTAGTGGATTCCTCAAAGAAGCAGTCTGTTTGCCCTTACGAGGTTGCTTCCCATGCTGCAAAAGATGCTTCTGTTATCATCGCAGACTATAATTGCCTTTTCAACTCTAGAATAAGAGAGAGCTTTTTCGGAAGAAGCAGCAAAGCCCTTAATGATGCAGTTATAATAGTTGATGAAGCGCATAACCTTCCTGGAAGAATGAGAGAGATGCTTACAGCGCGCCTTTCCACTCTGATTATTGACAGAGCTATGAGTGAAGCTGAGACTTGGAATGAAAATGATATTAAGACGTTTCTTGCTTCACTTAGGTATGGTATGGAGCAGCTTGCAACTTCTCCTGAGCTTGCGATTTCAAAAGAGCAACTTCTTGCTGCAGTTGAAGGCTATGATTTGAATGATATTTTGAAAAGCATGAGTGACCTTGCTGAGACAGTCAGGGAAACTGAGAAGCAGAGTTTTATTGGCAGTGTTGCTGACTTTCTTTTAAGCTGGATGGGTGGTGATGAAGGCTTTGCAAGAATACTTACTGTAAAAGAATCTGCAAGAGGCAAAACAATTGTTGTTTCCAATCACTGTCTTGATTCTTCTGTTGCAACTAAAAGTGTTATTGAGGAAGCTCACTCTGTTATCATGATGAGCGGCACTTTAACACCTATGATAATGTATCGCGACATTCTTGGATTCCCCTCTGACACAGCACTTAAAGAGTATGGAAATCCTTTGCCAAAGGAAAACAAGCTTTCTCTTATCGTAAAAGACGCAACTACAAAATTTAGTTCCCGCAATGAACAACAATTCATGAATCTTGCTGATATTTGCGCCAGAGCAGCTTCCTCGGTTCAAGGAAACCTTGCTATTTTCTTTCCCAGTTACTTTCTGATGTCGCAGATTCACACTTATTTGCATGAAAAACTTTCCAAAAAAGTGTTTAAAGAGCATCAAGGCATGTCAAAATCCGCCAAGCAACAACTTCTGAAAGGATTTAAGCAAGAATCCCTAAAAGGAGGTGTTCTGCTTGCTGTTATTGGAGGCAGTTTTAGCGAAGGAATTAATTTACCTGGCAATTTTCTTAATGGAGTAATTGTTGTAGGATTGCCCTTTGTCCAACCTGACCTTTGCAACAAAGCGCTTATTAACTATTATGACAAGAATTTTGGCAAAGGATGGGATTACGGCTATGTTTTCCCTGCTTTTACTAAAGCACTTCAATCTGCCGGTCGCTGTATACGCTCTGAAACAGACAAAGGCGTTATAATGTTTGTTGATGAGCGCTATGCATGGACTAATTACTATCGATGCTTTCCAAAAGACTTAGCTCCGAAAACAACAACATTTTATCAGCAGGCTATTGACGAGTTTTTTGGCAAGGCAAAAACTTAGTTTTCCAAACAGCAACGCTTAAATACGCTCTACAACCACTTTAATTCTATGGAATTAACATTTTTAGGCACTTCAAGCATGGTGCCAACAAAAGATAGAAGCCATTCGGCACTTTTTATTAAATACCAGAATCAAGGAATATTGATGGATTGCGGAGAAGGAACGCAAAGACAGATGAAAATTACAGGAATCAAGCTTACAGACATCACCAAGATTCTAATAAGCCACTGGCATGGTGACCATATTCTCGGATTGCCAGGTCTTTTGCAAACTATGAGCTCTAGTTCAAACACTTATTCTGGAGTGCTTGAGCTTTACGGACCGCCTGGAATAAAAAAGAATTTTGATATGCTTAAAGAAGCGCTTACATTTGAATTAACTTTTGAACTAAAAATCATAGAAGTAAAACCAGGCACTATTTTCCAAAATAATGATTTTAAGATAGAAACAGCAAAATTAGACCACTCAGTAACTTCTTTTGGTTATAGTATTGTAGAAACTGATAAAATGCGCATAAAAACAGATGTAATTAAAAAACTTGGAATACCTCACGGTCCTTTGCTTGGAAAATTGCAGGAAGGCAAAAACATAAAATGGAAAGATAAGACAATAACACCTGAGAAAGCAACTACACTTTCAAAAGGAAAAAAACTTACAATAATAGCAGATACGTCTTTGTGCAAGAGCTGTATTGATTTGGCTGATGAGGCAGATATTTTGATTTGCGAATCAACATATACAAACAGCTTGCAGGAAAAAGCAGAAAAGTACAAGCACTTAACAGCAGGACAGGCTGGATTGATAGCAAACAAAGCAAATGCAAAGAAACTGATACTAACTCATTTCTCCCAGCGCTACAAAAACACCCAACAAATCGAAGAAGACGCGAGAGATGTGTTTGACAACGTAACTTCTGCAAAGGATTTTATGAAAGTTAGTTTATGAATCTCACACCAACATGGAATTCTGCTTGCTTAACCGCCACACTTTTTGCCACTTCATTTTCTATTGTGTCAACGACTAACCGATGATTCCCTTTGTCTAAAATATCTTCTCTACTCAAATCAGAAGGATTTTTAGAAAAGAGAACAAATTTGATTGAAGGGTGGCAAATATTTTCTAATTCTCCCACAAATTCTTCGTCTATGCGAAGACGTCCATCAGAACGAGTTAAAGGATTAGCAACTACAACAAGCGGCTTTTGTATGTAGATTTCATAAATAGTTTCTTCCTTTCCAATTCTTGGCACATGAATAGCATTGTAACCTAATCCCTCAAGAACAGCGCCTATATGCGCAGCATCAGTGCCATCTGCAGCAATCCCGTAATCGCAGATAACTATCTTTTCATACATTAAAAAAATAAGGGTTTGAGAAGTGTTAATAAATGTTTTGGATGAGTTAAAAATTTATATACTCTGATTCTAATATCCTTGCAATGAGCCATAAATCCAAAGGTATCAACGCTGAACGGGAGCTTATTCATGCTTTCTGGAATAATTCATGGAGCGCAGTTCGCATTGCCGGTTCCGGGTCATCACGTTATCCTTCTCCAGATGTTTTGGCAGGCAATGGCTCAAGAAGAATTGCTATTGAATGCAAGGCAAGCAAAGACACTGCAAAATACCTTACTGCAAAAGAGGTTGGCGAATTGCAAACGTTTGCTGAACTATTCGGAGCAGAAGCGTGGATTGGCATGAGGTTTGATGATATGAAATGGTATTTTCTTTCACTGGAAGACCTTAAGGCTTCTGGAAAAAGCTTTTCAGTTTCTATTGAGCTTGCTAAAAAGAAAGGATTGAAATTTGAGGAATTAATAGAAATTTAGCGCTTCTTTTTCTTCTTTTTTCCTGTTCTTCTGCTTAAAGCGCGCTCAATGCTCTTTTCTTCTGCCTCTATCTTCATCTCTTCGACAGCTATTCTCTTTGTTATTGCCAGCAGGTTTTCGTCCATTCTGGCAATTCTTCTTTCCATCAAAACAAGGATTCTTAAAGAATAAACAATAGCAGCAAGTGTTCCTATTATCACTGCTAGCACGACAACTTGAATATTTTCAGCAGGCAATTTGTTTCCCTCAACATTGTATTCTGCATATTGCCTATAAAAACCTTTTGTTTTTCACTACCAATTCAATACGATTTGCATTTGCTTTAATAGCAAAAAACTTATATGACTAAAATACACTAAAACTTGCAATGGACAAAGCAGATATTAAAAAATACAAGAAATGCGAGATTTGCAACAGTGAAGATATGGGTAAAGTGGACTTTGACAGCCCTTTATACTGCAAAAGCTGCATTACAGAAATGGAAAAGCTGTCAATGAGCCCTAAAAAATACACGCAATACCGCGAGCTTAGGGAAACGCTCAAAAGTCAATAATCAAATGTTTCTTTTATTTTAAACTCCATCTTGCCTGTTTCCAGAAACTTATGCACGTCAATGCACATTCGTCCTTTTTCTCCATCTATGCAAACTTCCTGTCCTATTTAAATCACCTCTTTGACTATCTTTATGGAATTTTGATTATATATCGATATGGTTTATTTCGTCTAGAAAATGTTTAAAATTAAACATTATCTTTTTAAATGGATAAGAATCATAATTTAGAAGAACTATGGGAAAAACATCTCTAGCATATAAACTCAAGAATTTTCAGAAAAAACATAGAAAACGAATTGTAAGAAATTCTTCTTACTTACTATTTTTTTCATTAGCCTTGTTCTTGTTGAAAGATATCCTATTTTTAATATTGTTAACAGCAGCAACAGGTATTGTTGCTTTTATTATTAACCGTTTAAGAGTGCCTTTTGATTTATCTCCCATATTTTTTGGAAGTGTGATTATAATGCATTTTTATGGAGTATGGCATGTTATGCTTTTTTTGCTGTTTGCAAGCATTATTCCAAGTGTTTTAGCAGGAAGTGTTATAGATTTTATAAGCATACTGTCTCTTGTCTCCATTCTGCTAGTGAGCTTCTTAGTAGCAGTTACTACACTAAACTTTCCATACGTGCTGATTTTGATTGTTCTTTATGCAGTTGTGGCATCTCTCATTACATTTGCTTTAAGCAATGAGTTAGGCAAAGCATTAGCAACCTTTATAGTTTTATTAAGCGTTAACATAGCATATTTTATTGCGTTAAGCAAACCAATTTTAGCTATTGGAAATATTATGATAAATTAAACTATATTTTCTCGCTTAGAAAACTTTATAAAATAACACTTTGATTTTTTATATGAAGAAATATTTTTGAGATGTATGATATGTCAAAATCTCCTTTTAATGTAATAATGGAAATCGACGGCCTCCTATTGAATCCAGACGGTTCTTTGAATCCTCATGTCAATAGAAGTGTTCTTGGATATCTTAATGACGTAGAAGGCATAATGCCTTTTACCTACGTAACAGCTTTGCCTTTTGATGATTTTGGGAGCGTAGCAAGAAATTTAGAAATTCCTGCCCCTCATGCCTTAGTCGCTGATGGTGTTCTTTACACTTCAAACAATGATGGCAGTATAGACGAATGCCTTTGTGAACAGCCTCCATCTTTTGGATTTGTTTCTATTGGCATAAAATCTGGCTCTGACCCTTTTCCTGAAAACATAAGGCATGCTTTTCACGGTCCTGTACTTGAACATCACTTAAGCAATGTAAGAGAACTAGTGGACATTGCTAATGATAACAATAATGAAGAAAGATCTTATGACGTTCCAGTTCCTTTACCGCTATAAATTGAACAAGTTGTGTCCATTAAACAACACTAAATTTATAAAAGTCTGACTTATTGCTTGCATCATGAAACGATGCACATGGGCAGAAGCAGAATCAATGCAAGAATATCACGATACTGAATGGGGAGTTCCTGTTCATGACGACCGCAAAATATTTGAGTTTCTAATTCTTGAAAGCGCGCAAGCAGGTCTTAGTTGGCAAACAATATTAAAGCGCCGTTCTGGCTATCGAAAAGCGTTTGCTAATTTTGACCCAATAAAAGTTGCAAAGTATGATGAGAAAAAGAAAGCGCAATTGCTGAAAGATATTGGAATTATAAGAAACAAACTAAAAATTAAAGCAGCAGTAAATAACGCAAAATCTTTTCTAAAAATACAAAAAGAATTTGGTTCTTTTGATAAATATATTTGGCAATTTGTTAATGGCAAGACAATCAATAATAAAATAAAATCAATGAAAGAAGTTCCTGTTATGACTGAAGAGGCTGAAGCGCTTAGCAAAGATTTGAAGGAAAGAGGCTTTTCATTCGTCGGCCCAACAATAATGTACGCTCACATGCAGGCAACAGGAATGGTAAATGACCATGAAGTTGGCTGTTTTAGATATGGCAAAGTTCAGCAATAATCTTTTATATTAACCATACATTCGATTTTACATGAATTACAAATTAATTCTTCTTTTAGCAAGCCTTTTGTTACTTACCTCTTCAGTAAGTGCTTATCCAAATCTAAACGATTTTGTTACAGATGAAGCGAATGTTATTGATGAGCAATTTGAATCGGCAATTCTTGCTTTAGCAAGACATATAGAACAAAATACAACAGCGGAAATTGCAGTAGTAACTGTAAACTCTCTAGAAGGAGTGGATATTGAAACGTATGCTGTTGAGCTTTTTGAGCAGGCAGGCATTGGAAAAAAAGACGTTGATAATGGTTTGCTTATACTAGTTGCTCCAAGTGAACGCAAGTATAGAATTGAAGTAGGGTATGGATTAGAAGGAACATTAACAGATGCAGCAGCAATGGACATCGGCCAAAACATTTTTGTTCCACATTTCAAAAACAATGAGTTTGGCAAAGGAATTTACACTGCAGTTGCGGTTATAGGAGCGCATCTTGAAAACAATGAAGAAGTTCTATCGCAATACCAGTCTGCTTATGTTAACAGGCGGAGATCATCTGGCGGTTATTTTAATCTTATTTTCTTTATTGTAATGATTGTTTCCATGGGTTTTGGTGGATTTAAATATAAAGGCAGAAGAAGAATGGGCTTTTTCCCTATTTTCCTTGGAGGATTTGGAGGAGGCTTTTCAGGAGGCAGTGGCGGTTCTGGTCTTGGAGGATTTGGCGGCGGCTTTAGCGGAGGAGGAGGCTTTTCAGGAGGTTGGTAAAAATGTATGAAAAAATAATTAATGTTTTAAAAGAAAAACTTGGAGAAAACTTGTTATGCGCAGTAAAGTTTGGTACTGAAGGAGAACCCAATAATTTTCTGTGTGTTCTGGAAAAAATTGATTTTGCAGCACTAGAACAACTTAAGGAAACAATGCAAAAGCAAGGCGAAAAAATAGTGCCGCTTTTCTTTACAAGAAACGAATTGCAAAATGCTGCAGATGTTTTTCCATTGGAGTTCCTTGACATACAGAATCCGCATGAAGTTTTGTATGGGCAAGACTTAATCGCAACGATTAAAATAGAAAAAAAGCATGTAAGGCGCGAGTTGGAATCTGAATTGCGTTCCAAACTAATACATTTGCGGGAAAATTATATCTGGATTAAAAAAGACAAAGAATTGAAAGCATTGCTGCTTACTGCGGTTCCAAGTCTTATGCCGTTGTTTTACGGCTTGCTTTACCTGAAAAACACAACACCGCCAACAGAACTGGATAAACTGTTTGATTCAGTTGCTGAAAAATACAACTTTAATGTTGACATATTAAGAAAGCTCAAAGTGCTTAAGGATGGAAAAGCAAAAGGAAACGAGCTAAAAAGCGATGTTGAAGGCTTGCTGGAGTTTTTAAGGCAAATAATACCTGTCATTGACAAGATGAAGGTTTAACACAACATTAATAAAGAACCTGTTTATACAAAGACTATGGCAAAAAGCAGAAAAAACCTATATATAATAGGAGGAATAGCAGGATTTGTTTTACTCTTAGTTCTTATCTTCTTTGGCTCTTACAATTCACTGATAACATTAAGCGAATCAGTGGATGCAGGATGGGCTCAGGTTGAAAACCAGTATCAAAGAAGAGCAGATTTAATTCCAAATCTTATAAGCACAGTGCAGGGCGCTGCTGATTTTGAATCTGAAACGCAAGAGCAAATAACTGCTTTGAGAACTCAAGCTGTAGCAGCCAGAGATTCATGGAACAGCGCAACAACTCCAGCAGACCAAATTGTTGCAGCTCGTCAAGTTGACAGTGTTGCCTCAGCATTCCGCGGATTGAATATCAACGTAGAAAATTATCCACAGTTAAAAGCAACTCAAAACTTTGAAACTTTTCAGGCACAGCTTGAAGGCACTGAAAACAGAGTTGCAACTGAAAGAAAGCGCTACAATGATGCTGTAAGAGCTTATAACATTAAGATAAAACGCATACCAACAGTATTCATTGCCAATATGTTTGGCTTTACTTCTGAAACATACTTTGACATAGAAGAAGGCACAGAACAAGTGCCTGTAGTTGAGTTTGAGTGAAAAACTGTTAAAGTGCCTGCTGTTCATAAATCTGTTGTCGTTGTTCCAAAGCAAAAACAACCTCTCTAATGTTAACTTTAGTCAAATGTGATGCTGAGTCGCTGACAAGTTTAATAGCAAGAGTCGTTGCCGCTTTTTCTGTTACCAAATCTTGACCTTCTGGATGGCCTTCTATTATATGGGCCAACTCATGAAATGCAATTGCAAGCTTCTCCTCAATCGGCATATTGCTATTTAAGTACGCAACATGTCCAACAAAGAAACCACCTCTTACAGCTGTACTAAAACTTTTCCATCCATCGGCTAGATGAATTTCATAACCGCCCATTATTTTTCTCCTGCGAATCCAAAGGAATAAACCCTCGAATATCTCAATTTTTCTTCCAGTACATTCTTCCAGAACCAATTCTAACTCCTTGTTCCGTGAAAAATTGATGTTATAATTGTGTCCATCAGGACCTTCAACGCTTACCATTCACTCTAGTAATCTTTCGGAAGTTTAAAAATATTATGCGTTTCCAATAAAAATATAAAGCTCTAGTTTTTTAGCAACAAAATGAAAGCCGTATTACTTTTAATTTTGTCAATGTTTATAGCTGCATGTACAACTGACTCTGAGGTGCAACCTATGAATACTCAAGTTATTCTGGAAACAACTGAAGGAAACATGAAAATAGAGTTGTTTGAAGAAACAATGCCTGTTACTGCAGGCAATTTTAAAAAGCTAGTAAGTGAAGGATTTTATGATGGTGTTATTTTTCATAGAGTGATACCTGGCTTTATGGTGCAGGGAGGGGACCCAACTGGAACTGGCACAGGCGGCCCTGGCTACACTATTAAGGATGAGTTTACAGATGATAATAAGAACTTGCGTGGAACTTTATCAATGGCAAACGCAGGTCCAAACACTGGCGGAAGCCAGTTCTTCATTAACGTGGTTGACAACAACTTTCTGGATGACAAGCATCCGGTATTTGGCAAGGTAGTTGAAGGCATGGAAGTTGCTGATAAGATTGTTAGTGTCAAGCGCGATGGAGCTGACAAACCACTTACCGATGTTAAGATAATTAAAGCTTCTGTTGTTTCATAAAATTAAAAACATTTTAATACTTTGTTTCTGACATTTTACAAAAACAGCGAGGTGTGTTAATATGAGCTATGCTACATGGGCGAACAGTAAAATCCAGAAAATGCAGTTTTATGACGTTTCATTGGTAAAGCTTTCTTCAGCTGCGTTTGCATTGTGGATTGCGAAGATATGGGCGCCACTATTAAGCCAGCAAGCATACGTGTATTTGATTGTAGCAGTTGTTGCTGCTTTAATCCCGATGTACAAGGTTTTTAAGAAGTAAAACGCCGCGAGTGTCCTTCAAGATAGTGCTCATCCTAATTTACTGTATATGGAAAAATATTTATAAAGACTTAATAAATACCAATCATATGCTTTACAAAAAAATACTTTTTTTGCTTATTGCCATTGGAGCTATTATTTCAATTCTGCCGTTAACCACTGCACAAGAAGACTGTGGAGAATTGTTTGAGAGATTTTCCACTAATGAAGCTATCTGTTGTGAGGGTTTGGAGTTGCAGAAATTGCCTGCAGATCCAGTGACTGGAGAAATAGAATACAGATGTGTTCAAAACGCCGATTTACGACGTATCCAGCAACAAGTAATTCCTTGGTAGTTTTTTCTCGGCGTGGGGATTTTCTTAATTCTAGTTCTCATAATGATGATAGTTGGCTTAATGATATGGATCAAATTCTGGGAATTTTATAAAAAAGAAAACGACAAACCCTTTAGTATATATTCATTACCTATAATACAACTACACACGTTCACGCATCTATTTTCGAACCCATACAAAGAAGATAAATCATACAATATTCTAATTTGGATTCAAAGAGTAGGTATTCTACTTTTTTTAGCGTATTTTATAATTAGTCAATTAGGAATATAGAAGAAAATACGCGAAGAGTTATTTTTCCTCAACCAGAAAGAATAATGGTATTGTATCCAGTATAAAGACTACTCCCAGGAAAACAAATACGACTTTAAATGGGATTACGCCAACCAGAAAGCCACCTATTATTGTAAAAATAGACGCTAACACTCCCAAAACCAAGACATATTTTCCTATCTCCTTTCCTCTTGAAACCTTTTTTGTTATGTCAGCTAAAAATATTTGTTCCACAACTGAATAACCGGCTCCAAGTATGCCTGTAAGCGCTTGTAGAATAAACAACTGCCAAATGGCAGTAATAAACGCATAAATCATTACGACAGCGCCTAATGCTATACTAGCTCCAATCAGAAACGGTTTTCTGCCTACTTTATCCGAAGCTTTTCCTACATAATACGCAGTTATCGCAGAGAAGATTCCCTGAATTGCAATGGCAGTTCCAAATACTGAAGCTTTTCCTCCAAATTCAATAAAAAATATCAGAAAGAAAGGAATGCTTAACCCGCCGAAAACAGCAGCTATGGAATTGGACAGAATGAATAAGTTATAGTTTCTTTTACGAATTCTTTCAGACAGCATAAAAGAAAACTAATCTCAATGCTTATAAATCTTTTTAGATGAGATCAATCGCCTTCAAATTGAATAAGCGAAAATAATTCACACTCTTCATTTTCTATTTTCTCCCTGCCGTGCAAGTCTGGCAGTTCTATAATTACTATGCACTCTGTTACCTTTCCTCCTAGTTTTTTAACAAGGTTAATCGCTGCAACCATGGTGCCTGCAGTCGCAATCAAATCATCAACGATAAGCACATTTTGGCCTTTCTTAATAGCATCCTCGTGAACCTCAAACGTATCAGTGCTGTACTCTGTCTGGAATTCCTGCTTTATTGTTTTGTAAGGCAGCTTACCAGGCTTTCTTAAAGGAACAAAACCTGCTTTGAGCTCATAAGCCAAAACAGCACCAAGAATAAAACCGCGACTCTCTGCAGATGCAACCACATCAATCTTTTTATCTTTAACTTTATCAAGAATTTGTTGAATAGCGTAGCTAAATGCTTCATGATCGAGAAGCAGTGGAGTGATGTCCTTGAATATAATTCCTTTTTTAGGAAAGTCAGGAACATCTCTTATTTTACTTTTCAGAAAGTCCTCGTCTATGTTCATACAAACGCACCTGTCAAAGCAGTCTTACAACCACATTTCCTTTCTTCTGGAATGCGAGGTATGACTTCTTCTAAAAGCTTTTTTGTTTTTTCCACGTTAGCCTTTAAGGTATTAATGATTTCATCAGCAGTCACTATTCTATCTCTCCAACAATCATAATCCGTAACCTGGGCTATGGGAGCATAGCATATCTCAGCTTCCCTTGCAAGAGTGCATTCAGGCACCATAGTCATGTTAATTGTGTCAGCTTTCCAGCTTCTGTAAAGCTCAGATTCAGCTTTAGTAGAGAACCTTGGACCTTCCATGACAACATTAGTGCCTTTTTCATGGAAAGACATGTTAAGCTTTTTAGCAGCGTCAGCTAACAACTTTCTGAGCTCCGGACAGAAAGGCTCTGCCATAGAGATATGGCAAACTTTTTGTTTATCATAGAAAGTTGAAGCTCTCTTAGTAGTGCGGTCTATAAACTGGTCAGAAAAAACAAGGTCGCCAGGCTTTATCTCTTCTTTGAGAGAGCCGACAGCGCAGGGAGCAAGTATGTGAGTAACTCCGAGCTGTTTCATAGCCCAGATGTTAGCACGATAATTGACATTTGTAGGGTTAACCTTATGGCCTTTCGCATGTCTTGGAATGAGAACAACTTCTACTTGCCCTATTTTCCCGGTTGTAACAGGCTCAGAAGGCTTGCCGTATGGCGTGTCAACAGAAATCTCTTTAGACTCAGAAAGAAAATCTGCATCGTACATTCCTGTTCCGCCAATAATGCCAAACATTGCCATACAAATCAATCGAAATATTGAATGATGAATATAACAGAACTTACGTTTGCGTAATAACTTTCATCCCTGCCTTTGTCTTTCTCCAGAATTCACCAAATGACCTAACACGAACAAGTTCCTTCATAATATACTTTGGCCTAAAGTAGAAAGTGCGATAGCCAAGGTTGCACATCTCAAATAGCTCTTCTTTATTGAGATATTCGTTTGCTGTTGGCGGATCAAAAGCTTCAGTAGGATTTTTCGCATACTCTCTCCAAGCGTTTACTGCTCTGAAATCTTTCCTAGTAATCATATCAGTCCAAATTTGTGTTTCAGGAAATGGCGTTAATACTGTAAAATGTAAAAAATTAGGCTTTAGTTTTTTTGCGAACTTAATTGTCTCATGCATTTCTTCTTTTGTTTCCCCAGGAAGACCTATCATAAAATAAGCAAGAGTTTCCATACCTCCATTCCGGCATAGTTTGAAGGCATCGCTTACATTTTGTAAACTAACATTCTTCTTTATTGCTACAAGGCCTTTCTCTGTCCCGCTCTCTACGCCAAAGTTAATTCGCTTACATCCTGATTTTTTCATTAAGCTTACAAGTTCTGGAGTTACTCGGTCAACACGGGTTCTGCAATCCCATGCAATATCAATCTTACGGTTGATAATCTCTTTGCAGATTTCCTCAGCGCGAGGCATAAGCATAGTAAACGTATCGTCATAAAACATTACTTCTTTGATGCCAAGCTTTTGGCATTCTTCCAGTTCATCAACAACAAGCTTAGCAGAACGGGAACGGTAACTTTTCCCACCCATTTGCGGCCTGTCGCAAAATGTGCAGCGATAAGGACAACCGCGGGAAGTAACAGCAGTTGTTAAAGGATTTGCATGGGCTAAGACAGATGAATACTTCTTATAATCTGTTAAGGTTCTGTCAGGAATAGGAAGCTCATCTAAATTTTCAATCACTGCGCCAGGCATTCCGTATTTAATCTTACCCTCGGCTCTGTAATAGAGTCCTCCTACTTTGGACAAGTCAGAGCCTTTTTCTAAAGCATCCAGCAAAGCAGGAAAGGTTAACTCACCTTCTCCAGCGATAATATAGTCAACAACATCATGACCCATAGTTTCCATAGGGAAAAGAGTTGCATGAGGCCCGCCAAATACAATCTTTATATCCTTATTAACTTCTTTCACTATCTTAGCGCAATAGAGAGAATCAAGTAACGTAAAAGTGATTGCAGCAATTCCAACAACATCAGGCTTTTCTCTTTGGATATACTGCTTGATTTGCTCATAATTCATCTCTTCAACCTGGCTGTCCAAAACAGCTGCCGTATGATTGGAATTTTTATTTACACAAGTTGCTATCCATATTAGCCCCATAGGAGGATTATAGCCTCTGTCTTCTGTAACAAACTTAGGTGTTTCTGCCAGAATCAAATTTTTCAAAGGTGGATTTATAAACAAGATTTTCATTGAAGAAACTGTCGACTTGAACTAGCTATATATATTTTTCGTTGATTTAGAAAATACACTAAGATAAAGACTTTCAACGTTTGTAAATTCTTTTCCTGTGGTCAATTTCCAATACTAAAATGTGCAGCGTATTGTGAATTATTTCTGCAATTATTCTGTAGTCTCCTACGCGCAGTTTGTACAATTCTTTTCCCACTAATCTCTCAAAATGCTGTTCTGGACGGATTTTAGCTCGATCTAAGACATCTACTATTCGCTCAGCCACTAACTTAGGTAACTTCTTAACCTGTCGGTGTGCCTTTGGAGAAAGTGTTACTTCGTACATTTACAATCCCAACTCTTTCTTTACTTGTGAGAGTGGAATACCTTTACCTTCAGCAATTTCCTTGCGACCTATTGCAATATCCTTTTTTGTCTGTTCAGAAAGTTCCATAGTGTCTTCTAGCAAATCCCAGATAATTTCTTCATATGTGTCTTTGCTTGTAAAACGCCTTTTTGCAAGAGTTTCCTTTAGCTTCTCACTTACTTGGATTGTAGTCACCATAGTGACTCTATAGTGTCGCTATAGTATATAAGCTTTTCTATACGTAAAAACGCAGCGAGTATTAATATTGTTAAGCAGAATCTGCACTTGCTTCCATGTAAACCATTTCAAACTTAGTATTATCAGGACCAAAATCTCCGAGAGGATAGATAACTGCTCCAGATGATAGTTCAAGTTGTCTTTTTTCAGGATTGCATACTGAAAACATTAATGTTTCATAGCCTTCTGACAGAAGTCTCTCTGCAATATCTGTAGCAGAGATTACAATTTCATCATTTACATTAATACCCCACCCAATTTCCGGATAATCGTCACCATGTGTGCTAACTACTACACTTTTTCTTCCAGTAATTAAATTGGAAATATCCTGAGGTACGTTCTCCCCCCAAGCATAATGCATTACAATATGTAACATATCATCAGCAACAGTTTGTACTGGTGGTAGCGATCTGCCAGAGCGACCAGCATCTATCTCATAATCAGATTCATGCCTACTCAAAATTGCATCGCTTGCAAGCATATCCATGCTAAAGCTGTTATACTGCGCTCCTTCAAATATAAATAAAGGCCCGCCATTGAAATCTTGGGCTGTAAATAGTTTTTTTGTCATAATATTAGTGAATTTGAATGGTTTTAAAAAGATTACTTTTGCATTTTTGATAGAAAAAACGCCGCGGGGGAGATTTGAACTCCCGTGCCCTTTCGGACAGTGAATGTTTACCGCCTGGTAGCAATCATACGGTTCTTGCGAATCACCGCAATGGCCAGGCTATGCGACCGCGGCATAAAGTACCCTTGTCTAAGCCATAATCCGTATCTATTTAAATGCTTTTTGTTAGCGGGTTTTACCTTGCTGAACCACTTAGCGACTTCCTTATTGCCTGCTATGCAGATACTATAATTCCGCTTTCCCCAAGTAAAACAACGGAAACCCAAAGAACTTATTAGCTTTGCCAAACCATCTCTTAATGCCTCTGAAGCAAAGCCAAATTCAACTCTTGGATACGTATGATATTTCTGTTTGTTAATTCGATCAAAACGTATGCAACCATCAGTATCAAAAATACCTCGCAAAAATGCGTATTTGCATGTTCTGTTAGTATTGAATATAGATTCTTGTACTCTTCCAGTATATAGTTTTGATTTTGCTTCAAAACCTTGTTTAATGAAAAATTCGGCAACTATTTTTTTGCTAGTTTGGACACCATAGCATCCATTAGCACCTCCACTTCTGAATTTTGCTCTGAATTCAAGTTTAAAAATATCCATTAGTAAAGGAACGATATGATTGTTGTAATAGTCCTTTTCATCTAAAGAACCTCGCACTTCCCAATTTCGAGAATTTTTATTTTTGTATAACGAACCGTCTCCGGTATGTATTCCTATTAACTCTGCTTCTTTTTCATTCATTTTAGTACCTCTGAAATCCCAATCTAACGTTGAGATTTCTTGCACTTGTTGTAAGAAATCTCTTAATTCGACGAGGAGGACTTCTTAGCAAAACTCCGTAATTGCTTTTCGCGTCAATAGACCGAAAAGCATAATTTGGGAGTTTTGCGTGTCCTCTGAGCACAATAGAATTAGTGGTTTAAATACCCTATCGTGGTGTGTCCAGTGGCTAGTGGAGTGGTTTGTTTTTAGAAACATTAAAATAGCCAAGTTTTCATTGTGGTAGTATGTTCAGGCACGTATTCAAAGTACCTTCGCTTTTGAAGGCAACATTAGCTGAATGGCGGAAAAATAATCCTTCGCTTTTTGCTGCTGCGCTTGCATTTTATTCTTTTTTTTCCATCATTCCTATCCTAGTGATAGTTGCTGCAATAGGAAACCTTTTTTTTGGCCAAGCTGCTGTTGCAGGCCAGTTGGAAACAAGTTTTTCAAAACTATTTGGAGATAAAGTTGCCAATGTTATTCAGACAACATTAGCAAGCACTTATAACCAGACATCGAATGTTGTAGTGGCTGTTGCAGCTGGCTTTGTTATACTTGGAGCTTCTTATGTTTTTGTCCAGATGAGAAACGCTCTTAACATGATTTGGAATGTTAAAGAAAACAAAAAAACGCTTCAGCGTTTTGTTGAAGGGCGACTGATTTCTCTGGTAATGGTAATTGGTGTATCTGCATTGCTTTTGATGTGGCTTGCAACAAGCACAACAATTTCTGCTTTTATCCTGCTGTCTGCTTCTGGTACAGTAAATTCTCTTTTGATAGAAACTGTTAACTTTATACTGCTTTTTATTATATCTTCTTTGTTGTTTGCAATGATATACAAGCTTCTGCCGTCTATTAAGCTTAAATGGAAAGATGTTGGATTAGGAGCAATGGTAACTGCTTTTCTTTTCACCACAGGAAGCTATCTTATTGCTTTTTACATCAGCAAGGTAAGCATTGCATCGTTATATGGCGTAGCAGGCTCAATAGTTGTTCTTTTGTTTTGGCTTTACATTTCTGCACAGTTGTTTTTGTTTGGTGTTGTATTCACCAAAGTATATGCTTCCAGGCATGGCTCACACAGAAAACGCTCAAAGTAGAGTGAGAATTACAGCTCCTGCAACTATCATAACAGAACCTAATACTATGTGCTTAGTGATGTTTTCATGCTTCTTCAGGAACAAGAACGCGAGAAACAATGAAATCAACGGCTGAATGCTTGCCAGAGGCATAACTACGCTTACCGGGCCTTTTGACAATGCAAGAAAAATAAACGAAATTCCGCCTACTGAGAAAATACTTGTAATCAAGAACAGCTTGGCTTTATCAAAGCTTCTGGGAAGAGTTTGCCATTTTTTGAGTGCAGTTATTATAACTACCTGAATTAGAATCGCTGCGCTGAAAGTAACAGCCAAACCGCCAAAAAGCGCATTGGAATTGTTCAAAGCTGTTTTTGCAATTACTGCAGAAACACCTATTAATGCTGAACCGGCAACTGCCATTAAAATATATTTCTTATTAATTTTAGTGTGAGGATGCTTGAATGCAAGAACAAATACTCCGCTGATAATGAAAATGGTTCCACTTAGTATAGCTAACGTGAGTTTTTCTTTAAGAAATAAAACTGAGAGAGAAGTGGAAATTAGCGGAGCAGCGCCTATTATTGGAACTGTAATGCTGACACCAAGCTTCCTGAATGCGGTAAATAGGAGCAAAGCAGCTATTCCTGGATCAAATACGCCCCTTATTGCGAATAACAAACTTGCTTGAGCAGAAGGCAACCCCAAATTCGCAAATAAAGCAATAAGCCAGACTACTGCTGCGCTTATTGTAAATATTATGATAGCACTGAACTGTGAATGATGCTTGTTGAGTGCAAGTTTTATGAATATAGCGCTTATAGAAAAGGAAATTGCACTAATAATCGCGAAAAGTTCTGCATACATCTAACTTTTTTTTATGAGCTTGTTTTTAAACGTTTCGCCATGTTAGAACTCAGAAACTTGTGATCATGCTCAAAAACAGCGTTTTTGACACAAAATATATATAACAACTTCTCACAAATTAACAAGGAATATGACTCAGATAAACAAGCTCGTTATGCATGGCTTTAAGTCTTTTGCAAAGAGGACAGAACTGCCTTTTTCCAGAGAATTTAATATTATTCTAGGCCCAAATGGGGCTGGCAAAAGCAATGTTTTAGACAGCCTTTGCTTTGTTCTCGGCAGAATCTCAAGCAAAGACCTGCGAACTGAGAAACTAGCGCATCTTATTTACAATGGAGGCAAGACAAAACAGCCAGCTGCAAAAGGAGAAGTAAGCCTTTTCTTTGATAATTCAGAAAAACTATTCCCTTTCGAAGAAGCTGTTATGAAAATTAGCAGAATAGTTAAACCTAACGGCCAAAGCGTGTATAAAATAAATGACAAAGCAAGCAGACGCCAGGAAATTATAGACATGATGGCACTCGCTAAAATCAATCCAAACGGCTACAACATAGTTCTTCAAGGAGACATAAACCATTTTGTTGAAATGTCTTCTGAAGAAAGAAGACAAACAATAGAAGACATTGCAGGAATAGGAGTTTACGAAGATAAAAAGAAGAAAGCGCTTGCAGAGCTTGAAAGAGTTGAGTCAAGAATAAGAGAAGCAGAAATATTGCTTGCAGAGAGAAAAACTCATTTAAGAGAACTTAAGAAAGACAGAGACCAAGCTTTAAAATACCGAGAATTAAGCAACAAAATAAAGCAGGACAAGGCAACACATCTTCACCTGCAAATGAAATCCAAATCATCAAGAAAAAGCGGCTTAGATAAAGAAATTGCCGAGCAAAAACAGGAAATTGAGAATATAAAAAGCGCTATTGAAAAATTTAAAGCGGCTGTTGAAGAAAGAAAAAAAGAAGCTGATTCTATTACTGAAGAAGTTGAGCAAAAAGGAGAAGTAGAGCAAGTTGCAATGCACAAATCCATTGAGCAGACAAGAGTTGACATTGCTACGGCCAACAATAGAATTAGCATGATTAACACAGAGCTTGAGAAAGTTACTTCAAGGCGTGAGCAGCTCAAGACAGACCTCACAGGATTAGATGAAAAAGTTGCTGACTTATCATCAAAATCTGCAGAGCTTGAGAAAAATAAAACTTCACTGATTGAAGAGAAAACCCGGCTTGAAAAAGAGACAAAAAAACTTCGCGGAAACGATTTTAGCGATGTTGCTAAGGTTGAAGAGCAACTGATAAAGCTAGACAAGGAATCAGAGAGCCTGCAGGCAGAAATCCAAACAGTAGTTGAACGCAAACAAGAGCTTTTGCGCGATAAAGATAAAATAGAATTCCAAATAGCTTCTGTTGACGAAAGTGTTAAAAAAATTGAAGAAATAAAACAAACACACAAATCAGAGCTTGAACAGCTTGAAAACAAACGCAAAGAATTCAAAAAAACAGTTCTAGAACTGAATAAGTTACTAAGCGAAGACTCATCTATCTCTGCAAACATTGGAGATATTAAAAGAAGGCTTTACAAAGCAAATGAAGACTTCACTAAACTAAAACTACAGCACCTTGCTTCCCGCGAAAGAGCTTTTGGAAGCAATGCTGTAAAGGCAATACTTGAACAAGACGAAATAAAAGGAATACACGGCTCTGTTTCGCAACTAGGAACAGTTCCTGATAAATATTCTGCTGCTTTAGAAGCATCTGCAGGAGCAAGAATTAACAGCCTTGTTGTAGACACAGACTTGGTTGCTTCCAAGTGCATCAAATACTTAAAATCAAAAAAACTTGGGCGTGCAACTTTCCTTCCATTAAACAAGCTAAAACAGAGCAGCGTAAAATCAAAAATAGAAGGCTCTCATGGAATGGCTGTTGACCTTGTTTCGTTTGATACAAAATACAAAAACGTTTTTAGCTATGTTTTTGGAAATACGCTTGTTGTTGATGACATAGATTCTGCAAGAAAGCTTGGCATAGGCAAATACAGAATGGTAACGCTTGACGGAGACTTAACAGAACTTTCAGGAGCAATGCGAGGCGGCTTTAAGCAAAAAACAGCCAGCGCTTTCCGGGAAAAAGACTTAAGCAAAACCATTTCAGACTCTGAGAAAAATATCACTGAATTGGAAAGCGCTTTGCAAATTCTTGAAAACAAAAAAACTGAAAACGAAGAAACCATTGCAAACTTGCGGGAATCAAAAGCAGCTTTTGAGGGAGAAATAATAAAAGCTGAAAAAAGCCTGCACTTAGACTCTTCTGATGACGATGTTTCAAAAAAGAATAAAGAACAGTTAAATTCTGAATTAAAGAAAATCTCTTCAGAAATTTCTGAAATAGAAACTAACTCATCTGAAATCAATGATAAAATAGCAGCTGTAAAATCAGAAAAACTAAAACTTCGCGAGCAAGTAAGCAGTCTCGGAAACCCTGCTGTTATAGCAGAACTCGCTGCCCTTGACCAAAAGATAACCGAACTGAACGACCAAGTAATTTCTGCTAATGCTGAAATAAACAACTCAAAAGTCCAGTCTGAAGAAATACTTGCGCAGGAGAAAAACAGAATTTCCCAAATCATAAAACAAATCACAAAAGAAGAGGAAAACTTCACTTCAGAAAAAAACCAGCTTGTTAATAACACAATTTCACAGAAAAAACAGCTTTCAGAAATGAACCTAAAAGCTTCAAAATTCCAGGCAAAACACAAAACGCTTTTCGCAAAGCGCACAAAACTCATTGAAGAGATACAAAACTATGACGAGCGAATTATCAGAAAAGAAGAGCAAATCAATACAGCAGAAGTCAAAATAAACAATGTCACGATAAAAGCTTCTGAAATTTCAGGAGAGTTAGCAGGATTACAAGAAGAATTTTCACAATATTCAGATGTTAAACTGTTAGAGAACGCTTCTGAGGAACAATTGAAAGCAGATATTTCCCGATTTGAGCGAATGGTTGTTCAGATGGGCAATGTTAACCTGAAAGCACTTGAAATTTATGAAGATGTTGAAAAGCAATATGGTGAATTGCTTGGCAAGAAAGAAACCCTTGCAAAAGAAAAAGATGATGTTGCTGGCATGATGAGTGAAATTGAATCCAAGAAAAAAGATTTGTTCATGAACACTTTTAACACGCTTAATAATAATTTCAAAACAGCATTTACAGAACTTTCAACTAAAGGAAGCGAAGCATACCTTATGCTTGAGAACGAAGAAAAAATATTTGACGGCGGAGTTCGGGTAAGAGTAAGAATTGCAGGGGAAAAATTCATGGACATTCGCAGCTTGTCAGGCGGAGAAAAAGCAATGACAGCATTAGCATTTATTTTCTCAATACAAGAGTATGAGCCAGCATCTTTCTATATCTTTGACGAAGTAGACGCTGCTCTAGATAAGAAAAACTCAGAAAAGTTTGCGCAGCTCATAAAGAAATACTCCTCAAAAGCGCAATACATTGTAATAAGCCATAACGACAACGTAATAACTTCTGCGAATACCTTGTACGGCGTTTCCATGGACGAGCATGGTATGAGCAATGTTGTTAGTTTGAAGGTTTAAACCGTTATGCTTTCTCCGTCTTTTGATACGTGGATGTTGTTTTCTTTGTAATTTAGTTCTTTGATTAGCTTTTTTAATTCTCTCTTTGCAGTATCACTGCCATGGCTGGTTATTATATGGGCAGGCTTAACCATTTCAATCATTTCTTTTAGTTCATCCTGAGCGCCATGGCCTGACTGATGAACGTCAGTCATTACATGAATTCCCAACCGCCTTAGCTCGCGCTCTAACCGCTCGCGATTGGCAATGTTAGTTGGCGTAGGAATAGTTTTGCATGAGAAAATAACATAATCTTTTGCATCCAGGAAATTGCTGGTTATCATTCTGGAAAGCACGGATTTTGGCTCGCCTTGATGGCCTGTGCATATAAGAAGGTAGCGGTGCTTGCCATGCTTTTCAATCTGCCTTAACTTTTTTTCAACCTTGCTTCCATACTTTACTATTTCACAGCTTTTTGAAAAACTGATAAGATTGGTTTTTTCTCCTGCATCAATGTATTTTGCCATGCTTCTTCCGAGAAATACTATTTTTTTCCCATGTTTTTGCCCAAGCCCAACTATGCTTTTCAGTCTGGCAAGATGAGAAGAGAATGTAGTAACAATAATAGCATTTTTTTTGGCGGCAGCAGTTTCCACAGCATCTGTTAGCATATCCTTTGCAACAGTCTCGGAAGGAGTGCGACCTGGCTTGTCGCCGTAAGTTGATTCTGTTATCATTGCAACAACGTTTTCTTTGCCCAATGCTTTCAGGCGCTTTATGTTTGGCGGCTTTCCAAGAACTGGTGTGAGGTCAAACTTAAAATCACCTGTGTAAACTACAATCCCTCCTGGCGTATGAATAGCAATCGTTGAAGACTGTGGTGTGGAATGAGTTGTATGTATGAACTCTACTGTAATGTTTTTAGAAATCTTTTTCATTCCATTTGGCTGTGCAATGGAAATCTTATTTTTGAACTTAATTTCACGGTCCTTAATCATGCTTCTTATGACTTCTGCAGTAAAAGGCGTGCACAGCACAGGAGCATTGTAATTATCTGCTAAATAAATAATAGAGCCGCAGTGGTCTAGATGTGCATGGCTTGGAACAATTGCTTTTACCAAATGAGCCCAGTCTTTAATAGGAGATACATCTGGTATTGCGCCTGCTTTTACTAAATCATTTGTTCTAATAGCAGAAAAGTCTTCCTCATCTTCGGTGAACTTTATGAATTTCTCAGGCTGTATTCCCATATCTAATATTACTACTTCATTTTCATAGCGGATGGCTGTCATATTCTTGCCAAACTCTGAGTAGCCAGAAACAGTGCATATTTCAACAGGCATATTGCAAATGAAATTAAAGAAGGTTGTTTAAATAAGTTGCCTTTTTTGTTTATATCACACAAAACTTAGGGTTGTTCTTTACTTTTGAAGAGTTTCTTTACCTGTTTGCTTACGAAAATGTTAACCAGAAAACCAATAACTACACTTGCTGAAAGGATGTATAACCCATATTTCTTAAAAGTCTCTTTTTCCATAAAAACTGTTACTAAAATCAAAGTTCCAAAAATAACAACAAAAAAAGGAATAGCCTTAATAAAAAATTTAAATTTGTAATACTCAGCTTTAATTAAAGTGTTTGAAACACCTTCTTCCTTTTCATTCATAAGTTATCTTTTTGTTATTTCTGTTTAAATAAGTTGCCTTTTTCAAGAACTCAAGCTTTTTTTATACTTAACAAAGTGTTTGAAATCAGATTTTAGCAATATATGGTCGTTACCTAAACTATCAAGACGCTTGTTTGTTTCTCTTGAATTTTCTTGTAGTTGTTTTATAATTTGCAATGATCTCCCAACAGCTATTCCAAATCCAAAAATTGCCACTAGTCCTGTTATTAAAGGCATTAATTCAAAGATTAGTGGTGTTTGTACTATTCTGAATAACTTTAATATTATCCAAATCAATAAAACAAATGCACTAATGAACACTATTATTAATCCTGTATCAAACGTATACTGTTTGAACTCGATTTCTACCATAAAATGTTAATATAATTACTCCTTAATAAACCTTTGCCAGAAAAAATGAGAAGATTTTCAGAAAAACCGAAAGATTTCCGACGAGATTGAAAGATTTTCGGTAAAGCTGTAAAACCACAAATAATTTAAACCTAGCAACAGTATTTCTAGTTAATGGATAAATTAACAATAGAAGAGTTAGCAGTTTTCTGCAAAAGAAAAGGTTTTGTCTATCAGAACTCTGAGATTTATGGCGGAATGTCTGGCTTTTTTGATTATGGACCTTTAGGAGCTGAGTTGAAGAACAACATCAAAGCAGAGTGGTGGAAAACGCACGTAAGACAAAGAGCAGATGTAGTTGGGATAGATGGAAGCATAATTACTAATCCTAAAGTTTGGCAGGCTTCAGGTCATGTGGAAAACTTTACTGATTTGATGCTTAACTGTGTTAAATGCGGCCATAAAGAACGCGCAGACTTACTTATTGAAAGCAAGCTAAACATTTCAGCTGATGGTCTTGATGCAAAGCAGATAGGAGAGCTGATAAAAAAGCATAAGATAAAATGCACTAGATGCGGCAATGATGTTAAAGCGCCGCAGCCATTTAATTTAATGTTTGAAACTAATGTTGGGCCATCAGAAACAAAGAATATCGCTTATTTAAGGCCAGAAACAGCCCAAGTTATCTTTACTAATTTTAAACTTGTTCAGGAAAACGCTCGCATGAAACTTCCTTTTGGAATCGCTCAGATTGGAAGAGCATTTAGAAATGAAATTAGTCCCAGAGATTTCTTGTTTAGATGCAGAGAATTTGAACAGATGGAAATAGAATATTTTGTGCATCCTTACAAAGTTAATGATTGTCCGTATATTAAAGAAGTTTCTAGCCACTCATTTAATGTTCTTACAAGTGAAATGCAGCACAAAAAACAGAAGCCAAAGAAGATGAAAGTAAGCGAAATGCTGACTAAAAAATTAATATTGCCATGGCATGCATACTGGTTAGCGCACGAACACAAATGGCTGACTTCTTTAGGGGTTAAAGCTGAAAATCTGAGAATAAGGCAGCATGTGGACACAGAAAAGAGTCATTATGCTACTGATACGTGGGATCTTGAATACAACTTTCCTTTTGGCTGGAAAGAATTGGAAGGCGTCTCTAACAGAGGAGACTTTGATTTGAAGCAGCACATGAAAACGTCAGGAAAAGATTTGAGTTATTACGATGAAGAAGAAAAAGCAAAAATAATACCGCACGTTGTTGCAGAACCTTCATTAGGCGTTGATAGAACTTTTTTGGTATTTTTATTTGACGCTTATGAATACGATAAGAAACGGGAAAATGTTGTTTTGAAACTGCATCCTAAGCTAGCTCCTATTAAAATTGCAATATTTCCATTGCTTTCAAACAAGAAAGAATTAGTTAAGATGGCAAAAGATGTTTATGATGATTTGAAAAAAGAATTTAACTGCTTTTTGGATGAAAAAGGAAGCATAGGAAAAAGATATGCTCGTATGGACGAAGCAGGAACACCGATCGCATTAACACTTGATTTTGATAGCTTAAAGAAAAAAGATGTTACAATTCGTGATAGAGATTCAACTCGACAAGTGAGAATCAAAATAAAAGGCTTGAAAGACGAGATAAGAAAAAGATTACTTTGCTGCTGCTAAAAATTCTTCGTAATAAGTTCCGTTGTAACTGCTGTAAATGACTGCGTGCTTGTTTTCCAGCAAAGCTACTGCAAGGCTTTGGTTGTCAACATAAGCATGCCTTAATAACCTTCCAAATTTATCTCTGTTTTTATTTTCTTCTTCCAAAATTACTGTTTTCCCTTCAAATTCTCTTAGAAAGTCAGTTGCTTCGTGATAACCTTCCTGTTTTTTCTCAGGAGCATCAATGCCTATGATTCTTACGTATTCTCCACCACTTGCTATGAACGTATCGCCATCAATAACCTGATAAATTCGCACTTCATTTGTTAAATTAAATTCTGGCTCGAAATAAATCGAGCAGGAAGAGATTAAGATTATTAATGGCAGCAAATAATAAGCCTTCATTTTTCGCCGAACTTTTCCAAATGAACAATATCTTCGTAACCATAACGTTTTGGTCTTTCTGATTGTTTCTCTGATTTGTAGCCAAGCGTTATAAGCATCATAATCTCGTAGTCTTCAGGGATGTTGAATTCTTTCTTAATGCATTCATCATCAAAGCCGCCAATTGGGCAAGTCGCTAACCCCATGTTTTCTGCAGCAAGCATTAAAGTCATTATGGAAAGAGAAGTGCTTTTTGCTGTCCAAAGCATTGCTTCTGGCTTATTTTCAGCAATTTTCTTTACGTTTTCTTCAAATTTCTTTTTCTTTTCTTCATCCATTGTTCCTTTTTTTACTCTGTCTGCAGAAATTTCCTCTGCATGAACTAAAGGATTGGTTGAGCCAAGCACAATAACAGTAGCAGAAGCATCTTCAACAAATTGCTGATTATTAGCGCAGGCTTTCAATAGCTTTTTGTTTTCCTTGTCTCGAACAACAATGAACTCCCAAGGCTGAAGATTATAACTTGACGGCGAGAGTTTAACAAGCTCAAACAATTCTTTCAATTGCTCGTCAGTAACTTCTTTGCTCGCATCATAGTCACGAACACTTCTTCTTTTTATTACCACTTCATCAAATTCCATTAATGGAAGATATTCCTGGCTAATATTAAAACTTATTGTTTAACTACAATAAAAATTTATAATAGCAGTAATTTCCTAATTTCTATGAAAAACATTGGATTTGCAGGAATAGGAACAATGGGTGCAGGCATGGCCAACAATTTAGTGAAAGCTGGCTATAAAGTGTTTGTATATAACAGAACAAAAAGCAAGGCAGAATCGATAAAAGAAGCAATTGTTGTTGACTCGCCAGCTGAGTTATGCGAGAAATCAGAAGTAATATTCATCTGCGTTTCAAACGATGAAGCGCTGAAAAACATTCTATTTGATGAAAACGGCATATTTTCAAAACTAACTGAGAAAAACATTTTAGTAGACAGCGGAACAATATCAGTAGCGCTGACTGATGAAGTAGCAAATAAATGCGATGAAAAGAATGTTGAGTTCTTAGATGCTCCGATAACAGGCGGTAAAAAAGGAGCAGATGAAGGAACATTGATGTTCATGATTGGGGGGAAAAAAGATACGTTTGAGAAATGCAGAGACGTATTTGCTGTAATGGGAGACAAGCTTGTTTACTGCGGAGGGAACACTTACGGACAGCGAATGAAAATAACATTGAATTTAACCCAGGCAATGACTTTGGAAGCTTATCTTGAAGGTGTTGCGCTTGGACTGAAAAATGGATTGACTCTTGGCGTGATAAGAGACGTTCTGGATAATTCAGGAGCAAGAAGCAATGTTGCAATTGGAAAGATGCCTGCAATTACGCATCATGATTTTACTCCAAACTTTCTTCTTGAATTGATGAACAAAGATGTAAGACTTGCAGAGCAAGAAATTCGAAAGCTTGGAATAAGCCTGCCTCTTGCAGAAGCTATGATAAAAGTGCTTCAGGAAACCATGGACAAAGGGTACGCAAAAGAAGACTGGGTTAGCATAGCAAAACTATTGGAAGAAAAAGTCGGTGTTGAGATAAAGTAGAATTTAAATACCATTTCTTAATCTCTTTTTACAATTGGGGCTGTAGTGTAGTTGGTATCACCCAAGGTTCGGGGCCTTGTAACCGGAGTTCGAATCTTCGTAGCCCCGTTTGCGGGAGTAGCGAAGTCTGGTCAAACGCGTTAGATTCAGGTTGCGAACAGGAAACGTCTAATCCCTTAGTGGGTTCGGGGGTTCGAATCCTCCCTCCCGCATTTATTTAGAAAGCCACTCAACTTCTTCCTGGTCGAGGTTTAGGTCGTCGGCAAGCTGTTTGCTGTAGCTGCTGTTTTTTATCATAGTTTTGTAATAATGCATGTCCTGAATTACTTTATTTGGCGAAGTGTGAGTGTGTTCTGCTATTTTTTCTGCTATGTTTTTTCGCTTATTGTAACGCATGTTAGCCATCCAGATTTTTAATAAACGTGAAGTCTTTTTGTAATTAGCAGGAGTTTCCTGTTTGGTTTCTTTAGAGATAGCAACGCCTGCTGTTAGCAGGATTTTAATGTACACAAGAAAGCGCCAGTATTGGTTGCGTGTAATTCGTCCATTAAAAACATCTGCTGATGATATTGCTTCGTAAGCTTTTGCCAAATATTTTGGGTTTTTGTACTCTGCAGGAATGTTTTCGTCAACCCACAAAAACCATTCGTTAGGCTTCTCTTCAATTTCATCAAAAGCAGATACTGCTGTATCAAAGTCTGTTGTTTTCAGAATTTTTGTTAAGGCTGCAAGCATGCTCTCAACTCTGTTGCGGTCAGAAAGATTATCAACGTCACTCTGCGAAAGCTTTTTTGTAGAAGCGGAAAGTATTTGCAAATCATTGATTGCAGCTCTTAAATCCCCGCCGCTTCGATTTGCCATTGATTTTAATGCATGTTCATCTGCTTCAACACTTTCTTTTTTGCAAATATCACCAAGGATTTGATGAATTGAATCGCTTTTGAGCTGCATGAACTCAATCATTTCAGACGCTCTTCTTAAAGTTGAGAATTTCTTGTCCCAAGGATCATTGGCAGTCATTACAATAGGAAACGACGACTTTGAGATGATTTTTGAAAGAGCAGGAATACCTCCTCTGTCTTTTTGTCCTGAAATGCCGTCCAGTTCATCAACTAAAATTATCTTGCCTTTACCAAACAAGCTCATTTGAGAGGAAGCAGTGCCTACTATTTCTTTTATTGAGTTTGCATTGCGAAAATCAGAAGCATTAATTTCAAGGACTTCATAATTCAGCTCGTTAGCAACTGCATACACGCTGCATGTTTTTCCAGAACCAGTTAATCCATACAGAAGTGAAGCTTTTTTTCTTGATGTTTTGTAGCTGTTAATGAATCTTTTTAATCTTTGTAATGGCAATTGCTGTCCTATTACTTCATTGCTGCTTTTTGGAACGTATTTGCGCGTCCAGGATACTGAATTGTTCATTAGAAAGAAGTAGAATCAGATAACTTTTAATGGTTATTGTTTAGGTTTCTTCTTGAATTGGTCAAGTATTTTTTTTAAAAAATTGTTTCGTTTCCTGGCAGTTACTTTTCCAATTTCCTCAGTTGCTTTTTGCGTGTATTTTGAAATGCCTTCAGCATAGCGGTAAGTTCCTATAGCAGTATCGCTTGCAATTCTGCCGCCTCCTTTATATCCTTCAGGGTTCATTGCCGTGCCGTAATTTTCAACTCCGATTAAACTTTCTACTCTGTATCTGAGAGGAATTTCTGGTTTATCATCAGTGTAGCCCATGGTGATAACTCCTTGAGGCCTTATATCTTCTTGCTGGCCGAAAATCCTTGACAAAGCTTCTTCATCAAAAGCGCTTACAAAGCATGTCCCTAAGCCAAGCTCCTGAGCTGCAAGCATTATGTTCATTGCAGCCATGGAACAATCCTGGATTGAGTAAAGGCGCTTTCCTCTGATTCCATAATATTGTTCTTCCTTTTGTAACTTGGCGAATATTACTATGTGGACTGGAGCTTGCTCCATCCAATACTGCTGCAGGCATGCATCAGTAATCTGCTTTTTTTTGTCTGGATTGCGAACAACAACAAACCTCCAAATCTGAAGGTTGCCTGCGTTTGGAGCCATCATTCCTGCTTCAATTGTGGTGATTATCTTATCCCATTCAACAGGAACATCCATGTAAGAACGAATGCTTCTTCTTGATTTAATGGTTTTAATAACAGGCCCGTCATTTGGGTCAGGTCTTGCTACTCCGCCTCGTACCTCTCCTTCAACACTCATATGCCTTCTATTAAGTTAATAGTTAATAAAGTTAACTGGATAATTGCTATTCTTTCTTTATTAATCTTCAATATTGAAGATAATTAAGTATGATTTATATCCACTATGTAGTAGTTACAAATAGAAAGGTTTATATAGTAGTGATGTGGTTGATTAACTTATGGTAGTTCAAGCATTAGAAACAAATCAGAAAAGTGAAGATCTAGGTGAACTAGTATTATTTGGAGAGCAATATTTCTTAAGCGTAGCTCAAGCTTTAAGAGCAGTGGGAATACCTGTTACGGAATATAGCTTGCCTGAAATAGTAGTGGGCGAGAAGAAAACTCATCAAGATTATGAACGAGAGAATGAATTGCGCGAAAAACAAAATGAAAGCATAGATGCATTTGCAACTAGATTAAAAGCTTTTGAAGAGTCAATCGAAACATTAACAGGCGATAAATTTCAAGAATTATACGATCAGACAATAGGGACGTTTACTGAAGACGAAAGTGCAGAGCTTGAAGCTATTGGAGAAAAGTTAGATGCTCAAACTGCAGCTGTCTACGATGGTAAAAGAGTAACGTTAGGCCCTGCGTCTAATAAAAAAACAGTTGCACATGAACTTGGTCATGCATTACGCCATCAAACTATAGGTAAATTTGAACATCATAAAGGATATTCATCCGCAGATGCTTTATTAATTTCAGCTGTTACAGAAGCTTCTGACGATGAAGAAGAGGAAAGAATACCTCCTTACATTGTTGAATTCGTTGCTGATTTAGCTCCTATTATTGGTGAATCATTAAGATTTGACGTTCCTGATGGCAGAAAAGAAACCATAGAAGATTTTGAAGCAGCTGCTCGATATTTTGGAGGTGGGTATTTAACGCGTGTAGATTCATTATATGCAGAAATGGAAGAAGTTCTTAAGCAAGCTCAAGATTATGATTTGCAGCCTACTGATGATTCTATTGAAAATTTATTCGATATAACACGGCAATCTGTTTTGAAGATTGCTGATAATTTACAAGAATTTGGAAGGCATGAACCCTATCTTGCTATACTTGACGAGGATGATACAACAAACATACCTAATTCCCTTGTTAATGCTGCCCATTGTGTAGATGGGCTTTCGCAAACTATTATAAGATATATTGATACTGACAGAAAATCCATGCCTGAAAAAATCCAAGATGTTCGTGAAAGCATTCAAGATACTATTGACACTTTCAAGAGTTTAAAGAGATCAGCAGACTTGTTAACAAACATTTTTTCCAGTCTAGGCGTTAGCTTGGACAGTTCTCCAGCTTATAAACTCATCAGCATGGTTATAAATCACTCTCGAGAAAGGCTAAGTACTGAATGGTCAGATATATTTTTTATGCCTCCCTCTGAAATTGAAGAGCAATATTTTAATCCGTTGAAAGATAGATTGAATGGCATTGTTGAAGTTTACGAAGCTTCAAAACTGCAACAGCCACTTCCGGATTCTTCTTAATTGAGAAATCTCGCAAACTAAACAGAAACATTTATATACTTAAAATGGACACTTGTCTATTATATTGGACAAGTGTACATGAAAATGGACGAATTGCTTGAATACTTTATATCTGAACCTGAACGTGAGTTGCATGTGAGAGAATTAGCTAAACTTGCTAAGAAATCACCTACTACTGTGTCTAAACGTCTCTCTAAGCTTGAAAAAGATGGCTTGCTGCAGTCAAGAAGTAAACTGAACCATTTATTATTCAAAGCAAATTCAGACAGTTTAAACTTTAAAGATGTTAAAATTTGCTATAACATAAAAAAATTAAGGCATTCTGGATTAATTGAATTCTTAGTTCAGGAGTTTAACCATCCTGAGGCAATAGTGCTGTTTGGTTCATTTGGAAAAGGAGAAAACACTCTTAAAAGCGATATTGATTTGCTTATTATTACGTCTTCTAAACAAGAAATAAATCTAGCAAAATTTGAAAAAATTGTTGGATATAAGATACAATTGTTTGTTTACTCTACAGTTGAAATGGAAAAAATGAAAATCAAGAACAAAGAGCTGTTAAATAATCTAATAAACGGCATTAAACTACATGGTTTTTGGGAGCTGTTTAAATGAGATTCAGTGATTTTATTGAAAAAGGGCAAGTAAGAAAAGCTTCCCCAGACGTTTCCTTGGCAAAGTCGCTTATTGCGACTTCTGAAACTGACTTAAAATTTCTTAAAAGTGTGGAAATTACTGAAACATCTGCCAGAAAGGTAATGACTAATTATTATGATGTACTGCGAAGTGTCTTGGAGGCTATTTTAGCATTAGAAGGCTATAAGACATACTCGCACGAAGCCTTTACATATTTCTTAAAAGAAAAAGATGAACAATTAATTGCAGAAAAATTTGACAGATTCAGAAAAATAAGAAATAAAATAAATTATTATGGGAAAGATATATCTGTTGAAGAAGTGAAAGAACATTCAACAGAAATAATTAAAATGATAGAGATATTAAAAAACAAATATCTTAAGGAATTGATGTAAATGAAATACTCTGAATTGGCTGAAGTTTATAGACAGCTTAGTTCTACTACTAAGCGTCTTGAGAAAACAGAGCATGTTGCTGAGTTTCTTAAGAAAGTTCATGCAGATGAAACAGAAGAAGTAGTTTTGCTGCTTCAAGGCAGAATATTTCCTGCATGGGATGAGCGAGAGCTTGGAGTGGCTGCACAATTGATGGCGAAAGCAATATCTTTAGCTTCTGGAAATGAAATCTCTTCTATTAAAAAAGAATGGAAGAAAACAGGAGATTTGGGTGATGTTGCTGAAAATCTGATTAAAGGAAAGAAGCAGCATACGCTTGCAAGCTCTGAACTTACTGTTAAAAAAGTGTTTAGTAATCTGAGAAAATTAGCAGAAGAAAGCGGCGGAGGCAGTGTTGACCGCAAACTGCAACTGATTGCTGAGCTATTATCTTCTTCAAAAGGAAATGAAGCAAAATACATTACAAGAACAATACTGGGAGTATTAAGAGTTGGCTTAGGAGAAGGAACATTAAGAGATTCAATTGTCTGGGCTAACTTTATGAAAGTAACAGATGACATGGATAAAGAAAAACGCGAAAAATACAATTCTTTTGTTGATGCAGTGCAGGAAGCTTATGATTTAACAAATGATTTTGCAGTTGTAGCAAAAATTTCCAAAGAAAAAGGAGTAAAAGGCTTGAAATCAGTTCAGATAAAAATAGGCAAGCCGATAAAAGTTATGCTTGCGTTAAAAACTGAAAATGCAACAGAAGCTTTTGAAACAGTGGGAAAACCTGCTTCTGTAGAGTTTAAGTACGACGGTTTCAGGCTTGAAATAGAAAAAGATGAAAAAGGAAATATAACTCTTTTTACCAGACGCTTGGATAATGTTGTTGAACAATTTCCAGACGTTGTTGAACATGTAAAGAAGCATGTTAAAGGAGACTCTTTTATTCTTGATGCAGAAGCAGTAGGCTATGACCGCAAAACAATGAAATACCTGCCTTTCCAGAATATTTCCCAGCGCATTAAGAGAAAATACGACATAGATAAGATTGCAAAAGAACTGCCTGTAGAAGTTAATGTGTTTGATATTCTTGCTTACAATGGAAAGAATTTGCTTAATGAGCCTTTCAAGAAGAGGCGTGAGATAATAGAGAAGATTGTTGATGATGTAAAACGGAAAATAAGACCTGCTGAAGCTATTGTTACAGATAAAGAAGAAAAAATCGAAGAGTTTTTCAAAAAAGCCAGAGAAGCAGGCAATGAAGGGCTTATGATTAAGAATTTGGAAGCGCCTTACAAGCCAGGAGCTCGTGTTGGCTATATGTTGAAATTCAAGAAGGTAGCAGAAAACCTTGATTTGGTAGTAGTAGAAGCAGAATGGGGAGAAGGCAAGCGCAGCAAATGGCTGAGCAGCTATAATTTAGCGTGCAGAAAATACGGAAAGCTTTTGGAAGTTGGAAAAGTCGCAACAGGCTTAAAAGAAAAACCAGAAGAAGGTTTAAGCTTTGATGAAATGACTCAGATGCTGAAACCTTTGATTGTTGAAGAACACGGAAAACACGTAAAAGTAAAACCAAAGATAATTCTAGAGGTTGGCTATGAAGAAATTCAAAAGAGTCCTAGTTACAGCAGTGGTTATGCATTGAGATTTCCAAGAGTTATTAGAAATCGTACTAGTGAGAAAAACGTTAATAACATCAACACTCTGAAAGACGTTGAAAAACTATATGAACAGCAGAAGAAATGACCAACTAGCTTGTCTGCATCGCGAGTTCTTCTAATGAGATTACGCTTCTATAACCAAATAAATACCTGTTTAAGTTTAATATTCCCAAATCTTTTGTTCTCTTACCTTCAGCTTGAAGCAGCTCGTCAATCAATTCAAAGTCAGGGTTTGCAGATACTAAATCAGGCACGCCTATCTCTGAAATATAACGTTCTACAGTGCTTCTAAATAAGCTTGAATCTCTAACACTACGAAATTTTACTAAAATTACTTTGATTGGCCATATAAGTCCATCTTTTCTAAGATGAGGAACGTTTACACTTACAGTAGATCCCGTTTCTTTGTCAAACATATAAGCACTCACATAACTATTTTTTCTGTTTGGGTTTCTCCATATGTCATCAATTATTTCCATGTAAACTTCTGGACTTTTGGGCCCAATTCCATCAAGGCTTCTTGTCAGATCCTGAATAATGGCCATTTTTTCCTCAGAATCAACTTCGCCTTCAGAACTAATGGAACTTAAATTGTAACCTAAATCAATTTTTGTTTCAGTCATATATGAAGAAATATCTCTGGATTTTTAATATTTTTCTCAAAATAGTCTCTTAAAATTCTCAACAAACTTGTCAAAGTCTTCCACTTTTACTGCTGCGCCGCATGCGTATTCATGCCCACCGCCGTAGCCGTTGACTCCTTCCAAAGCTTTTTTCAGTTTTGGCAGGATTTCGTTTTTACCTGAACCGCGAAGGCTCATTCTCACTTCTCCTTCTTTTATGCGGCCTACAATAATCACTTTTTTCGGATTAAAATGAAGAAGCTCATTGGAGACTTCGCTTGAAAAGCTTTGCTCGCCCTTGTAAGTGTGGACTAAGAATTTGTCTTTAGTTAATGCCTTTTTTGCTTCATTGTAAATCTCTTGATATGCAGTGTTTATTTTTTCATACTTCTTGTATAAGTAGCGGCCTGCTGGTGTTTTTTGCTCAAGAATTTCATAAGGGTCTTCAATCCTTGTAAGTATTTTTATGCATTTT
>NZCN01000004.1 GCA_002688315.1 Candidatus Woesearchaeota archaeon | reverse complement strand
TAATTTAGAAATAGCGTATATAAAAGTATCTATCATTCAAAGAAGTCGCAACCTAATTTTTTAGTAAACACATCCTTTGAAGTATCTTTATCCCAATCAACAAACCTAAAAAGCGACAAATACTCCGGAGGATCAGAAGGGCTAAAGTGTAAAGACAGAGCTTCTGCACCAGCGAAAGCTAATGTTCCTAACCCAACTCCAGTTCCAATAATAATCCACCCTGCAGGCCCTGAAGCAATACCTAGCACCGAAAGTGTTGAAACAACACCTGCACTAACACCTATACTCCCTCCTGTAAACGCTGCAAATGAAAGTCCACCTACGGCAGCTCCAGCTTTGCCAGATGGAGTTTGTAAAGTGAGATGATTTATAATCCTATCAAAATTTTCGAGTCCACGAGCATAAACAAATACAAGCGCGTATTGCTCTCCTGGAGTCAGCTCAGCATTATCCAGACCCAATTTCTCTTTAAGATCTACTGTTTCGTCCATTCCAGTATCCAAATTCTTAACAATAAGTTCTGTGTCAAAGTCTTTCAAAACATTTGGCGCTCCTTTTGATGCAAAACCTTGCGCATACTCAAGGTATGAAACTTCTGTTCCCTCGGGAACATTATGATCATCAAGATAAGTGCCCAATTCTTTTAATGGATTATCTGTCTGAATGTCAAATATATAGCAAACATTGCAATGAACTCCGTTATCATTAAACAATCGAACTTTCCCTTGCCTGAATTGCTTTGCACAATTATAATAACCATCTGCTATCAACTGATAATTTTCATCATCTTTTTCCTTGGCAACAGTAACTAATGTTTCAGGGCACTTCAAACCTCTGTCAGACGTAGGAACATGCAAGGTATTATACCTGTCCATCCTGTCAACAGTAGCGCCGCAGTTCTCTCTGGTTAGAATTTGCTCTTCAGCTTTTTCCTTTCCAGACATAATAAAAACAAGCATAAAGAAAGTAAAAACTATGAACAAAATCATAAGAATAAGCACACTTTCTGTAACAGCTTTCTTGTTCATCAAATCAACCTCTTGCAAGTATCTGCTGTAACGCCAGAAGCAGGAACAATCCTAACGCTTATAGTTCCTTCATTATCAACTCCAATAACTTTGCCAAAATTAATGCCGTCTAGATCTCCGTTTTTATCGCAACCTACTTCGTTAGCGTTATCTCCTGTAAGTTTTCTCTTATCACCTACAGAACAATCTATAATCCCACTATCAACATCAGCCTTAGCTACTCTCCTATCCATTACCTGGAAAACCACAAAATAGGGCTTGTTGAACTGAATTTCTCTCTTTGGATAGCTGGCAGCATCTTGCAGGTCCAGTCCATCACCAGTAAGGTATTTTAGATAGCTCTTACCAGCAGAATTCTTTCTAGTCTCTGCATCTGTGTACAAATCATCCAGAACTATATTTCCGAATTTTTCATCATCTTTTAAAAATGGAAGTTTAGTGTCACCTTCAATGAACTTTTTGTCAGGGATAATTTCAGAACAGACAATACATGCCCTGGTATCTACGCCTTTCTTGGCTTTTTGAACAGCGACTTGGCCGTCACCAAACTGATACCAGCAAGTTGCTAATTGCTCAAATACAAATTGTTTTAGTTTGTCTTTATTAAAATCTTTATTACTTCCTAATTTTACATTCCCCTCTGCTAAAGGAATTGTATCTTTTTTCAAGTCTATATACTGGGTTTTACAGTGAATATTCACAGGACTATCTTTACTGACTAAATGCAAATCTACACCGGGAATCTTAAAAGCTTTAAACTCGTAACTTGCAAGCCTGACGCTGCTCCTGCAAAGCTCAACATCACCAACAACATTAAACCCCTCAATAGTTTTAAAACCTAAGATAAGAAATAGAACTATAAGAACGCCTACTAAAAGTAATCCAAATAGAGCGTATCTGGCAATTCCAGCTTTTTTGTTCATCATGGGGTATTTATTTTGATAATTGTAAAAATTAAGAGCATCGCCAATATTATAACTACAGCTGTTAAAGTAAAATTAGATACAGTTTCAGTAGCACCTTCTTGCCCTAATTTATTCATACCTCACTCTTGCCAAAAAGGTATATAATGTTTGTGGTGATAAAAATTAAAAAATAGATGTTTATACTTATTACTATAATGAATAAACTTGAAGATATTGTTTCTGCAACTTTTAATGTTCTCAAAAATAAAAGAGATTCTATAACTCGAATTGAAGATCGTGCTGTTAATTTTCTATGGCAATCTGATTTTGTTGTTGACCATCCAAAAACTGCAGGTAGTATTTTAGCAGGTTTAACAAGTACCGGTACTATTTATTTACAGCGTATGTTATTTGGAGAGTCGACTACTCTTTGGGTAAGTGCTTCTGTTGCTCTTGGAGCGAATTTTTTTATATCGGCATATAAGACAGGTTTTAATAAGCAAACACTGAAAAAACAAGATATTGATCCACGCAAATTTGATGCTATTGACCGTGAAAATTTAACAGTGAATATGTATGAAGAAAACGGGAAAAAATCCGCAATATACAAAAGACTGCCGAGAACAACCGCAGCTTTTTTGACAACAGCACTAGTATGTGGGGTTCACCCTTTCGCTAATAATATCTTTCCCTTACCACAGACTATTGCCGTTGATACTTTTATTGGTGCTTCTATGTATCTTGCTTTTCGTAACATTTTTATGAATTCTCGCAGTTTTTTCAAACGAAGTTTAGCATCAAACCTTGGAGATTTTTCACGTGGCTTTGGTAAACTTTTTGAAAATAAGAAATTATTATCTTTTGGTATAAACCAGCTCGAAAAAGCAGCTAATGAAACCCCTTCTATAGACACAAAATTATCTATAGCAAGAGCAGACTTAGAAGACGGCAACATAATAGAGGGGCTTGTTCAATTAAAAGAATCAACTGAAGAGCAAGAATTTTCTCCGAGTATGCAATACTTAAAAGGAACCTGGCTGAGAGCAGAAGCTACTGTTTCATTAAGAGCAATTGATAGGGGAAAAGCAACTATAGAGAGTTATACTTTTTTGGCCTTGGCACTTTCAGGTATTGGTGAACAAAAGAAAGCCTTACAATATATTGAAGATTCTTCAGTAAAATTCCCTGGAATTGCAAACGACGTAATTAGAGCGCTCATTCTTGAACAAATTGATGAAGCAGAAGAAGCAAAAGATTATTGGAGAAGAGCTATTGATGCTGTATACTCTTTTCCTAAAGAGAAGCTAATAGTTTTACCAGCAGGTGAAGGAGGACACTTTGTCAGAGGATATATGCTGGACGAAGATTACGGATTAGACCAAGTAGTTTCTAATACTCTTAGGTTTAAAAGATTGAGTTATAGAGAAGCATTACACGAAACTGGACTTATTTCTCAATTGAGGCAATTGTATCCAGATCCTCGCTTAATACCACAATTCTTAGGCAACTTTCAAGTTAATGGTTATTATGATTTAGTGTTACGATTTATTAAAGGCAGGGTTCTCTCTGGATTTTCTCCAGAAGATGAAGAAGCTTATGGTTATCTTTTGGATGAAATGTATTTTACAGAATGGTTTCATAAAACTTTATCGCCTTCAACTAGCGAAATAGGAGCTGTATATCTTCATCAAAAATTCGAAGCGATTTTAAATGACGAGAGCCTTGGCTTAACACCAGAAACTATTGAAGATTTAAGACATATTAGATTTATTCTGAATAAATTAGCCATAATTAATGAAGAAGATCCTCGCGCTGTTCTTGCCAGAGACCCACACCCAGGCCAGGCTATAGCTACAAAAAATGGGCTTGTTCATATCGATTTTGGAGATATGGGATATGAATCTTGGTCCAGAGAAATTGGCAAAATGATATCCCATCCAGACACACCTTTAGCGCAAACCGATGTTTACAAGTTTCTTGAAGATGTTTCAATTCCTTACAAAGAAGATGGTTTTGTTGCAGATAAATTACATTTTATCTTAGAATCACTAATGGCAGGAATTGTTCAACCACTATCATATTATTCCATGTGGAGCAAAAAAAGCATGGAACCTATGCGAGAAAAAAGAGCAGGAACAATAGCAACAGTTCCAACAACTCTTGAAATAATACAGCAAGAATTTCCAGATGAATACGGAAATAACAAAATTAGTTACGATAGAATTGCAGACGGCTTCAAAAGAATGGAAGATGAACTTGCTGCTTAACTTGCTTTTTCCAGCACAGTAACGTAGACTGGCCACGGATTGAAAATTATTTTATGGGATGCAATCATTAACTGAGTATCCTTAATTATTTCTTCCATTTTACCACGGTTTAGCTTGTGAAGATGAAGCTGCCTGCACATCATTGGGTTTTTGTAAACCACGCAAGCTGTTCGTAAGCAGGTAATGCCTCTCACAGGTTCAAAAGGATATGACAATACAATTCTTCCTCCCTTTTTAACTACCCTTCCCATTTCAAGAATGGCTTTTTTAATGTTAGGAATGTGCTCTATGGTGTGCATGGAAACTATTTTGCTGAAAGATTCATTTTTGAAGTCAAGTTCTTCAGCATTCATGCAGAAAAGGTTGTTCAAATCACTCGTATTAATTGCTTCTTCATTAATATCAATACCAATTACTTTATTGCAATGCTTGAGAAGTTTTTTTGTGAACTGTCCAGAATTACAGCCTATTTCAAGTATGCTGTCGTCTTTGCTTGGATTTAACTTTGACATTATGTGCCCGTTTTCCAGCATACGCACCATACTATTAACAAAACCGCCATTGGTTTCAGAAAATTCCTTATTGTAATCTACTTTCACACTCTGCATGTAGGTTTACTTATACTTACCCATTAAAAAAGGTTTCGGAATTAGAATTTCATTTCTCTTAATCTCTTAGCGCGCGTTGCTAAAGGAGGATGTGTTGACATCAACGATGCGGCTCCGCCTCTGAACGGATTAACAATAAACAAACTTGAAGTAGCCTGGCTTCCAAATCGCATTGGATTGTGAGCTGAGCTTGCCTCAAGCTTTTCTAAAGCCCGGGCTAACGGCTCTCCAGTTTTGAGAGTTTTTGCTCCTGAACTGTCTGCAAGATACTCTCTGCTTCTGGAGATAGCAAGCTGAATAATAGCAGCTATTATTGGAGTTATGATTGCTAATGCTAACATACTAAACATGTTTCCTCTGTCTCTGTTTCCGCCACCAAAAATAGCAGCAAACTGAGCCATCATAGCAAGATAAGAAATAACACCAGCAATCGTAGCTGCAATTGTAGTTACAAGCATGTCCTTGTTTTTAACATGGCTTATTTCATGCGCAATAACTCCTTTAAGTTCTTCTTTGCTAAGCAATTTCATTATGCCAACTGTGCATGCAACTACAGCAGTCTTCTCATTGCGGCCAGTTGCGAACGCGTTAGCAGCATCAGAAGGAATTACATAAACAGCAGGCTTTGGAATCCCTGCTTTTTTAGAAACTTCACTAACCATTTGGTGTAGTTCACTATATTCTTGCTTGTCTGCTTTCTTAGCTCTGTACATAGCAAGCACAATCTTGTGAGAAAACCAGTAACTGCCGAAGTTCATAACCAAAGCAAACACAATTGCTATTGTAAGCCCTGCTCTTCCGCCAAGAAACTGGCCTGCGCCAAGCATTAACGCAGTTAGTAAGGCTAGCAGTACTACAGTTTTGAACTGATTAATCATGCTCATAGTAAATTATGGAACAAAGAATTGCTTAAATAGATTTCGTTATGTCTTGAAAACGAAAAATAGTTAAACATGCTTTCCCAAATTACCATAAGGAAGTAAGAGGAATAATAACTTTCAATATTGACGAAAATATTATGCGAACTAAATAAACCGCAAAGTTTTTATATATAAATTATATAAAATAAGGTAGGAATTGGGGGATTAAAAGAAGCTTTGTTGCTTTTTTTATGTTAAAAATCTGATTCAAATGAAACTAACAGACAAGAGAGTCGAGGAAATTGTAACAGACGCAATAGGCGATGATGTAATTAAGATACTTAGATTCTTAAAAGGAAAAAGAGATGTTTCAGAATTCAAGATATCATCAAAATTAAAGATGGACATCCAGGAAGTAAGAAATGTCCTTTATAGAATGCACAACATAAACCTTGTTTCATACAAGCGTAAGAAAGATAATAAGAAAGGATGGTATATAAGCTACTGGACTTTCAACAAAAGCAGGGTAAAAGAGCTTCTTAAGAAAATGAACACTGAAAAGCTTGAGAGATTTAGAGAACGCTTACATGTTGAAAGCAGCAATCTTAACTCATTTTTCATGTGCCCAAAAACATGCACAAGAATGGATTTCCATAACGCTACTGCTTATAGTTTCAGATGCCCTGAATGCGGCAATTTGATGCAGCAACAGGACAATACAAAAACAATTAGTTTCTTGAAAGAAAAAATCAGAGAGATAGAAGCAGTTGCTTAGGTGCTTTTAATTGCTGAAATGCGACAAATGTAACAACTTACTAACAATTCTTAAGCTGCATCGGAATAAAGCTTTCTGCGACAACTGCAAAGCATGGCTTGCGTGGACTATTTAACTTAGTATTAACAAACTATATAATATTCTTCCTTATCCCAATTTTATGATACATCTCAGCACTTCTCTTTCGCATTACAAGAGGCCTGAAATACAGGAAGCCATAGTTGAACATGCTGCTGGCAAAGAAGTTGCTGCTCGTTTCAATGATAAATTTGGAAAAAGGCCAGACTCATTGCAATATCCTAATGATGTCCTTGAGATAGCCAAGAACGGAGCTACTTCTTTCCACTGCTCTGAAGAACTATGGAGAAACCCGTTGAGTCTCAGGCCATTAATGAACAGAAAAGAGCTTGATGATTTGCGTATTGGCTGGGACTTGGTGCTGGATATAGACTGCAAGTTTGTAGAATATTCAAAAATAGCTGCTGACTTGATTGTTAAAGCGCTTAAACACCACAACATAACAAGCTTGTCAATAAAATTCTCGGGAAACAAAGGATTCCACATTGCAATACCATTCCAGTCTTTCCCTCAAGAAATCAATGGAACAGATGTTAAACTTCTTTTCCCAGAAGCAGCAAAACGAGTAGCACTGTATATAAAAGAGAAAATACAATCTTCGCTAGGAAAACAAATATTAGCCACAGAAGGCAACAACTACCAAAAAATAGCAGAAAAAACCGGAAAAAAAATCAGTGAAATAAGCTCTGTGCATGAAAACACAGCAGAACTAAACGTAGAACCATTCCTTGCAATAGATACTCTGCTTATTTCCTCCCGCCACATGTACCGCATGCCATACTCACTCCATGAAAAATCAGGACTTGTTTCAATACCTGTAAATCCTGAAAAAATTCTGGAATTTAATTTAGAGCAGGCAAAACCTGAAGCAGTAAAAGTTTCAGAAATAAAATTCCTTGAACGCGAAAACGCGAAACCTGAAGAAGCAATGTCTTTGTTTACAGATGCATTTGACGCAACAGTTCAAAAACCTGAATTTGAAACTGAAAAAAAAGAATACGAAATCCCAGCAGAAGCAGTTCCAGAAAAGTTCTTCCCGCCGTGCATACAAAAACTATTGCTTGGAATGGAAGACGGAAGAAAAAGAGCATTATTCATCCTAACTAATTTCCTAGCAAGCTGCGGCTGGAGCTACGAAGCAATTGAAGAAAGACTGAAACAATGGAATCAAAAAAACAAAGAGCCATTGCACCAAACATATTTTCTTGGCCAGCTACGCTATCATAAGCAGCACAAAAAGAAAATCTTGCCTCCAAACTGCAGCAACCCAGCATACTACAGAGACTTGAGAGTAAAATGCTCTGAAGAAATCTGCAAATTCAAAAACCCAGTAGGGTATGCGAGAAAGAGATCAAGCTGAAATATCCAACAAACTCAAAACAGCAACGTATCCAATCACAACCAAAGCAATTGTTACAATCATATTAATTATCAGTATTGCGTAAACAAACTCTTTGCTTATTTCTACTTTGAATAAGGACTTTATTATTCTCTTAATCCATGCAGTTGATAATCCGTACTTAACTTTCATGTAAGTCCTGAGAGACTGCCTTACAATTGCAATTGTTAACGCAATCAGCAACATCAATAAGCTATACGGAAGCTTAAATGATGTTAACAAAACAGCAACTATTACTGCTAGCCAAAACAGTTTCCACAGAAAACCATAGACTACTCGCTCAAGATTAGTGGCTTTACCCAAGAATTTTTTCTCAAGCTTTGGATTGATTATATTCAGAGAACCTTCTATTACTCTATAGCCTAACATAAGCTGTAATTCGCAAGAATGGTTTAAAAATGTTTCACAAAAACCTTTATAAACCACCTCTTTTTCTCGTGTTACGAGCATGTGATGTGCTTTAGTGCTTCTGCACTAAATAAGCCTGAAAAGTAGACCTTTTCAGTACTGAGCTAAGATATACTGCTCTGGTTCTAACAACGGTCTGCACAAAAAGGCTTTTTAGAAGTTTACAACTATCGCTAATAGTGGTAAAAATCCGAATCAAAAATGCCAACTATAAGAAAACCAAGAAAAGGAAGCTTAGCATACTGGCCTAGAAAGCACGCTAAAAGAATGTATCCAAAAATAAGGCATTATGCTCCTGTTAGCGAAACAAAACTTGCAGGCTTTGCCGGCTACAAAGCAGGCATGACACACATCTTTATAGCTGACAACAGGCCACACTCAATAACAAAAGGCAAATCAATCATGTTTCCAGTAACTGTTCTGGAATGCCCGCCATTAAAAATTGCTTCCATACGCTTTTACAAATCCTCTTCTTCTGGCTTACGAGTTGCTAACGAAATTTTTTCTTCAACTGACAAACTTCTTGCAAAGAAAGTAAAAATTCCAAAGAAACCTAAAGAATTGTCTGAAATTGAGAAAAAACTTGGAGAATATGTTGATGTTCGGGTTAATGTTTATACGCAGCCGCAACTTGCTGGAATCAATAAAAAAAGACCAGAAATATTTGAAGTTGCTTTAGGCGGAAAAAATGTTACTGAAAAATTCAATTATGCAAAATCAGTCTTAGGCAAAGAAATACCTGTACAGGATGTTTTCAAAGAAGGACAGCAAATTGATATCTTTGCAGTTAGTAAAGCAAAAGGCACTCAAGGACCTGTAAAACGATTTGGAATTGGATTGAGACAGGCAAAATCAGAAAAAGGCGTAAGAGGACCAGCTAATTTAGGTCCATGGAAGGGCAACAGATCATGGAGAGTTGCACACGCAGGCAGAATGGGCTTTCACAACAGGTTAGACAAGAATAAACTGCTTATAAAAATAGGAGAAAAGCCTGAAGAAGTTAATGTTAAAGGCGGCTTTATCAAATATGGATTGTTAAAAAGCAATTATTTGCTTTTGAAAGGCTCTATCCCAGGAGCAACCAAGAGATTAATCAGACTTGTTAATTCATACAATCCAAATCGCAAATTGCCAACGCAAGCACCATCAATAGAGCTGATAAGTCTAAATTCACCTCAAAAATAAAATGAACCTTGAACAATATAACTTGGAAAAGAATTCAGAAGGAAAAATTGAATTACCTTCCCAGTTTAATGAGCCTATAAGCTTAAACCTTATTGCAAGATCTGTAATCACTTTGCAACTTAATAAGCGCCAGCCTTATGGAGCAAGCCCTGAAGCAGGCACAAGAGTTTCTGCGCAAGTATCGAGAAGAAGACGCGCATATCGCGGCTCTTATGGAAGAGGCATTTCAAGAGTTCCAAGAAAAGTCTTATCAAGAAGCGGGAGACAATTCTTCTGGCAAGGCGCTTTAGCACCAGGAACTGTTAAAGGAAGGCGCGCTCATCCTCCAAAAGCCAGCACTCAACTGTTCAAGAAAATAAACAAGAAAGAAAACAATAAGGCGATAAGATCAGCGCTTTCTGCTGCTATTGCTAAAGATTTTGTGAAAAAACGAGGACACATCTTGCCTGAAGGGTATCCTTTTGTTGTTAATGACTCATTAGCATCTATTGAAAAAACAAAAATCGCTAAACAAGCACTGGAAAAATTAGGATTTGCGCCTGAACTTAAGAGAACAACAAAAAAAACAGTAAGAGCAGGCCGAGGCAAAACAAGAGGAAGAAAATACAATCGTAAAATTGGCCCGTTAATTGTAGTGGCAGAACATTGCGCACTGCAAAAATCCGCAGCAAACATGCCAGGAGTAGAGATTGTTTTAGTAAACAAGCTTAATGCAGAATTATTAGCTCCAGGAACAGTTCCAGGAAGAATGATACTTTTTACATCATCTGCTATTAATAAAATAAAAAACGAGAAACTGTTCATGTGATAAAAATGGTAATAAAATATCCAGTATCAACTGAAAAAGGAATAAAGCTAATGGAAACAGAAAACAAACTAATCTTTGTTGTAGAAACAAAGTCAACTAAGAATGACATAAAAAAATCAATAGAATCCACATTCAATGTTAAAGTGGAAGCTGTAAACACTTTTATCAACCAAGGAAAGAAAAAAGCTTATGTCAAAATAAACAAGGAAACCCCTGCAATTAATTTAGCAACACAATTAGGACTGATATAAAATGGGAAAGAATCTTATAACACAAAAACGCGGAAAAGGAGCAAGTGTTTACAAATCTCACAGCTTTCGTTATGTTGGCAAAGTAAAACATCATGCATCTTCTAAAGAAGAAGAATCTGATAAAGTAACTGGAAAAGTCAAGGATATTGTTCATAGCTCAGGTCATTACGCTCCAATCGCAAAAGTAACTTATCAAGGCAAAGAATCTCTTGAAATCGCTTCTTTTGGATTAAGAGTTGGCGATGAAGTAAGCTCAGGAAAAAATGCTAAAATAAAAGACGGCAATGTGCTTCCTTTAGAAAGCATTTCTGAAGGCTCACTGATTTTCAATATAGAATCTTTACCAGGAGACGGAGGAAAATTTGTAAGAACTTCAGGAGGTTTTGCAAGAGTTCTTTCAAAAACCTCAGACCAGGTAAAAGTAATGCTCCCATCAAAAAAAGAGCACTCTTTCAATCCTAGATGCAGAGCAACCTTAGGTGTTGTTGCTGGAGGCGGAAGACCAGAAAAACCAATATTGAAAGCTGGTCTTATGTCAAAGAAGAGAGCTGCCCGCGGCAAACTATACCCAAGAACAAGCGCATTATCAATGAACGCTGTATCACATCCTTTCGGAGGATCTAGCAGCGCCCATAAAGGTAAGCCATTGATAGCAAGGAAGAATGCCCCTGCAGGCGCAAAAGCAGGAATGCTTAGACCTAAACGCACAGGAAGAGGAAAAGGCAGGAAGAAATAAAGGAGCACAATAACAAATGAAAAAAGAATTTATTTTTCGCGGAAAGAAACTGGAAGAACTTACTAAATTAAACCTTGGCGAGTTTGCTTCACTTTTAAATGCGCGCCAAAGACGCAGTTTGAAGCGCGGACTTACAGACCAACAGAAAATATTACTTGAAAAATTCAAGAAAGATGATAAAAATATCAAAACCCATTGCCGCGATATGATAATACTCCCTGATATGGTTAATAAAACAGTTAGCATTCACAACGGAAAAGAGTTTGTAAGGCTCGACATAATGCCTGATATGCTAGGACATTATCTTGGAGAGTTTATGATGACCAGAAGAAAAGTTTCCCATCACGCACCTGGAATAGGAGCGACGAGGTCAAGCGCAAGCTTGTCTGTGAAGTAAAATGATGTATGCAACAAAAAATTTCGATAAGAACACAATGGCGAAAGCTCAATCTATTTCGCTGCCTGTATCACTTAAGCAGTCTGTAGAAGTATGCAAATTCATACAGAACAAGAAATATTCCCGAGCTGTTAAAATTCTTGAAGACGTTAAGTTAATGAAAATAGCAGTTCCATATACCAGATTCAATCGTGGAGGAACAGGCCATAGAAAAGGAATGGGGCCTGGAAGATATCCTGTTAAGGTATGCGGTTATATGCTTAAATTACTCAGATCTGTTCACGCAAACGCTGGCCAAAAAGGATTAGACACTAATAATCTCATAGTGAAATCAGTAATTGCAAAACAAGGCCCTAAAACTTCCAGATACGGCAGAAAGCGCGGACGCACTGCTAAAAGAACTCATTTAGAAATAGTCCTTGTGGAAAACAAGAAAAAAACTGTTCCAAAGAAAGAGGCAGATAAAACAACTATGAAAAATGATGCTGCTAAAAAAGAAAAGCCAGCTGAAATAAAAGCAACTGATAGCAGTAAAAAAAACGAAACTAAAACGGTTTAAAAATGATAGAACGCGATTTCGTAAAACAGAAGAAAAAAGAACACCAATTAAGACAGTTCATATCAGCTAATCTTAAGAATGTTGGGCATAGCTATACAGAACTTCAACGCACTCCTTTAGGAGAAAAAGTAATTATTCACACTTCAAGACCAGGACTTATTGTCGGAAGAAAAGGGCAAAATATCGGCAAGCTCACCAAGCTGTTAATGACTGAATTTAAACTTGAAAATCCCCAAGTCGAAATCAGTGAAGTTGAAAATCCTGATTTAGTCGCAACTATTGTTGGAGAGCGTATTGCATCAGCCCTTGAGCGTTTTGGCTCAAACAGATTTAAAGGAATAATGCACAAAACAATGGCTGATGTAATTGCAGCCGGAGCAAGAGGAGTTGAAATAAGACTTTCAGGAAAACTTCCAGGAGCAAGAGCAAAATCATGGAGAATTTACGGCGGCTATCTTAAAAAATGCGGAGATGCAGCAACGATGCATGTTAGCAAAGCCTGTGTTGTTGCAAAACTTAAGTCAGGAATCATTGGAATTCAAATAAGTATCATGCCGCCAGGCGTTATTATGCCTGACCATATAAAAATTATTGAGCCTGAAGAAGCTAAAACAGAAAAAGAAGAAACTGAAAAAAAAGACACAGAGAAAGTAAAGAAAGAGAAAGTTGAAGAAAAAAAAGCAGAAGAACCAGATAAAAAAACTGAAAAGAAAACAAAAACAAAAAAGAAAGTTGCTGAACCTAAAACCAAAGAAAGCGATGCTAAAAAAACTGATGAAAAATGAAGACTGTCAAAGAATTTAATAATTTGAAAGATGACGCCCTTGAAGAAAAACTTAATGAGCTTCAAAAAGAGCTTATGAAATCTCGCTCACAAATCGCTTCAGGAACTGTTCCAAAAAGTCCTGGCAGAATCAAGCTTATCAAGAAAAGTATAGCAAGAATATATACAATCAAATCAAGGAGGAGCACACAAAGGAATGAATGAAATTTGCAATAAGTGCGGATTGCCGGAACAACTCTGCGTTTGCGAAACAATAGCAAAGGAGAGTCAGCGTATTAAAGTCTATACAGTTACGAAGAAGTTTCAAAAAGTTTCGACAATAATAGAAGGTCTTGATAAACGTGAGATCGATGTCAAAGACGTTGCACGCAAATTGAAATCAGAATTTGCATGCGGCGGAACAGTGAAAGAAGGAAGAATTGAACTTCAAGGCGACCACAGACCAAAAATTAAAAATTCATTGGTGAACCTTGGATTCCAATTAGCAACAATAGATGTGAGGTAAAATGGTATGCAAAGATGAAAATTGTCCGTTTCATGGTAGCTTAAAGCTTACTAAGCGTTCCTTGACAGGAGTAGTTGACTCTGCAAAAATGAGGCGCACAGTTAATGTAAAACGTGAGCTTAGAGTGCTGCTTAAAAAATATGAGAGGTTTGCTAAACGCTATAGCTCCATTAAAGCCCATAATCCTGATTGCATAGGCGCAAAAGAAGGAGAAATTGTCACGATTACTGCATGCAGGCCATTAAGCAAGTCAAAACATTTTGTAGTAGTATCAAAAAAACAAGATAAAACCGAGGAGGCTTAAATGCAAGCAGTTCCAGCAAGATTTTTCAGAACTTTGAATCAAGGATCGTTAATTGAAACGTGCGATAATTCAGGAGCCAAACTACTCAAAATAACATCAATCAAAGGCAGTAAAACCGTAAAAGGGAGAAAACCTGCAGCTGTTATAAGTGATTTAGTAACAGCTTCTGTAAAAAAAGGAACCCCTGAAATGAGAAAGCAAGTTGTTTTTGCTGTTATTGTACGACAGAAAAAGGAATTCAGAAGATTATCAGGAGAACACATAAAATTTGAGGATAACGCGGCTGTTGTTGTTAAAGACGAAGCAGGAAACCCAAAAGGCACGCTGATTAAAGGACCAGTCGCAAAAGAAGTTTGCCTGAGATGGCCGCCAATAGCTAAAATATCGAGCGTAATAGTATAATGAAAACACAATTTTCGAAAACGTGGAATAGAAGCTTACAACCTAGAAAGCAGAGGAAGTACCGCTATAACTTACCTATCCACTTAAAAAATAAGCTGCTTTCAACCCACCTTTCAGCTGAATTGAGAACACAATACGGTATGCGCAACATCCCTGTCAAGAAAAATGACATGGTAAAAGTTCTCAAAGGCAGCTTTAGAGGAAAAACAGGAAAAGTAAATTCAGTAAGCACAAAGAAACTTGCTGCTTACATAGACGGCGTTGAATCTTCAAGAAGAGACGGAACCAAAGTTTTTGTTCCAATAAAAGTCTCAAATCTCATGATCATTGAGCTAAATACTGAAGATAAAAGGAGAATTAAAAATGAGTAAACACCTTAAAAGAATTGCAACACCAAGAACTTGGGATATCAACAGAAAATCATCCAAATTAATAGTAAGACCATACGGCTATCTTAAATCAGCATTACCTATTGCAGTAATATTAAAAGAATCACTTCACCTTACCAAAAGCAGATTAGAAACCAAACGTATTGTTAACTCTAAGAAAATATTACTCGACGGAAAAACAGTAGTCGATGACAAGCTTCCTGCAGGCATAATGTCAGTTCTCGACATTAAAGAAAACGGCTCTTTTAGAATTCTTCTTAACAGCAAAGGCAAATTATTCCTTAAGAAACTTAACTCAAAAGAAACCTCAACCAAGCTTTGCAAAATAGTTTCAAAGACTATCCTCAAAGGCGGAAAACTACAGCTCGGATTTCATGATGGCCGCACAATTATTGTTGATAACAAAGATGCGAAAGTAAATGACACTGTTGTGTTTAAGCTTCCTGAATTTAAAGTTGACAGTTACCTTAAGCTTGAAAAAAACGCAAATGTTTACCTGACTGGAGGAAGCAATGTTGGTAACATAGGAACAGTAGAAAACGTTTCAGACTCTGTAACAGTAAAGATTGATAATCACGTTTTAGTCACAGGCAAAGAAAATGTTTTTGTCTTGGGCAAAGGAAGCCCGGTCATAGAAGTGAAGTAAAATGAACTCAATGAAACTTATCAAAATAGAGAAAATCACGCTTAACATAGGTACAGGTACTGATGCCACTAAGCTTGAAAAAGGCATTAAGCTGATTAACCATATTTCCGGAAAGAAACCAGTTAAAACCTTTACAACTAAACGAATACCAACTTGGGGAGTTCGCCCTGGCCTTCCTTTAGGCTGCAAATTAACTTTACGAAAAAAAGGCGCTAAAGAAATGCTTGTAAGGCTTCTTCAAGCAAAGGAAAACCAGCTTGCTTCCAAGCAATTTGATAATGTAGGGAATTTGGCTTTCGGAATTCATGAATACATAGATATTCCTGGAGCAAAATATGACCCTGACGTTGGAATTATAGGCTTAGAAGTATGTGTTACTCTTGAAAGAGCAGGGTTTAGAGTAAAGAAACGCAGAGTTAAAAAAAATCCGATATCAAAAAAACATTTGATAACAAGAGATGAAGCAATAGATTATATGCAAAAGGAGTTTAATGTGGAAATAAAATGACAATATCATCCTACAAAAAAATGATTAAGCAGCTTGAGTCTAAGCCGGCGATCCTTGCAAGATACCTTAAGAACAATAAGCCAAAAGAAAGAAAGTTTGGAAAAGGAACAAAACATTGTGAAGAATGCAGTAACACACACGGCCTTATAAGCAAATATGGCCTTAACATGTGCAGAAGATGTTTCAGAGAACACGCAAAAAGTTTAGGATTTAAAAAATTTAGCTGATAAAAATGATGAACGACCCATTAGCAAACGCATTGTCATTAATCGTGAACGCTGAGTTACGCGGCAAAACAAATTGCACAATAACTCCAGTATCTAATCTTATTAAGAAAATATTGACTATAATGAACAAGGATAACTACATCGGCAAATTTACTGAAACAGAAACTTCAGCTGGAATTGTTTTGAAAGTTGAATTGCTTGGCGCAATCAATAAATGCGGGGCTGTTAAGCCTAGATTTACTGTAAAAAACAACGAGTTCGAGAAATTTGAAAAAAAATTTTTACCTGCAAAAGATTTTGGCTTTATTGTGGTTTCAACCTCGCAAGGAATAATGACCCACATAGAAGCTAAACAAAAATCCCTTGGAGGAAAACTAATCGCATATTTTTATTGAGGTTAAAATGCAAAAACTTGAAGAAATTATTGAAATCCCTGAAAACATCACTGTATCAATAGCAGATGATATGCTTTCTGTAAAAGGACCTAAAGGCGAAGTGAATAAAAGCTTCTTTGCAGAGAACATTAACATTTCAACTGATTCAGGAAAAATTTACCTCAAATCCAACCGAAACACTAAGAATGAACGTAAAATTGCAAATAGCTTTAAAGCTCATATACTAAATATTTTCAAAGGAGTTTCTGAAGGACACCATTTCGAGATGAAAATATTATCAGGGCATTTCCCTATGACTGTTACAGTTAATGATGGAGAATTTATTGTTAAGAATTTCTTTGGAGAAAAAACCCCAAGGAAATTCACTCTGCCTAAAGACGTAACTGTCAAAGTCAAAGGAGATAAAGTAGACATTGAAAGCTGTGATAAAGAACTGGTAGGTATGGTTATGAGTTCAATAGAAAAACTCACTAGACGCACAAATTTTGACAGAAGAATATTCCAGGATGGAATAATAGTTGTTTAAGGTAAAAAATGAAAAACGAATTAATTAAGCTAAGAGCAGTAAAAAAGTCCAGAAAGCCAACTTTTGTTACTCCGGACTCTTGGAAGCGCAAGAAACTCTCAAGTGCATGGAGAAGACCTAAAGGCTTGCATTCCAAAGTACGCCTGAAATTCAGAGGCAACCCTAAAATGCCTTCTCAAGGATACAGAAGCCCGAAAACAATTCGCGGCTTTCATCCGACAGGCCTTAAAACTATTATTGTGAACTCAATAAAACAACTTGATATTGTTAAAGATGAAGGAATCATAATAGCATCTGTTGTGGGCGTAAAAAAGAAGCTAGCTATAATAAAAGCTGCTGCTGAAAAAAAACTTACTGTTCTAAATTTGGACTTAGATTATGTGAAAAAAGCAGAAACAGCATTTGCTGAAAGAATCAAGGTAAAAAAAGACGCTAAAATCGCTAAAACAGCGAAAGATTCCAAGAAATCTGATAAAAAAGAAGAAGCTAAGAAAGAAACAGAAGAAGAAAAACGAAAATCCGGCAAAAAAGAAATGGAAAAAATAATCACAAAGGCTGAAAAATGATGCTAAAAGCCCAGAAGAGGATCGCTGCAATAGTTTTGAAGTGTTCACCTCAAAAAGTACTCTTTGATACAGAGAAACTTTCAGAAATAAAAGAGGCAATCACAAAACAGGATATTAAAACACTTATTTCAGACGGAGTGATAAAACGCCTGAAAAGCAATAAACAATCAAAATCCCGTGCAAGAGTAAGAGCAACTCAAAGAAGCAAAGGAAGACAACGAGGCCAAGGGTCAAGAAAAGGAAAAGCAACAGCAAGACTTTCAAAGAAAACACGATGGGTGAACAGAATAAGGCTTCAGCGCGATTTGCTCAAGAAATTGCGAGATGACGACTCAATAACAAAAAAAATCTATCGGGAACTTTATATGAAATCAAAAGGCGGGTTCTTCAGAAGTAAACGCCATATCGAACTTTATATTTCAGAGCATAGCTTGATATCAAAAAAACAATAAGCTTTCAACAAAATGAAAAAAATAACATCAATTCAATTCAAGAGGAAGAGAAAGAGCGTTACAAATTACAGAAATCGCCTGAAGTTAATCCTATCAGGAAAAGACAGGCTTGTCATCAGAAAGACATCAAAACACATAATAGTGCAACTGGCTAAATTTGATGAAAAAGGAGATGTTATCATTACTTCAGCATCTTCAAACAACCTTAAAAAATATGGGTGGCAATCAGGCTTAAAAAATATACCTGCAGCTTACCTAACCGGCTTGCTTGCAGGAAAGCAAGCTATTGAAAAAAATGTAAAAGAAGCTGTACTTGATGCTGGGCTAAGCAAGCCAGTAAGCAATGGAAGAATTTACACTGCTTTGAAAGGCGTAATCGATGCAGGCGTAAAAATCCCAGCAGCTACAGATATTTTTCCTCCTGAAGACAGGATTTCAGGAAAGCACATTTCAGAAAAAATCCCAGGGCTTTTCAAGTCAACTAAAGAAAAAATAATGAGTGCTAAAAATGACTGAAACTAAAGAAGTTAAAGAAGAACCGAAAACAGAAGCGCCTAAAGTTTTCAAAGCAAAAGATAAACGGCCAGATCCTAAAAAAACACGTATATTTTCTGAAAAAGCATTTGACGTCGATAGCTGGAAACCTAAAACAGAACTAGGGAAAAAAGTCAAAAATAAAGAAATAACTAATATTGACCAAATACTTGACGCAGGCATCCGTATCCTCGAATCTGAAATAGTTGACACTTTAATGCCTGATTTTACAACCGAATTGCTTATGGTAGGCCAAGCTAAAGGAAAGTTTGGAGGCGGACAAAGAAGAACTTTCAGACAAACACAGAAAAAAACAGCTGAAGGAAATAAGCCAAGCTTTGGAACTTTAGTAGTTCTCGGAAACAATAATGGCTACCTTGGCCTAGGCTATGGAAAATCAAAAGAAACAGTGCCTGCAAGAGAAAAAGCAACCAGAAACGCAAAACTCAACATAACAAAAATTCTTCGCGGTTGCGGAAGTTGGCAATGTTACTGCAAATCACCACACAGCATTCCTTTCCAGGTAGAAGGAAAATGCGGCTCTACTATAATAAAGTTAATGCCTGCTCCTAAAGGAACAGGACTTCGTATTGCTTCAGAATGCAACAAACTTTTAGCAGCAGCTGGCATAGAAGATGTGTGGAGCCAAACTATTGGAAGAACACGAACCACAATAAACCTTGTATCTGCATGCTTTTCAGCACTTAAAAAACTTAACAACACAAAAATCAAACAAAAAAATACAGAAGATCTAGGAATAGTCATAGGTGAAAAATGATTGCAGCTATAAGAATCAAAGGAACAATTGGAATAGATAAACCAATAGAAAATACTCTAAGACTTTTACACCTTCACAAAAAAAATTACTGTTCTATCCTGGAAGAAAACAAAATAATTGAAGGCATGCTGGCAAAAGTGAAAGACTACATAACCTGGGGAGAAATTGAGCAGGAAACAATAAAACTACTGGAGCAAAAATCCAAAAAACAGTTTATTCGACTAAACAGCCCAAGAAAAGGCTATGGCAGAAAGGGAATAAAAAAATCATTTTCTGTAGGCGGGGCTTTAGGATACAGAAAAGAAGCTATAAACGACTTAATAAAGAGAATGTTATAAAATGGTAGTTAACAAACGCAAAAAAAATTCAAGGCAGCAAGGCTCTCACACTCACGGATGGGGAGCTATGAAAAAGCATCGCGGTGCTGGAAATAGAGGAGGAGCAGGCCAATCTGGTTCTGGAAAGAGAGCAGATAGCAAGAAGCCTTCTATATGGAAAAATAAAAAGTATTTTGGCAAGCACGGCTTTACAAGCAGAAAAATCAAAATAAAAACAATAAATGTCGGTTACCTTGAAAAACACTTGGCTGCTTTTGTTTCAAAAAAACTCGCAAAGGAAGAAGGCGATGGTTTCTTGATAAACTTGAATGACCTAGGTGTTGGCAAACTATTGAGCAGTGGAAAAGTAACAAAAAAATTAACTGTTACCTGCAAAGCTGCTTCAGCATCCGCCATTAAATCAATTGAAGCTGCTAAAGGAAAAATCATTCTTCCAAAAAAGAGGGACTCTAATGGGGATAAAAAGCATACTTCTTAACCTTCCAGAAGTTATAGGCCCTACTGAAAAACGATTACCTTTTAATGAAAAACTTAAATGGACAGTAGTTGTTCTTTTACTCTTCTTTATTCTTGGCCTTGTGCCTTTATTTGGATTAGGAGCTAATTCACTAGCACAATTCCAATTCTTATCACTCATACTTGGAGCAGAATTTGGCTCTCTTATTTCATTGGGTATTGGACCAATAGTAACTGCTTCCATCTTATTGCAGCTTCTAAACGGCTCTGGCATTGTTAAATTCGATTTAAACAGTTCAGAAGGCAAAAAGCTTTTCCAAGGCGTACAAAAAGGACTTGCTTTGGCATTTGTTGTGTTTGAAGCAGCAATTTACGTTTTTGCAGGTGGGCTTTCCCCAGCTCAAGGGCATGGACCTTTTATCATAATCTTCCAGCTAATACTTGGCGGTGTAATGATTATCCTGATGGATGAAGTTATCACTAAATGGGGCTTTGGACAAGGAGTAAGCCTTTTCATAGCAGCAGGTGTTTCTAAAGAAATAATGGTTAGACTGCTTAGCCCTTTAAGCCAGTCTGGAAATCTTGCTTTTGTTTCAGGAGAAGCACCAATAGGTGCGTTGCTTTCTGTTTTTTATTTCCTTGCAGCAGGAGACTTGAGAGAAGTCATGTTTAGCCTAACAGCAATAGTATCAACTGCTGTAGTTTTCGTTATTGTAGTTTATGTGCAGGCAATGAAAGTTGAGGTTCCACTTTCTTTTGGAAGAGTCAGAGGGCAAGGCATAAGATGGCCTCTTGCTTTTATATACACCAGCAACATACCGGTTATTCTTACAGCAGCCTTACTTGCAAATGTCCAGCTCTGGGCGAGATTGCTTGAAAGCAGAGGCACTCCACTTCTAGGCACTTTTGACACCAGCGGAGTAGGAATCTCAGGATTTGCCGCATGGGTGAGCAGCCCTAACATAGTTGGAAACCTTGTTAGAGGAATAATACAACCAATTGATTTTGCAAGAGCAGCAACATATTCGATATTCCTTATGGCTGGAGCAGTAATGTTCTCCTTATTTTGGGTAAAAACAGCAGGAATGGACGCAAGAAGCCAAGCAAAGAAAATGATGGATTATGGCCTGCAAATTCCTGGATTTAGGAAAGATGAAAGAGTTTTGGAAAGTCTTTTAAACAGATACATTCCAGCTCTTACTGTAATGGGTGCTATAACTGTGGGCTTTCTCGCAGCAATGGCAGATGTTTCAGGAGCTTTAACTTCAGGAACAGGACTTTTGCTTGCAGTTATGATAATATACAAGCTTTATGAAGAGATAGCTCAGCAGCACGCGCTTGACATGAACCCAATGCTAAGAAAATTCATGGAGAAATAAAATGGTTTTAGAATTCCTCGACATCATTAAAGTCTTGCCTCCAGTTGGAGCTATAGTTCTTATTTCGTTTTTTATATCAATTCTCATTACAATAGTGTATAAATTTACAACAAATCAAAAGTTTATGAAAGAACTTCATGCTGAAATGAAATCCTTAAGGCAGGAAATCAAAAACACCAAAGATACAGCACAAGCTACTGCATTAAATAAGCGTCTCATGGAAAAAACCATGCAACAAGTAATGCAGTCAATGAAATCAACCTTTATAACAATAATCCCTATCTTTATGATTTTTGGATGGCTGAGCGGAAATCTTGCTTTTGCCCAAGTAACTCCTGATACTGAATTTACTGCATCAATAACATTTGACAATGACGTTACCAGCACTGCCTCAATAGAATCAGAAACACTGCAAATACTAACCAATAAAACAGAAAGTATAAATCAAAACACAGCACTTTGGAAATTAAAAGGAGAGCAAGGAACCCATGAAATTCTTTACACTTTTGAAGACGAAACATATGCGAGAGATGTAATAATAACAAATGACTGGCAGTATGCTGACCCTCATTTGGAAAAAGAACGCACTCTTTTTGGTATAATTAATTTAGGAGATAAAAATCCCATAAAACCAGACAGCAAAATAAAGAGAGTAGCTGTAGACCTGCAACCAACACGCCCATTTGGCAATTTTGAATTATTCGGCTGGAAACCAGGATGGCTGGCAACATACTTTTTCTTCACATTATTGCTAACATTCCCAATAAGAAAACTGATGAAAGTGCATTAATTAAAAGTATCCGATATCTTTTTAAACCACCGCAAGTTGCTAATTTCTATGGCGCAGCAAAAATCACGGTCAAAAAGGCGAATAAAAGTCAAAACTCCTACAGGCAGAGCTGTTATTCATTACGAACCTCGAAAAAAATCAAAAACAACCTGCCATTGCGGAGCAAGGCTTCACGGAGTTTCTCAAGGCAGATTAGCAGCTTCAAAACGCAATCCTTCAAGACCTTTTGGAGGCGTTCTATGCAGCAGATGCAGCAGAGCTGCTATTAAGGAGGGCATAAATGCTTAATGTAGGAAGACTCTGCGTTAAAATAGCAGGAAGAGATGCAGGCAGCAAATGCGTAATAGTTGAAATTACTGACAACAACTTTGTTGTTATTGATGGCAATGTAAAAAGAAAACGATGCAGTATTTCCCATCTTGAACCTTTGAAAGACTCGATAGACCTTGAAAAAGGAGCTTCTCATGAAGACATAATCGCAGCATTCAAAAAACAAGGAATATTTTCTGAGAAAAAGAAAGTCAGAAGAAAAGAAAAGCCAGTTGCTGAGAAAAAAGAGAAAGCTAAGAAATAATTCTTTTTAATTCACTTAAGTCAATTTCTAAAGCAGTTACAGGCATTTCAAGCTCCCAGTTACTAAGAACTTTGGGAGAGATTTCTCCGATTAGCCCTATAGCTTTCCCATTAACTTTTATGCTTCCGCCCCTTCCTTTTATGAAAGTTCCCATGTCAAAAGGCTCTACAGAACTAACTACGCCAAGACTGTTCATTATTGCATCCAAGCACTGCTTTATTTCTGTAAAATCAGTCTTTGTCTGAGAAATTGCTAACACAATAGCTTCTTTGTCTTCTATTTTTTGCCCTTTTCTTACATTAATCAGTCCTTGCTCAAAAATTTTCTGAGGAAAATCACGATGCTTATTTTTAGAAAGCACTTCCATCATGATTGGAGTAAGCCAGCTTCTAACTGCTGAATAAGTTTCTGACATTGGGTTGGAAATTTCCACAATTCCTCTGTCCTGAACTTCCATCTTTTCTTCAATAATTGCCTTGTTGCTAAGAATTGGGCTTAATATTTCCTGAAAGCCAAGGCCCAGAACAATTTCCCTGACAGAATCAACAAACTCATTCATCTTTGTAGGAGAGCCCATGGTGTAGTTTGTCAATGGAGCACTCTCAATATTATTAAAACCATACATTATTGCAATATCCTCTATAACATCAAAAACATGCAGTATATCTTTGCGATAATCAGGGATAGAAACTGTATAATCACTTACTCCGTACCTTGCCCTTTCAAGCAAATCCTTTGTTTGAGCATGCGTTAGCTTAAGCCCTGTTAAAACCTCAACATCTGCCTGCCTTATTTTTATTTTCTCATTAAAGCTATGAGGAGATTTTACTTTTTTGTTGTTGTAATGAACTGTTATGCTTTGCAGTTTGAAACCTCGCTCATACAGATTCTGGGCAAAAATGTTAGCAGCCAAGTTAACAGCTTCCTCGTCAGTTCCTGTGGCTTCAAATAACAGCTCACTATCCCCAACAACAAGCTTTCCAGTAAAATTTGAATTAATAATCGGAACAAGACTTAGCACTTCATTGTTTGAATCAACAAGAATAGGATAAGCAGAGAAATCTTTTATTATCCATCCATATTGTTTTCCCTTAGGATGCAATTCCAATACTTTTGATAGCAATATCTTTTTATCCATTTCCAAAGGAACAAACTTAATTGAATCAGGAGCAGCGGCCTTATAATGAACAGGAAACTTTACTTTCTTGCTGGAATACAATCCTATGGAAACTTTCTGCCTTTTTCTTCCATAACCTTCGCAAAATTTTTCCTGAAATTGAATCAACTGCTCGAGCAAGTAATTGTCAATCTTTCCGCTTGCAACAAAAGTAGCGATGTAAGGCCTTACTTTTTCTACACTTTTATCAACGATAACATCATACTTGCTGCTTGACACCTTAAACTTGGTCAAGCCTTTCTCTGTCTCAAACACTCCTTTAAAATATCGCGCAAGACCTTCAACAGACCAAAGATAAGGAAGGTTAGTATCATCCAAAGCAAGCTTAATTTCAGCAGTTTTTGAATCGTAATCTTCAACTTCTGCTTTTGCATACAACAATACAAGGTCTTTAAACTCATCCATAGGAATCTTTCTTCCTAATAATTTTTCAAAATCCTTGTACGAAAAACTAATCGTAGGCATGTTTTGCGTTCCTCAAATATTTTAAGTCATGGCTGTAAAGCTGGCGGATGTCTTTAATGCCAAGCTTAAACATAGCAACTCTTCCTAATCCAATACCCCAGGCAATAACTGGCTTATCAACACCCAGCGGCTTGGTCATCTCAGGCCTAAAGATGCCAGCACCTGCAAGCTCAATCCAGCCTATCACCGGATGCTTAGCATACAAGCCAACAGAAGGTTCTGTGAATGGAAAATAAGAAGGTACTACTTTTATTTCATCAGTACCGCAAAATTCTTTTGCAAACATTCTAAGCAAGCCAAATAAATGTCTTAAGTTCAAGCCTTCAGCAACAACAAACCCTCCAATCTGGTCGAAATCAGCATTGTGAGTGGCATCTATAACATCATATCTAAAACATCTTGAAATCTGAAAATACTTTCCAGGAACTTCCAATTCTTTGGAAGCCAAAGTTCTTGGCGAAATGGAAGTGTCCTGGCTTCTTAGAACCAACCTGGCAGTTTTCTTTTCATCAAACTCATAACGCCATCCCTTGCTTCCTGGCATTCCTTTCTCATGCACCGCCTTTACTTTTCTTACCAATTCCCGAGGCAAATCAGTTGCATACTCAGGCTCTTTAACATAATAAGCATCATGAATATCCCTTGCTGAATGAAACTGCGGCATGAACAATGCATCCATATTCCAGAACTCGCTCTCAACTATTGGGCCATCCCTCTCTTTAAACCCCAGAGCAATAAGCTTGGCTCTCACTTCTTCTAAAAATCTTCTGTAAGGCTGTTTTTTGCCAAAAAATACTTTTGGAACAGGCGCTTCAAGATTATAACTTCTTAAGTTCTGCCACTTTCCTGTTTTTATCATTTCAGGAGTAAGCCTGTCAACAACTTTTTCTTTTAACTCGCTGCTGCCTGCTATCTTCTTGCCTTCATTTGTGAGCGTAGCAGTTATTGCTTTCTTTACTCCGGTTTTTAATATAGACCTTTTCTTTAAACTTGCAAAAGTTTTATCATCAACTTCATTTAATTTCAACGGAAAACTTTTCTCAAGCAAAACCTGCTCATCAAAACCTTTGCTAAGCTTTCCTTTTCCCTCTTTAGTTATCTCAAAAAAAAGTTCCTTTCCTTTTTCTACAGTAATCCAATTATTTCTTTTAAGAATCCCTATGCTTACATTTACTTCTTCCCTGGAAAGATTTGTTCTCTTCATTAAACTAGTCAGCGCAATTTTGCTCTTTACAGCTTCCAGAAATCTTTTTTCAGGCAAACCTTTCTCTTTGTAAAGCTGCCCGTTTTTGTCAAGCTCAACAATTTCTGTGAGGTCTTCTTTAACTTCACAAAGGCCTTTTCCTTTGAGCCAATGCAGAGCGCGTAGTACCTCGACTTTTTCCATCCCACTTTGCTTTACAATATCCTCTACAGAAGAACACTTTTGCAGTACAGGCAGAACTGCCCGTTCAAGCCTATGCAATTCTGCAATAATATCTTTCATTCTATCCTGTTCCTTACCTTTATATTTAAAGCTTTTTGGTAAGGCATTTGTAATTACTATCAAATATAACGCAACATAACAACTCTTTAATGATAAACTTTAAATATGAGTATTATTTGGTAGTTAAATTAGTTTAACATACAGTAGTAAAAAGGGGGTTGGTGTCAAAATGATAGTTAAAGAAGAATTTTTAAGTAAATTGAGAACTTATTTCTCATTAAATCTTTATGAAGTTAAAATATGGACTGCATTGCTATCCAGAGGCACTGCAACTGCTGGAGAGCTTTCTGATATTGCAAACGTTCCAAGATCTAGATCTTATGATGTCTTGGAAAGTTTGGAAAAGAAAGGTTTTCTTGTAATGAAACTTGGCAAGCCTATCAAATACGTTGCTGTTCATCCTACAGAAGTTGTTGAACGAGTTAAAAAACACATGAGAGGAGAAGCAGACATTAAAATAAAACGCTTAGATGACATAAAAAATACAGAGATAACAGGAGAACTAAAAACTCTGCATTCACAAGGACTTGAGCTTGTTGACCCTACTGATTTGTCTGGAAGCCTTAAAGGAAGGCATAACGTTTACAATCATTTGGATTTAATGATTAAAAACGCGCAAAAATCAGTTACAATATCAACAACATCGCAAGGCCTTCTTAGAAAAATTGAAGGATTAAAGCCAACAATGGAAAAAGCCAAGAAAAAAGGCGTTAAAATAAGGATAGCAGCGCCTATCACAAAAGAATCAAAGCAGGCATTAGCAGATGTTGCTGACGTAGCAGAAGTACGCAATTCAGACATGAGTGCCAGATTCTGCGTTGTTGACCAAAAAGAACTGATGTTCATGGTGTTAAATGATAAAGACGTTCACCCAACTTACGATGTTGGAATCTGGGTTAACACTCCATTCTTTGCATCTGCGCTTGAAAACATGTTTGACACTAACTGGAAAACAATGAAATCTGCGGCAGACGCTTTAAAGAAATAAATCTCATATCAAATAAAAAACCAGCGTAGCAACACCAACTACCATCAAAGTTATTGAAAGAGCCAGTATGACTACATAACCTGGCGCGTTTAATTTCAATGAAACTTTTAAAGGGCTTTTCTTGCCTTTAGCATCGTCTTTCTCATCTGGTTCTGATACAGCCAAAGCATTTTCAACTTCATAAACAGGATACCCGTTCTGAACAAGAAGCTGCCTAATCTCTGAAGGTTTCTTGCCTTTTTTCATCTGCATTGCAACATATTCAAGCAAGTCCATATAATCTTCAGAGAAGTTGGTATATTTAATAGTTGCTTTTTCCCATACCAAAAATATATAAAGCACAATCACAAATTATCCATTATGCCTCGAAAAGTCATTATGCGCGGACTGGCATTAGTAACTTTGCTTTTAATTATGGGAACTGCTTTTTACTCATATGCTGAAAACCTTTCTTTTGTGGATGCTTTTTATTTTTCCGGAGCAACACTAACAACACTCGGCTACGGTGATATTGTTCCTACAAATGATGCATCAAAAATATTCACTGTTTTCTACGCCCTGCTCGGCATAGGACTAATATTCTACATATTCACTGAAATTTTCCGTCTGTTCTTTACTGGAAAGCTTTTAAAACATGAGAAAAAGAAGTCATAATGGCGGATCATCGACTGACACAGTACATTCATGTAAATCTCGAGAAAGGCATTCCAAAAGAACACATTTTTCAAGCATTAAAACGTTCTGGTTATTCAGAAAGAGAGATTTACAAGGCAATTTCATCTACTCATACCTTGAAAGTACCTGAACGTTCAAAAAGAGATCTAACATTAGCTATTTTAATAATTTTAACCGCACTTATTCTTTTAGTGGGTCTAACAATGATCATATTCCTATTTGATGAACCGTCAGATACACCACAAATAACACCTCCAAAAGAGCCAGAAATTTTAGAAGAAACTCCTAAAGTTTTAACAAAGTCACCATCAATTAAAATTGATAAACCAACAAAATCCGAATTAACAAACCAATTCATGTTTTCAGCAACAACAGATAAAAGTTCTAATTGCGAATTTATTGTTGTGGCAGAACAAAGAATTACTAGGAAGGACATGAACACACAAAATGGATTATCACATAATGTTCCTTTTTTGCCAGCGCCAAGTACAGATTACGACATTGTTATTAGTTGTATTGATAGTGCGGGTAACGAAGGCGAGGAATTAATTCAATTCTCATCACCTCCTGAACAAGTATCAGTAAGTCAAAATCCAACAGATACTGAAAACAAAGAAAATATACCGACACCAATCGAAATACCTAATTTGGAGAAGAATGAATTAACAAAAATTTTAGACAATCGTCCACCAGTAGACATAAAGTTACCAGATGAAAGCCAGCTTTCCCCAGAGCAACCTGAGCAATCTAAGAGAATTGATATTTTAGGCATAGGAACTGACGCATATTTTGAAATCACTTCTGATGAAATCGTTATTATTTGGGAAAATCCTGCTGAAGGACAATACTCCCTTATCCTTAAAGAAGAAAGCCATAAAGATTGGAACATATACTATGGTGGACACCCAATAGGGAAAGCTCCAGTAAATTTCCAGAAGTACAACTTAGATGGATCTGAAAAACTTATCGGACAATTATGGCATTACGCAGCTGATAGACATTTTCTTGCATACTTGCCAGAATTTATGATAGACTTAGAAACAAAAACTGCAACACCGTTGATTGAAGAGCAAGAACCTATTGAAAAAACAATTGAAGAACCGATTGAGAAATTGGTTGAAACTTTCTCAATAACAAATTCCGGTATTGGTGCAGTCTATGAAAAAACTAGTGATAAGATTGTTATCAAATGGTCTAATCCAGAAGAAGGATCGTATTCTTTAAGCCTGAAGCTAGCAGGTGATGCTGGTTGGGCAATCTACTATGGAAGACATCCAAGAGAACAAGCTCCTGTTGTTTTCTCTGAAAAAAATATGATTGGAAATGAAACTTTAATAGGCAGATTTACACAGTATGCAGAAGATCTTAGTTTTGTTCAGTATTTTCCTGAGTTTCAAATTGCTTTGAATGAAAGTATTGAGGAACCTGATGTGCCAGATGATAAAAATGAAACCAAACCCCCACCAAAAGAAATACCAAAGGAACCTGATCCTATAACAGAAAGGTGGACTAACCCCACTGCACCAAATGAGTATGTTAAATTTCTTGCTGGTGATTTTACTGATACTGATGGAGATGGTATGACAGATATAGCAGAACTAAAGTATGATTTTGATCCTAACAACGCTGCTAGTTTTCCTGAAGAGCCAGAGGTTATTTTACCAGAGCAATTTATAATTGAAGATTCGGGAATTGGAGCGTACTTCGAAGTCGGAAGAGATTCGATTGAACTTAAATGGACTAATCCTGAAGACGGTAGCTATTATTTAAGTCTGAAAAAGGAAGGAGATAGGGAATGGGATATATATTACGGTGGGCACTACCCAGAAAGCGCAGCTGTTGAACTTGACAAGTTTGGGCTCAGTGAAACAGATGTGTTGAAAGGGCGCTTCACTAAATATGGACTTGATTTAAACTTTATTCAATACTACTCGGAATTTAATATAGATTTATCAAGCGTAGACTTCCCAGATAATTCTGAGATTGGAAAGCCTACTAACAAGATAAGTTACACATTCTCTGATGATTTCCCTTCTGAAGCAGAAAAATCATACAGAAAATTCCTGAAGCGAGTATGGCCTATCTTGCAAGATAGATTGGGCCCTCCTGCAGAATCTTTTAATGTATTTATTAAAAACATGGGAGAGGACACTTCATTTTTTATGATTACTAATAATGGCAGAACTTTTCTCACAGATACAGATTTTATTCCACGTCTGATTGCGCACGAATTTGTGCATGCATGGAAAGGCCAGTATTCTATAACAACCGGTGATGCATGGCAGTATCAGCCGGATTTAAGCGGTTTTGAAGAAGGAATGGCAGAAGGCCTGGCATTCGATATTATTCATGAGTATGTACGTAGCTACCCAAACGATGAAGCTACAATAAAATTACTGAACTGGAGGCCTTACCAGTACTGGAGTTCACGCACAACATATTATGATTCTATTAAAAATACTCGATGGTCTGGTGCTGGTAAGTTCTGGACAGATGCAAGTGGACAAAGAAATCGCTATTCGATTGCTGCTACCACAGTGCAAATGATGTTACTTGAACAACCTACGTTTACCAAAGATTTTTCTGCTGCATATTATTCCAAAATTCGAGAAGAACCAGAATGGAGGACGAACAGAGAAGACATTCTTAATATGTGGGAAAACATTGTGCCAGAAGTCAATGACCTTCCGTTAAGAACGTACCTTAACTCCTTACCAGTATTTAATGGCCATAACTTGGATGAAGGTTTGTATGTTTTGTCCACCATCAGACCATACGGCACACAAGGAAATCAGCAATTCGCGCTTGGATATGCTATTCGTGGAGATATATGCTTTGATAACGATGGTATGGTGTGGTGGGGTATTTGCGATAAAGATCTTGATGAGATTCCTTCATGGCTTAATACAATGAAAACAGATGATAACTTTACTTATATTGATACTCAAGGGTCTGCGTTTACAGTGGATGTGCGTGATGCTAAAAATAATAAAGTTCTAACAAACGATTACAAAACTAGATGGGATCGGCGAGAAGATGGTGGGCCTTCAGGGTTTGGTTGGGTCTTATTACCAGATCTTGCATTTGAAAATTTTGAACAAGGGTTGTATAAAGAAACTGTAACTTTTTCTGAATTCACTGAGTACGATTCAGGAGCTTCTGAATCATTTTACTTTATAGGTTTAAACGGCTTTAGTCAAGACAGAAGTAATGAATATGTCGTAATGATTGGAGTGGATGGAGTTGCAGAAGGAACAGTGGACTTTATACTAAACGGAGAGTCGTTCACAGAACCAATCGTTAAAGGTCTTGCTATAGCTAAATCTATTACTTTGCCTTTTGATACCCAAGAATCATTTGATATCAAAATAACAGACAAAGATGGTGTTAGCCATACCTATCGCAGAACTCTTTTGGAAGCAGGAACAGTTCGTAATTTCTTCCAACACCAATTCATAATAGTTGACACTAATTTCAATGGAATCGAAGACCAATTTGAATAGCTTAGCAATAGCCTAATACATCTTATACCTTAAAAGTGCAGCTATTCCTCCTAAAGAATCAAGCTTTTTCCCAGCTTCATTTTCAGAATTTATTATCACAACTTCTCCTTTAACAGTTTCTGCATTTTTCATTAAGAACTCTGACTTTTCTCTGTTTTCGTGAATAAAAGAATCAGTTATCAGAAAAGTTTTCACATTTCCTGATTCAATAGCGCCTTCAACTTCTTTTTTGCCGTAAATTGCCAATCCGTCTTTGCTTATTTCCATCATAAGATTTTCAACAAACTTGCTTTCTTCTGCTGCTCGCTGCTGCCTTAGCACTTCATTAAGTTCAGGCCTCTTAAGGATTTCCTCAATAGCATTCTTACCAACACTGCTACAGCCAGCCACAACAACTTTTTTCTTTATTTCATTATTCTTAATCTCTTTCATCAATTCTTCCTTCCAAAAAGCAGGACTTGCAAGTATAATTGCTTCAGTTTTGTAGCGTTTGTCATACTCCTCAAGCTTATCAGAAAGCTCTTTGTAGAAATTAGTGGTAGCAATCTCAACTCCTTTTTTAGCAACCTTTCCTTTAGCCTGCGAAAGAATCTCGTATCCCTTGCTCTTAAGCAAAGCAAAAATAGCTTCTTCCCTGTCCAGGACAAGAATAAGTGTTTCAGCCTGCTTTTTAGTAGCAAGCTCAAGCCTTTTGAGATGATACTTCTGCCAGGTTTTCTTTGTAATGCCTGCAGTAGAGCTAATTTCAAGCGAAATTGTGTGGTATGCGCCTTTAGGCACGTCTTCTTTTTCCTCTGTTGTTTTGCCGCTAATTCTCAAGTTTTTATCCTTGAATTCTACTTCTTCCACAGTTATTTCCAAAAACAAAGTTTTCTTTTCAGTCTCTTTTTCAGTAGCTTTTATCTTGCGAGTAGTCTTACCACTAACCATATCTCCTTTCTCAATAACTTGGGAAAGATGCCAAAGGTCATCAAGATTCTGCACAGCAACAACAATCTTGCCATGCTTCAAGTCCTTTTTCAGTATTTTCATATGCTAGAATTAGTTAATAATCGCTTTTAATACTTTGTTATATAAAAAACTTAAGTTACAGACACTAAATAAGGCATAAATTACAAATCTTTAAATAGCTGGATGTACTATATCATTGTTTATTAACGCTACTTTTATGAAACTGCTAAACACAATGCCTAATACCTTAGAAGATGCTAGAGAGGAAATGAAGAGAGCAGACCATCTTCTGTATGTAAGCTTAAAATACACAAGAACTGTTGATGTCCTCAAAAGCCTTCTTGAAAGGCTTACAAATGCTATTGATGCAATTATTGATGGGCTTCTTGATTTTGCACTTGAAAAAAAGAAGATTAAAGAAAAACCAGAAAACCTTGGCTTGAAAGGAACACTTGTAAAAAAAACCTTTAAAGATGAAACAATAAATGAAATGATTGACTTTAGCTTGACTTTGAAAAAAATCAACAGAGCAGAATTCAAAAGAAGCAGAGAATTCAGAAGGCACGTAACAATGACTGCAATTACTGACACAGGCATAGTTGAAATCAATATTGATATTATAAAAGAACACTATTTTAAAACCAAATCTTATCTTGACTATGCAGAGGAGATTATCTTTGGCAAAAAAGAAACGTAAAATTGAAGTAAAAAAAAGAGTGAGTTTAAAACCTTTTAAAGATGCTAAAGAACTAGACCTTATTCTTTACTGGACAACTCTCCTTGTTCTTATCATGGCAAATTTCTTTATGGCAATTGTCATAATACCTTTCCTTCTTTTCGCATCCAATTACCATTTTTACCTTATAATAGGCATTTTAGGCGTATTCTTTGGCTATGTTTTCAATTTGCTTATCAGCAACATTGAAAATCTTGATGCACATCATCACTTAATGGCTATTCTTTTTATCCCGGCTTTTACTTTTATTAATTTGATAATAATATCCACTTCAATTGGCGGGTTAGCAAGTGCTTTAGGAATAGAAACAAACAAAGAACCGCTAATTATCAGCATATTTTATGTTGCATCTTTCTTAACGCCTTACATACTTTCTACTGTAAGAAAAAAACTTTAACCGCAATCATCTTCTTTGCAGTCAAGGTCAACTTTTAACTCTAATACGTGCAATGTTCTTTCAGGGGTTATTCTTATGGAATTGCTGCCCTCATTCACAAATAGGTCTATGTTCTTTGAAAATGCGTCCTGCCTTGTGTCAAGAGATATGCGATGCTGATTAACCTCTATAATCGCATTCTTCTTTTCGTCATCATCAATAAATTTAAGGCTAAGTGAAGTATTTATTGTGTTATTGTCTATCAAATCAAATTGGCTCTGGTTAATGTCAAAGAAATAAACAGGAGAAATTGCCTTGCGAAGAGTTGTCTTTACAGCTGTCCTGTCAATTAAGTACCTTCCTTGTTCAGAAGAAAAGAGCAGCTCATTTTTTCCCTCAATAAAATCATCAGGGTCTATGAAAGTTTTTTCAAAGCTTTCACAATCAGGAACTTTTGCTGAAAGAAGATTGCCATTTAGAAACACAGAAAGCTTGTCAACTTCATTTACATTACAATCAACAAAATACCTTATGAATGCATCTTCGATGTTTTCTTTATCAGCCTCTTCTTTGCTAACGAAAAAAGTGTGTAATGCTTCTTTGTTTGCAAGCTTTTCAACAGTTGAAGAAATCTGCACATTCCTTAAGTCATAAAAATTATTCCTCCAGAACTGCCATTTAGGAGGAGAATCAACTGAAAACTCTATCAAGTTTTCTTCCTTTAAGTCAATAGACAAAGGCTCAAGAGTTTCTCCAATTTCTCCCTTAAAAACCTCTTCATCATTAAACACTATTGTAAGCCTTCCCCCATGCTCGTTTACTGAAAAAGAAAGTTTGCTGTTTTCAGTCTTATCCTTGATAAATATCGGAATTGCCTTTGAAGATATTCCAGAGCTTTCAATAAAGACAGAATCAACTTTTTTAAGGATAGCGTCTTCCTTTTCTGTGAAAAGGTTAAAAGAAGGTATATTATGCTCAAATTCACGTTCCTTAATCTTTGTAATTGTACCAGGGCTTTCCTCGAGCAGAACTGAAGCAATAGCTTCACGTTCAGACGCAGATACTTCTGAATCATCACCTTCAATAAGCTCTTTCCTGTCTTCAGAAGGCAAAAAAAGTATGTATACCAAGATGAACAAAGCTATTACGATGATCAGGGAAGCAGCACCTGCTCCAGAAGGCTGAGCTTTTTTGTTTCTCATAGTCTTTATTGCAAAATGCTGAAATTGCTATATAAATCTTTTTCTTTTATGCAAAATAAGATTAAGGATTTTCACTACTTATCCTTTAAAAAAGTGCAATATCTACTTCTGCGAAACATTTTTAAACCATGATTTAACCCTTTGAGTTGTAGGGCAAGTGCTTAACACCAGGCATATTATGCTTAGGAAAGTCCACCCACCAGCTCATTATGAGCAACATAACCGCTGCTGAGAGGCAGGTGCTGAAAAGTGCGCTCCAGCGAAGAAACAACACGGCCTTTAATCAAGGATGAAATGGCGAATCAACCAGCAATGGTTGAGAGTTAACCTATGGATGTCGGTTAAAGGATACGGTGAGACAGCTGCCCGGTTGGTGCAAGCCTTTGGCGCTTAGTCGAATGTTAAGGCAAACCTTCCGTAAGGGGTTTGACAGAAGGTGGCTTATCTTTGCCCTACACTCTTTTAATCAATGATTCCCATGTCTGAACAGCTATTTAAAGAAATCCGCTCCATAGAGGCGGAAGCTGAAAAAATTATTTCTGATTCAGAAAAACAGAGCTCTGAAATTATCCAGAAAGCACATAACGATGCTTTTAAACTGCTTTCTGAAAAAGATGCTGAGCTTAAAGAATTAAGTGATAAAACAATAAAAGCTGTGCTTAGTGAAATCTCAAAATCAAAAGAAAAAAAGCTGGAAAAAAGCAAACAAGCTATTGATGAACTTAGAGCAATGGCCAATAAAAGAAAAGACAAAAGCGTGAACTTAATCCTCGATAACCTTCCAGAGCTTATTGGTGAATGATATGCTTCAACCTGAACGCATGAGTAAAGTGATAATTACATCTCCAAAAAGTTTTCTTGACAAAACTATAAATGAAATGTACAAACTTAATGCGTTTCACATAATAAACCATGCAAAATCTGAGATTGACATAGGAACTCCCTTAGAAAATGCTTCAAACATATCAGAAGCTTTAGTGGCAGTCCGCGCTTTAATCTCAAACCTTAACTTAAACAATGGCGTAACATTAAGCAATGGTTTTAAGGCAATAGGCGTAAAAAATTTTGCGCATCTTACCAAGACAACTAAACTTTTGCAAGAAGAAACTGCCTCTAAACTCGAAAAACTAAAAAACATTGAAAATGAGATTAAACTTATCGAAGCTAAAAAAAATCTTCTGTCACAAATTGAAAAACTAAAGCTTCCTCTTGAATCATTCGGCAGCTATTCATCAATCACTGTTTTTGTCGGGCATGTTAAAGAACCGAAACTATTTGAAAAAAACCTTTCTAAAATAACTGATGAATTTGAAATTAGCTATGCAGAAGATACTGGTTTATTGGCTTTATTTGTGTCAAATGACTCAAAAGACAGCGCTTCAAACTTGCTAACCAAGCATAATTTTTCTGAGCTCGACTTGACACTTATTGCAGAAATGAAAAGAAAAGTTCCAGAAGAACTTTCTTCTCTTGTTTTAGAAAAAGAAAAACTTTTGAATTCAAAACTAACTGTTAATAGACAGCTTACATCTCTTGGAAACAAATGGCATGATTTTTTGCTGCTTTCTGAAAAATTTTTGTCAATTGAACTTGAGAAAGCAGAAGCTCCATTAAAGTTTGCTGCTTCGGAAAACATTTTTGTAGTTACAGGATGGGTTCCTTCAAAAAATGTTGAAAAACTAACTGAAAGAGTTCAAAATATTACTAAACAAAATGTTGAAATAGAAGTAAAACAGCCTTCCCATGATGAAGAAGTTCCTGTTAAGCTTTCAAACACTAAACTTACAAAACCTTTTGAATTTCTTATGAATCTTTATGCTTTGCCTAAATATGCTGAGATAGATCCTACTATCTTTCTTTTCATATCCTTCCCTCTTTTCTTTGGAATTATTCTTGGAGATATAGGGTATGGCGCAACTATTGTTTTGCTACTTTTATACTTTGCAAAGAAATTTCCTTCCATGAAACCTCTCGCAAAAGTAATTATGCCAGCTGCTATGGCATCCATATTTTTCGGCTTCTTGTTTGGGGAAGTATTTGGTTTTGAAGAGCTTTTTGGCTATCATCTTCCTCATTTGATAAGCAGGCTTCACCAAGTTCAGGAAATGTTGTATATATCTGTAATCATAGGCTTATTGCATGTCAATCTTGGGCTGTTGTTAGGCTTTATCAATGAACTTGAGCATGGTCTTAAGAAAGCTATACTTGCAAAAGCAAGCTGGTGGCTGCTGCAGATAAGCCTCGTAGGAATAGCTATTTCCTTATCAGGATTGCTGCCTATTCCAATGTACATAAACGTAATCTTGGCAATTGTTTCACTAATAATGATTTATCTTGGCGAATCAGTATCAGGACTTGTAGAAATACCTGGCCTTTTCAGCAACATTCTTTCTTACTCGCGGCTTATGGCAGTAGGCCTTGCTTCAGTAGGTCTTGCTGTTGTTGTAAATGGCTTTGTTGAAGAATTTGCCAGTAAAGGAGGAATCATGATATTAGCTGCAGTGATTATCGGCATTTTAGGGCATGCATTGAACATAGCTCTTGGCTTAATGGGCGGGTTTCTTCAGTCTTTAAGGTTGCATTATGTTGAATTTTTCACAAAATTCTTTAAAGGAGGCGCAATTCCATTTCATCCATTCGGTAAAAAAATAACGGAGGTAGACTAAAATGACAGAAGCAGGATTAATTGCTATAGGCGCAGGCCTTGCAATCGGATTGACAGCTATTGCAGCAGGAATTGCTGAAAAAGAAATCGGAGCAGCAGCTGTTGGAGCAATGGCAGAAAAGAGCGAGACGTTCGGAAAAGGATTGATTTTAACAGTAATTCCGGAAACGCTAGTAATATTTGGCTTTGTTATGGCATTTCTGATTATAGGACTTGCTGAATAAAGAGAATGGGTCTTGAAAGAGTAAAAGGAAAAGTACTAGAAGAGGCCAAGCTTAAGGCCAAGTCTAGATTGGACTCTGCAAACACAGAGTCTAAAAACATATTACAATCTTTCTCTAAGCAAGCCAGGGAAAAAGAAACAATTTTTAGAAAAAAATTGGATTCTGAAGTGGAGTCTATCAAAAGACGCGAAGACGCAGCTGCAAAACTTGAGTCAAAAAAGCTTACTCTTGCGTTCAGGAAAGAATTTGTTGACGAAACTTTTTCAATTGCAAGAGAAAAACTCTCCCAGCTTCCTGACTCTGAACGGGCAAGTCACATCAAAAAAATGCTTGAGAAAGCTAAATCTGAAATAGACATAGCTATTGTGCACTGCAACAAAAAAGATCGCAAGTTTGTAAGCGGCTACAAAGTCAAAGAAACTGATATCCTTGGAGGAATAATAGCAGAATCAGCAAATGGAACCTTGAGAGTTGACTACAGCTATGAAACTTTGCTGAACCAGCTTAAAGGCTCACTTTTACCAAAACTAAATAAAGTTCTATTTGAAAAATGAAACAATTAACACTAGGCAAATATCCGTACACTTATGCAAGAGTTAGTGTTATGCGCTCTTATCTTTTGGATAAAGAAGATTACCATAAGCTTCTTAAGATGAGCCTTAACGAGATAATAAGTTTTCTTCAAAGCTCACAATACAAAAAAGCAATAGACGAGCTCGGCGTTAATTACTCTGGAATTGAACTTATGGAAATGGCTCTTAACAAAAATCTTGTAAACACATGGAATAAGCTTAAAAACATTTCACCAAAAGAGGTAGACATCCTCATAGACGCATATCTTTCAAGAGCAGACTTGTGGAACATTAAGACAATATTAAGAGGTTTGCATACAAACACTCCTGCAGAACTAATTGCTCCAATGCTTCTTCAAACAGGAAAATTAACGCAGCATCTAGATAAACTTTTACAATCAGAATCTGTTGAAGAATTTCTCAGAAAACTTGTTATTGTGGGAATACAATTTGAATCTTTAAGCAATTCTCTTGAAACATTAAAATCAAAGAATAGTATTGTTGACCTTGAGAATTTTTTTGATAGGGAATATTACAACAGAATGATTAAATTCTCAAAAACTATACCTTCAGAAGGCAAACTTTTTAAACAATTCTTAGAAACCGAAATTGAGACAACGAATATTATGAATGTTTTGAGGCTGAAACGCGCAGAGGTAGACAAACACAAAACCCAGAGCTATATTATCGGAAAAATATCAACAATTGTTAAAAAAATAATAGATACTGATAACAAAGAAGACATAACAAAAATACTATCACAACTGGGAGTATCTGAAAAAGCATTGGAAGATTTTGCATCGAACAACAGCTTAACTGATGTTGAAATCGAGCTTGGGAAAAACCTGCTAAAAAAAACAAGATTGCTGCTTCACCAGCACCCACTGACTGTTGACGTGATATTGGGATACATGTTCGCAAAAGAAGTAGAAGTTAAGAACCTAAAGATGCTGCTTAAATCAAGACAACTAAATTTAGACGAAGAATTTATTGAACAACAAATAATAGCTTAAAAATGGAAATCGCAGTTATAGGCAAGGAAGACTTTTGCCTTGGATTCAGACTAGCTGGAATAAAAAAGATATTTGAGACAGATAAACCGCAAGAAGCTATTTCAAAAATCAGACAAGACACTGAAATTGGCATAGTGATATTGGATGAAAATTTGTTTAAACTGCTTGAAACTGAAGAAAAAGAAACTTTAGAAAACTCATTGAAACCGATTTACATTACACTTTCAAAAGAAGCTTCAGAAGACTCGCTTAAAAAAATGATTAGAAAATCAATCGGAGTGGAAGTATGAAAACAGGCAAAGTCTACAGAGTTGCCGGACCTGTTGCTGTTGCTGAACTTGATGCAAGAATGTTTGACATTGTTCTTGTAGGAGAGGAAAAGCTTCTCGGAGAAGTAATCCAAATAAATGGAAACAAATGCACTATTCAAATTTATGAAGACACTACTGGATTAAAACCAGGAGCAACTGTGAGCAATACTGGAGAACCTCTCTCAATCGAACTTGGGCCTGGTTTGCTAACATCCATCTATGACGGCATACAAAGACCATTACCTGACTTAAAAGCGCAACTAGGAGACTTTATCAAAAGAGGAGCAACTGCACCAGGACTTAATCACGAGAAAAAATGGGAATTTAAAGCAACAGCAAAAAAAGGCGATGATGTTTCAGGAGGCAAAATAATAGGAACAGTAATGGAAGGACAAATAAACCATAAAATAATGATTCCTCCGAATAAAAAAGGAAAAATAACTGAAATAAGCTCAGGCTCATTTACTGTTGATGAAATCGTATGCAAACTAGACTCAGGAGACAAAATAAAGCTGATGCAAAAATGGCCTGTCAGAACACCAAGGCCAACATCCAAAAAGCTACCGCCAAACATTCCGCTTATCACCGGCCAAAGAATATTTGATTCATTATTCCCCCTTGCAAAAGGAGGCGTAGCAGCTATTCCAGGCGGATTTGGAACAGGCAAAACAGTCACGCAACAATCTTTGGCAAAATGGTGTGACGCTGAAATAATCGTTTATGTTGGCTGCGGAGAGCGCGGCAATGAAATGACTGAAGTTCTTACAGAATTCCCTAAACTTACAGACCCACGCACAGGAAAACCACTGCTTAACAGAACAATTCTCATAGCTAACACTTCTAACATGCCAGTAGCTGCAAGAGAAGCTTCTGTCTATTGCGGAATGACTTTAGCAGAATATTATCGCGATATGGGTTATAATGTAGCAGTAATGGCAGACTCCACTTCCAGATGGGCAGAAGCAATGCGTGAAATATCATCCCGTTTGGAAGAATTACCTGGAGAAGAAGGCTATCCTGCATACCTCTCAACAAGACTTGCTGATTTTTACGAAAGAGCTGGCCGTTACTCTAATCTTAACAAAACAGACGGCTCAATTTCTGTTATCGGAGCAGTATCCCCTGCAGGAGGTGACATGTCAGAACCAGTAACACAAGGCACTCTAAGAGTTGTAAAGTGCTTCTGGAGACTTGACTCAAAACTAGCGCAAAGAAGGCACTTCCCTGCAATTAACTGGCTGGATTCCTACTCTCTTTACCTTGACATTCTTGAAAAATGGTTCTCTGCAAATGTAGCAGAAGACTGGAGACCAATTGTCGACAAAATAATGTCTATCCTTCAAGAAGAAGAAAAACTCCTTGAAATTGTCCAGCTTGTTGGAAGCGATGCGTTGCCTGAAAAAGAGCAAGTAACACTTGAAATCGCAAGGCTTGCAAGAGAAATGTTTCTTCAGCAAAACGCATTCCATGCAGTTGATACTTTTTCAGAACCAAAGAAAACTTACTCTTTTATGAAAACAATCCTGAAATACGGAGATTTAGCCTATAAAGCCCTTGGAGAAGGCTCAAAAGTCTCTGACATCGTGTCGATAAAATCAAAAGAAAAACTTGCAGACGTAAAGTTTGAGAAAGAATACGAAAAGCTCCTCAACAGCATAGTGAAAGAAATGGAATCAGAATTCAGAAAAATGAAGAGTGATAAGAAATGAAACAAACTCACTTCGTTCGTAGCTTCATTTTGAAAGCTATAAGGAGACAAGCAAAATGAAGGAATATAAAACAATAAGCAGAGTTGCAGGACCACTTGTATTTGTTAAGAAAACAGAGCCTGTTGCGTATTCTGACATGGTTAAAGTACTCATGCCTAACGGCGAAGAAAAAAATGCCCAGGTATTGGACACAAGCGAGGAAACTGTTGTTGTTCAGGTATTTGAAGGAACAGCAGGAATAGACTTAAACAGCAGAATTAAATTCCTTAACCAGCCAATAAAGCTTCCAGTATCAGAAGAACTTTTAGGCAGAATCCTTTCCGGCTCAGGAAAACCAATAGACAGCGGCCCTGAACTGGTTGCTGACAAGATGATGGACATAACCGGAGCAGCCATAAACCCTTACTCAAGAGGAAACCCTGAAGACTTTATCCAGACAGGCGTCTCAACCATAGACGCAATGAACACATTAGTCAGAGGCCAAAAGCTTCCTATTTTTTCAGCTTCAGGGCTTCCGCATAACGAAATTGCACTTCAAATAGCAAGGCAAGCAAAAGTTGTTGGAAAAGAATCAAACTTTGCAATTGTTTTTGCTGCAATGGGAATAACAAACGAGGAAGCGCAAAGATTTATCCAAGATTTTGAACAAACAGGAGCTTTGGAAAGGTCCTCAGTTTTCCTTAACCTGGCGAGCGACCCTGCAGTTGAGCGATTATTGACACCGCAACTAGCACTAACTGCTGCAGAATATCTTGCTTTTGAAAAAGACATGCATGTTCTTGTTATCTTAACAGACATGACAAATTATTGTGAAAGCCTGCGAGAAATAGGCTCAGCTCGTGAAGAAATTCCAGGAAGACGCGGCTATCCAGGATACATGTACACTACACTTGCAAACATCTATGAAAGAGCAGGCATGATTAAAGGAAAGAAAGGCTCAATAACCCAGCTTCCAATCTTAACAATGATTGGAGATGACATAACACATCCAATTCCTGACCTTACAGGCTACATAACAGAAGGACAGATTGTATTGGACAGAGAATTGCATAGGCGCAACATATACCCTCCAATTGATGTTCTGCCTTCTCTTTCAAGGCTTATGAACCTTGGAATTGGAGACAAGAAAACAAGAGAAGACCACAAGCAAGTTTCAGACCAGCTTTACGCATTTTATGCTGAAGGAAAAGATTTACGAGGGCTTGTAGCTATTGTTGGAGAAGAATCATTGTCAGAGCGTGACCGTAAGCTGCTGAAATTTGCTTCAGAGTTTGAAAATAAATTTGTAAAACAAAGTAAGAGTGAAGATCGCAATATTTCAAAAACACTTGATATTGGATGGAAACTTTTATCAGATATTTCAGAAAGCGAGCTTGGAAGAATAAGCCCTGAACTGAGGAAAAAATATTATGGCAGACGTTAAACCAACACGAAGCGAACTTCTACAGATTAAGAAAAAAATAAAACTTGCAAATGCAGGCTACGGACTTCTAAAGAAAAAACGTGACGGCTTAATACTCGAATTTTTTAATGTTCTTAAAAAAGCAAGAAATATACGCCAGGAGCTGGTTGCTGAATACGAAACTGCACTTAACAAAATCAACATTGCGCGAGCCATAGAATCTGACATTCAAATAAAAAGCGTTGCTATGTCAATCAAAAAACAGCCTCTTATAGAGCTTGAAACAAAAAACATCATGGGAGTGAAGATTCCCTCTATTGTTTCAGGAAATATGAAGAAAAACATTTTTGAGCGAGGTTACGGCTTGCTATCAGCAACTGCAAAGATAGACGAGGCAGCAGCTGCTTATGAAGAACTTGTTGAGAAGATAACACTTGCAGCAGAAATTGAAATCACACTCAAACGGCTTCTTAAAGAAATTGAGCGAACAAAAAGAAAAGTCAACGCACTCGAACAGATTACCATACCACGACTTGAAACAGACGCTTCTTACATCCGACTACGCTTAGAAGAAATGGAGCGAGACAACTTTTCTAGGCTTAAGATGTTAAAGACAGAAGTTGTTTATTAAGAATCTTTATTACTTATCCAACCGAGCTCCTCAGCAGTTTTAGAGCAAATTATAAGCTCATTAAGATCTCTCCATATTCTTCCCTCTCCATTCTCAGCTAACTCTACACCATCACCCATTATACAAGCTTTACTT
>NZCN01000003.1 GCA_002688315.1 Candidatus Woesearchaeota archaeon | reverse complement strand
AGATATTATGGCACCAGGAGTTGATATTTATTCAGCAGTTCCCAGCACGAACTGTGATTTGTGTCACTATTCTGGTTACAGATACATGGAGGGAACTTCTATGGCTACCCCGCTTGTGTCAGGAGTAGTAGCTTTGTTAAAGCAGGCTTATCCTGAGTGGAGCTCAGAAGATATCAAATCAGCTTTAACGATTACAGCTAAGAATTTGCAAGCTCAACCTGAAGAACAGGGAGCTGGTAGAGTTGATGCAATCCGAGCACTTAACACACCTATCTTAGTAATTCCAGGATTAATTGATTTCGGAGTTCTTGAAAGCGATGAGAAAACTGAAAGCATTAAGATTAGAAATGTTAAATCAGAAACTGTTGGTGTAAGGCTAGAAAATATTCTGGGTGTGGAGATATCACAAACAGAACTCTGTTTGGAAAGCGAGCAAGACCAAGAATTAACAATAAACATTAATTCACAAACTTATCAAACACAAGGAGGCTCTGAAAACCTAGAGGTAGATATATACAGTGATTGCTCGTTCTCTCAAATAATAGAAGAATTAAGCGTACCTATAGTTATATCTACCCCACAAGTCATGATTAACATGAATTATTTTGATTGGTTTGATAAATATGAAACTAAAGATGTCACAGTAAAAAGTGTTGGAAGCGATGGGACAGAACATATGATATTTAAGTTTTTTACTTACCGTCCTGATGAGAGAGTCGCAAAAATCCCTTACTTTACAGATGCTGAGTCAGATTACGACATAGTAATAGACGTTGTTAGTAGAAATGCGTTCGCTAGTATTAATGAAAAAATGAGGCGAACATATCTAATTGAAAAAGTGACTGCTTCAGATCCAGGAACACATATAATAACTTTTGATGAAGGTTCTATTCCTGAAATTGAGTTAAATCTCAATGACTTGCTAGATGAAAAAGGATTTTCTGTAAAAAATTCTGAGATAGGGTTGACTCCAGGAGGCTCAATTAAATCGCTTTTTAACCAAAATAGGGATCTTAGAAAGATTGAAATCGGAATAGATACTACTAACTCATTGAATGATTTTTATAAAATGATAATTTATATATCCGGAGCGAAAATAGGAAAACAGGTTTTTGAAAGCGAAGAAGCGTTTAGTTTGCCAGTGATATTAGAATATCCATTCACAGAGTCTAATGTTATAAATGAAGACTTGCTTCGTTATACGACTGTTCATTTTAAGGACAATATCAATGATATAGGTAAGGCTTCTGCTACGATATTTCCTTTTGGAACAATCGAACTTAAATCTGATATTAAGATTGGTGGACTCCAAGCCTTTTTTGTACCTTGCTCTTCTGAGATATCCAAACCTGAATTTTCAAGTGTAAAAGTTCTAACTTTAGACACTTCAGAATTCGGTTACACTATTTGTACCTCTCTTTTGGGCAAGGAGCGTCTTCATTCAATAAAGTCATATGCTTCATTCGAACGATTACCTGCTGAATTAACAATACTTGGTAAACCATTCAACTTGTTGATAGAAGAGGTTAGTGGCAGTTATCTTCTTAGAAGTACAGCTGACTCTAGACCGACAACACAATGGGTTAGTGGTAATATTCTTATTGGAAATATAATTGACTCTGATGGAATAAATACAAAGCTAGTTTCAAATTCAAACAAGATTAGTGAGAGAATAACTATCAAGAAACCGGATGGTGTAACAATGGAATTTGAAGGATACAATATAGATCGTATAGTTGTTGACTCTCCACATGAGTCTGCTGTCATACTTTTTTGCGGATATCAATATTGTCCAAAAGGAGAGTATAAAATACACTATGAAGTGAACGGTTTAGTCAAAGAGCAGGATCTTTCAGTAGATGCTGTAGCTAACTGGGATGGCTCTAGCTGGAGCAACATAAAAACTGTTAGCATTGAAGAAACAGAAGAAGATGAAACTGTTGAAGAAGAAGTGAAAACAGTTTCAACTATTGAAAACCCGTCAGATAAAGAAATATCAGGAAAGTTGGTAATTAAAGTAGAGAAATTAATCGAGGATGAATTGGTTAACGAGGCAACTGTAGTTGAAACTGAAACGACAATAGCTGCTGAGAGTATGTTAGACTTAGCTGCTTTATGGGATATTAATGAGGGCTATGTAACTAAAAACGAAGGAGTGTTCAGGATAGTGGTAGAATTTATTTCAGACGATAAAATTGCTAGAGAAGAACATGAGTTTAAAGTTGTTAGCGCTGATAGGTGATATCAAGTTAAGTGTGAAACTGTCACTCACTGTTTGTACTCCTTATCTCCTCCCCTTAACAATTAGAGGGAGGAGATAAGGAGTCAAGCTAAGCCAGGACAGTACAGCCAGCAGAACACACATAACTTGAGTTTACCGCGCTGATATAACCTTGACCGCAACAAACTTTTTATTAATCCGAACTTTCTGTGCTTTATGCTTATAAAGTATGTAAAGCTTCTTAACATCCGTAGCTATTTGTCAGAGCAAATCTATATCCCTAATGGTTCTGTTCTTCTTAGCGGTGATATTGGAAGCGGGAAGTCAACAATTCTTTTTGCCATAGAGTTTGCCTTGTTTGGAGTTGTAAGAGGAGGTGTTGATGGTGCTTCGTTATTGCGCCATGGAAAAAATACAGGCTATGTTGAAGTTTGTTTCAACTTGGACGGCCATGAAATAATCATTCACCGTGCTTTGCGCCGAAATAAAACATCAGTAAGCCAATCTGCAGGCTATATTGTTATTGATGGAGTAAAAACTGACAGAACTCCTGTTGAGCTGAAAGCAAAAGTTCTTGACCTTTTAGGCTATCCAAAAAACCTGCTTACAAAATCAAAAGCATTGATTTACCGCTATACTGTTTATACACCTCAGGAGGAAATGAAGTATATTTTGTTTGAGGATGCTTCTGCACGGCTCGATACTTTAAGAAAAGTGTTCCAGATTGACAGCTACAAGCTTATCCGTGATAACGCGTCTATGATGCTGCATTTGATGAAAGAGAGAATAGCTGAGCTTTCAGCAAAAACAGAAGACATTAACATTAAGAAAAAACAGCTAGAAGACTTTAGCCATCAGCTTAAAACAACAAATGATAACCTGGAACTGTTAAGTCCTTTGATAAAAGACAACCAAAGCAAAATAGAAACTCACCAAGAGCTTGTTAAACAATATGAAACTGATGTTAAGGCTTACAATGCCCTGAAAACTGAATTGGCTGCATATGACTCGTCGTTAAACGAGAAAAACCAAACAATAAAATCAATGAATGAAGAACTTGAGACTATCTCAAAACAAATTAGCGCATTTGAATCATCTTTGACAAGCTCAATAAATTCTGCTTTAGATTTCAGCAGCAACCTTGGCATTTTAAACCATCATGTTTCACTTTTACAATCTGAAATTACTGCTAAAACTGCTACTAATTCTGAAATTGAAAACCTTCAAAATAACTTCACTTTAATATCGACTGAAATAACTAAAGCAGAAACAAACAAAGCGTCTTCTAAACTGCTGGAAAAAAATGTTCTTAGCTCAGAAACCTGCCCTGTTTGCTTGCAGCCAATTGCAGAACAGCATAAAAATCATTTCCGCAATAAAATTTCCACAGAATCTGCTGAGTCAGAACGCATAATCGCTGAACAAAATCAGAAAAAAGAAATTTTAAGCAAGCAGTTAATTTCTCAAAAAGAAAAATTAAATGTTTTGCTTGAGAAAGAACGCAAGCTTGCGGAATTTCTTGCATTGGCTAATCAGTTTTCAAAAGAAGCCCAGGAACTTGGCATTACTGCAACATTTGAGGAAAATCCATACAATATTGAAAGCGTTCTTGAGGCGTTAGCTTATGCGAGCAAAATATTAAAGGAAAAACTAACAATTCAGGCTTCTATTAGTGAAAAAAGTTCATACATGAAAACATTGCAGCAAAGAGTTGCTTTAACTTCTGCTGAAGTTGAAGAACTGTTAAAGAAAATTTTAACCATTAAGTCAAACTTGCAAAAATATTCTTCTCTTGAAGCAGACTTTAGTTCAATAAAATCCCGGTTTGAAAAACTGCAGCAGCAGGAAAAAGAGTTGCTTGTGAAAAAAGCATCGTTTGACAAGGAAATTGAAAATTTTAATAACAATATTCTGTTATTGAAGCAGGAGATAACAAAAAAGGAAGAAGATAAAAAAAGCTTAGACTATTCGATGCAATTAAAAAATTGGATTAATGATTATTTCCTTAATCTTATGGGAGTTATTGAAAAAAATGTGATGTTGAAGGTTTACAATGAGTTCAATTCTTTGTTTCAAAACTGGTTTAACACGCTTATGGAAGACGAATCTATCTCAGCAAGGCTTGACGATGCGTTTACTCCTGTTGTTGAGATTAACGGCTATGAAATCCCTCTTGAAAACCTTTCAGGCGGTGAAAAAACAAGCTGCGCGCTTGCATACAGGTTAGCTTTGAATAAAGTTATCAATGATGTGATTACCACTATTAAAACCAGAGATTTGCTTATCCTTGACGAGCCAACTGACGGCTTTAGTTCAGAACAGCTTGAGAAAGTAAGAGATGTGCTTGAACAATTACAATTGCCTCAAACCATAATTGTTTCCCATGAATCAAAGATAGAGAGTTTTGTCCAGAACGTAACAAGAATTGTCAAAGAACAGCATGTTAGCCATGTTATTTCTTAAAAACTCCTCACCACAAACTATTTATATCCTATTCTTTAGTAGTATATCGGTGAGTTGTTTGAAAAAATTAGTTTTTGCTGTATTGTTGCTGCTTTTAATCCCTTCTATTTACGCTGCTGAGCTTGAAATCGAGTATCTTCCTGTTAGAGACTCTGTTGTTTTGGGTGAGCAGGCAGCTTTTGATGTTCGCATTACTAACAATCAGGAATTTAAGGACACTTTCCGGTTTTCTTACACAGATTTGTTTTGGGATATTCTTTCAGATCCTTTGCACCATTATTTTTCAGGTGTTGACATTCTATCTGGAAATTCTCAAACTGTGAGACTTCTTCTCAACACCAGAGAAGACCTTGAATTTGGGCAGTATAAGATAGATGTTACTGTAAGATCTGAAAAAGGTAAAAATTCTGAAGAAATGCCTTTGTTTATAACTGTAAGACCTGAAAAGCCACTAATCAGAGAGTACTTGGCTGCAGTTCACCGTATAGTCGAAATTTCTCCTGTGATTTACCCTAATGAAAACGCTAGTGTAAAGATTAATCTTATTAATCGCAATCCAAAGAATTTAAGCAATGTAAAAGTTATTTTATCAAGCGAACTGCTTAACAAAGAAATTCAAACCTCACTGGAACCGCTTGAAACAAAAGTAGTTGAAGCGAAATTTTCTCTTGACCCGCTTACTTTTCCGCAAAAAGATGTTTTGAATGTTAAGCTTATGGTTGATGGAGCGATTTTAGAGCCTGAAATTAATGAGCCTTATGAATTGGGCGCTTATTCAGAAATAATTGCAGATTCTTTATCTACAAAAAAATTGTTCTTTAAAACAATTGAGGAAACAAAGTACACTAATAACGGCAATGTTAAAAATTCAAAAACCATTGAAATTGAAACAAATCAGTTTAGAGAAATATTCTCAAAAGCTACGCCAGAACCTTTTAGCATTAAAAAAGGAGAAACTCAGTTTATTGCATGGGAAATTTCTCTTGAACCTGCTGAATCAATGACCATAACGCGTACTGTTAGTTACCGCTCATTATTTGTTCTTGCATTTATAATAGCCGCTGTTATAGCGTTATACTTCTTTTTGAGAAGCCCTGTTTATGCTGTAAAGAAAGCAAGCATTTCAACCCTTAAAGAAGGCGGAATTTCAGAATTAAAGATTATTGTCCACCTTAAAAACCGTTCAAACCAGCCTTATGAGCGAATTACTGTTACAGACCGCATTCCTACTGCAGCCGATGTCACTACAGGAACTGATCTTGGAACTGTGAAGCCTTCGTCTATTTACAATGATGGTAAAAAAACTATTGTTAAGTGGGAGCTGAAAAAGCTTGAGAAAAATGAGGAGCGCATTCTAAGCTATCAGATGAAATCTAAGCTGGCAATTCTTGGTTCTGTTACTCTGCCAGGAGTTGCAGTAAGGTTTTATACTATAAAAGGCACAAAACTTGTTACCCGTTCAAAGCAGGTTACTGTATCTGTTTGATTCTTTAGTTGCTGCAAACCAATATATTTAAAAACATACATAAGTCACATATTCCTATCCCCGCATAGCTCAACGGCAGAGTGTTCGGCTGTAGAGACTGCTTGACTATCTCTTTGGAGAATGGATGAAACGTAGTCAGCTGAACCCGAAAGGTTCCCGGTTCAAACGAGAAATCAGAGATTTCTGGTATCCCAGAACTCTGGTTCTGTGATAATCCGGGTGCGGGGATACTTTTCTAAACAATATATACAAAAACTTTAAATAAACTAAAGCCTGTTAAGTTATTGAGGAAATTAGTAGCTTAGTAGATAGTAGTGTATTCTCCGAAAAGTTTATATATAAGTGGTTTGCCCTTACTTATAAATGGCTGGCCAATTTTTCTTTGACTAATCAAGCATTAGTAGTTAGAATGCTATTCGACGTCAAAGAACAATTGTTATGCCCTGGTGGTGTAGCCTGGCCTATCATGAAGCCCTGTCGACTTTTGTTAGAATTGGCAGAACGGCTTCGACCCGGGTTCAAAAGTATTAAGCTGAAAGTCCCGGCCAGGGCGTTTTTTAAGCTTGGGCCGGTGGCGCAGCCTGGAACGACCAGTGGGCAATTAGCGCACCAGACTTTTAATCTGGCTGTCGCGGGTTCGAATTGAACACGAAAGTCCCGTCCGGCCCATAATTTTTAAACACGTGGGAAAATGAAAAAAATTGAGCAAAAACATATTCTCATACCGAAGCACACTAAGCTTAGCGATAAAGAAAAAGCAGACTTGCTAAAACACTACAATATAGCTTTAAGCAATCTGCCAAGTATTGTTAAGGATGATAGTGCTGTTTCTCACTTAACTCCAAAAGCAGATGACATCATAAAAATAGTCAGAAAAAGCTCTACTGCTGGACAATCTATATTTTATAGGGTGGTTGTTGATGCGTGATAATGCGCTTCTTATAAGCAAGTTTTTTGCTGAAGAGTCTTTTGTAAAGTCAGATATAGAGTCTTTTGACAATTTTATTGAAAAAGAGTTGCAAAATCTTATTGAAGAAAATAAAGAAATCGAACCAACAATTATTCCTCCAAATGTTGATGAATTTAAGATTAAGTTTGACAAAGTAAGAATAACTAAGCCTGAGATAATTGAAGCTGACGGTTCTAAGAGAATGCTTTTTCCAAATGAAGCAAGGCTTCGCAAATTAACTTACGCTGCTCCTGTTTTCATAACAGTAAGCGCTCACATTAATGGAGCGCAACGCGAAAGTTTTGAAACGCAAATTGGAAACCTTCCGATTATGCTTCGCTCTAAGCAATGTCATTTGCATAATCTTAGCAGGGAAGATCTTGTCAAACATGGTGAGGATGCAGATGACCCCGGTGGTTATTTTATTATTAACGGAACTGAAAAAGCTCTTGTTAAAATTGAAGATCTTGCTTCAAATCGTTTTATGGTGAGCCAGGACAATGTTGGCCCTTCAAAATTTGTTGGAAAAGTATTTTCTGAGCATGGCTCTTATAAAATTCCTCACACTCTTGAATATATGAAAGACGGCGTTTTTTATCTTACTTTCACCAGAGTGAGAAGGATTCCTATTGCTATTGTTGTAAAAGCTCTTGGGCTTCTTAAAGATGAGGAGATTGCGAAATCAATAAGCGAAGATACTCAGTTTGACGAGATTATTATAAACCTTATGGGTGCGTCTGAAATCAAGACAGAGGAAGATGCTGTTGACTACATTGCAAAGCATTCTGGAATTACTCAGGCAAAAGAAATACGTTTGGAAAGAACTAAAGATATTCTTGACAATTATTTGCTTCCTCATTTGGGAGTTAGCCCAAAAGACAGGCTTGCTAAAGCTTATAATTTGTGTAAAATGGTTAAGAAGCACCTTTTAGTTTCAAAAGGCGAGCTTTCTGTTGATGACAAAGACCATTACCTTAACAAGCGCCTTAAGCTTTCAGGAGATTTGCTTGCTGATTTAGTGAGAGTCAATCTTAAGGTTCTTATTGGCGATTTGCTTTATAATTTCCAGCGTATTGTTAAGCGAGGAAAATTTCCTACATTGAAAGTAATTATTCGCGAAAAGCTTCTTACGTCTAGAATCTACAGCTCAATGGCTACTGGCTCTTGGGTTGGCGGAAGAAAAGGTGTTTCACAGCGTATTCAGCGCCTTAATTTCCTCGAAACATTATCTCATTTGCAGCGTGTTGTCAGTCCTTTATCTGCAACTCAGGAAAATTTCGAAGCTCGTGAATTGCATTGCACTCATCTTGGAAGGCTTTGTCCGATTGAAACTCCTGAAGGTACTAATATTGGCCTAAAAAAGAACCTAGCATTACTTGCTACAGTTTCACTTGATACTCCAGAAGAAGATGTGGTTAAAATAATGAAAGACACAGGACTAAAACAAAAATGACTGATGTGTACCTTGGTGGAAAATTTGTAGGAACTGTTGATGAACCTAAACAGTTTGTGGACAATTTGAAAGATAAAAGAAGAGCAGGAATGCTTTCTAAAAATGTTAATGTTTATTACAATGACAAACTTGATGAGATTCATGTTGAAGCTTTTAAAGGCAGATTAAGAAGGCCGCTTATTGTTGTAAAAGATGGTGTTCCTTTATTTACTGAAGAACATAGAAAAAAGCTTGAAAAGAATGAATTAAGCTGGTCTGACTTGGTTAAGCAGGGCGTTATAGAGTATCTTGACGCAGCTGAAGAAGAAGATGTTTACTTTGCATTTTTTGAAAATGAGCTTACAAAAGAGCACACTCATCTTGAAATTGCACCTCTTGCTATGTTTGGGTTAACAACTAGCTTGGTTCCTTTCACTAATTATAATTCTGCACAGAAAGTAAACACTGGCTCTAAAAATCAAAAACAGGCTTTGGGCTTTTATGCTTCTAACTATGCTGTAAGGATTGACATGGATGTTAATTTGCTTCACTATCCTCAAATGCCTGTTGTTAAGTCATTAATGCACGACATTATGGAATACGAGAAACATCCTTCAGGACAAAACATTGTTGTTGCTGTAATGAGCTATAAAGGCTATAACATGGAGGATGCAATCGTAATAAACCAAGGTTCTATTGAGCGGGGTCTTGGCAGGGGAAGTTATTATAGGCCTATGAATGCTGAAGAACTGCGTTACTCTGGCGGTTTAGTTGACGAAATTTCTATTCCTGACAAGGATGTTAAAGGCTATAAGAGTGAACACGATTACCGATTTTTAGAAGACGATGGTGTTATATATCCTGAAGCTCAAGTTGCTGAAGGTGATGTTGTTATAGGCAAGACATCTCCTCCTCGCTTCCTTTCTGGAATGGAGCAGTATAGCTTGTCGTCAGAAACCAGAAGAGAAAGTTCTGTTGCTATGCAGCATGGTGAGTCAGGAATTGTCGATACAGTTATTCTTACTGAAAATGCTGAAGGCAATAAGCTTATTCAGGTTAAGCTTCGTTCTAACAGAACACCTGAAGTAGGCGATAAATTCACATCCCGCCACGGCCAGAAAGGAGTTATTGGCTTGATTGTTCCTCATGCAGACATGCCTTTTACAGCTTCAGGAATTGTTCCTGACATACTTTTCAGCCCTCATGGTATTCCAACCAGAATGACGATGGCTCATTTAATTGAGCTTGTTGCAGGGAAAACAGGAGCTCTTGCAGGAAGATATATTGACAGCAGTGTTTTTGATTCAGAATCAGAAGAGAAATTAAGACAGGAATTGCTAGGCATGGGCTTTAGGGATAATGGTTTTGAAACAATGTATCATGGAGAAACCGGCGAGCCATTCAATGTTAGGATATACATTGGCAGTATGTACTATCTCCGTTTGAAACACATGGTTTCCAACAAGATTCATTCCAGAGCTAGAGGCCCAATACAATTGCTAACCAGGCAGCCTACTGAAGGCCGTGCTAAAGAAGGCGGATTGCGCCTTGGAGAGATGGAAAAAGACACTTACGTTGCTCATGGCGCATCAATGCTCTTGAAGGAGCGCTTTGACTCAGATAAAACTACGGTTCCTGTCTGTGATAATTGCGGTTTGATAGCTGTTTACGACGAGTACAAGAAACGCGCTTACTGCATGGTATGCCCGGACGCTGAGACAAACTTCGTTGAAATCTCTTACTCTTTCAAACTGATACTGGACGAGTTCAAGAACCTCTGCATATATCCAAAACTAAAACTGATTAACAAGTACTAAAAATGGAAGAAAACTACGTGTACAAAAAGGTTGGAAGCGTTTCTTTTGCTATGCTTAGTCCTAAAATCATCAAGAAGATGGCATCTGCAAAAGTTGTTACTCCAGAGCTTTATGACAAGGAAGGCTATCCTGTTGATGGTGGATTAATGGATGTTCGTCTTGGTGTCATAGACCCTGGTTTAAGATGCAAAACATGCGGTTCCAGGTTAAAGGAATGCATAGGCCATTTTGGTTACATCTCATTAGCAAGACCTATCATTCACTTCAACTTTATTGCTATAATATTGGCATTGCTTAGAATTACATGCAGGGACTGCTCAAAAATACTTCTTCCTGAATCAAAAATCCAGCAGTTCTCTGAGAAAGCTAAGCAGCTTAACCCTGCTGACACACGCAGTGCTATAAAAAAATTAATCACTCAGTCAAAAAACAATAAATGCCCTCATTGCAAAGCAAGACAATACAAAGTTACTATTGAAAAACCAACAACTTTCCTTGAAAATGACCGCAGAATTTCTCCAATAGAAATCAGGTCAAGGCTTGAGAAGATTCCTGATGATGACTGCGCATTTTATGCTTTAAATTCCAATGTTGCGCGTCCTGAATGGATGGTTTTAACTGTTTTTCCAATCCCTCCTGTTACAATGAGGCCTTCTATTACTTTGGAAACAGGAGAGCGTTCTGAAGACGACCTTACGCACAAACTGGGAGATATAGTCAGAATAAACCAGAGATTGTTTGAAAACATAAATGCAGGCGCTCCTGAAATTATTGTTGAGGATTTATGGGATTTGCTGCAGTACCACGTAACTACTTTTTTTGATAATGATGTTGCCCAGTTACCTCCTGCACGCCATCGTTCAGGGCAGCCGTTAAAAACTATAAGTGAAAGAATTAGAAGCAAAGAAGGCAGAATTCGCCATAATCTTGTTGGGAAAAGAACTAACTTTTCTGCTCGTACAGTTATCAGCCCTGACCCAATGCTTGGTCTCAATGAGGTTGGTGTTCCTGAAATAATGGCATTAAAGCTGTCAGTTCCTGAACGGGTTACTGAATGGAACATTGAGTATCTCAAAAAGTTTGTGAAGAACGGCCCTAAGAAATATCCTGGAGCTAATTATGTTATAAGGCCTGATGGAAAAAAGAAAAAGCTTACAGAAGATATTATTGAGGCAACTCTTGAAGAATTGCAGCCAGGTTATGTGGTTGAACGGCATCTTATGGATGGAGATAAAGCAATTTTCAACCGTCAGCCATCTCTTCACAGAATGAGCATGATGTGCCATCAGATTAGAGTATTGCCTTTCAAAACTTTGCGCTTGAATCCTGCAGTATGTTTTCCTTTCAATGCAGATTTTGATGGGGATGAAATGAACCTGCACGTTCCTCAAACAGAGGAGGCGCGTGCTGAAGCCGAGCTTTTGATGCTTGTTCAAACTCAACTAATCAGCCCTAGATACGGCTTGTCTGTTATTGGTTGTGTACAGGATGCTATCTCAGGAAATTATCTTTTGACTAAAAAAGATTTTAAGCTTAAAAGAGAGCTTGCTGTTGATTTGCTCGCTTCTGTTGGCATTACTGATTTTAACGAGCTTCCTAAAAAAGAAATTGTTTCTGGAAAAGAAATTTTTAGTGTTTTAATTCCTCCGGATTTTGACTTTGTTGGAAAATCACGTTCAAAAGAAGAGCCTGAATTGATTATAAAATCCGGCAAACTCCTTTCAGGTGTTATGGATAAAAATAATTTAGGAGAAGGCTCTGGATTGCTTTTAAGAAATCTTCACAAAAAATATGATGCGTCTTTTGCTGTTGATTTTCTTGGAAAGCTTTTTAGGCTTGGAATAGCTGTTCTTTTAAAGCGCGGTTTTACAACAACAATAGCTGACACAGACTTGCCTCCTGACGCTTCTAAAAAAATTAATGAAATTTTTGCAAGCTCTGAAAAAGAAGTTCAAGCTCTTATTTCACAATTTAATTCAAATAATCTTGAGCCTTTCCCCGGAAGATCTGCAAGAGAAACTCTTGAGCTTAAAATTTCAGAAGTTCTTAGCAGAGCTAGAAACGAAACAGGACACATTGTTGCAGAATATGCTGATGACTCTTCCCATACAATTATCATGGCCAATTCTGGAGCTAGAGGAAATATATTGAATCTTGCCCAAATGGCTGGCTGTGTTGGGCAACAGGCATTACGCGGCAAGCGTATTGAAAAGGGGTTTAATGGCAGAACTTTGTCATGTTTTAAGAAGCATGATCTTGGGACTGAAGCTCATGGCTTTATTAAAAGCAGTTTTAAAAAAGGTTTAAAGCCTGCTGAATTTTTCTTCCAGGCTATGGTTGGCAGGGACTCGCTTATGGATACTGCTCTTAGAACTCCGAAATCCGGATATCTTTACAGGCGTCTTTCTAACGCAATGCAGGATTTAAGAGTTGAATATGACGGTACTGTAAGAGACGCTTCAGGACGCATAATTCAGTTTAGCTATGGAGAAGATGGCATAGATGTTTCAAAGTCTGAAGGCGGCACAATTAGTATACCAAGAATTATACAATCGGTGAAATAAAAAATGACAACTAAACCAAAAGATGATGTGGCTGTTCCTGGTAGTTTGCTTTCTGAAGTTAAAGAGGCTAATCTGTCTGATTTAAAAGAAAAAAATGTTCTTAAGGCTTTAGCTGATGAATATGACAAAATGAAAATAAAACCTGGTGAATCTGTTGGTTTAGTTGCTGCAGAATCAATCGGTGAGCCTTCTACTCAGATGACTCTTAATACATTTCATTTTGCCGGTGTTGCTGAAATGAATATAACTACCGGTCTGCCGAGAATCATTGAAGTTCTTGACGGCAGAAAAAACTTGGCAACTCCTATGATGGATATTTATCTTAAAAAACCTTATTCGCAGGGCCAGGACATAAAAAAGATTGCTCTGTCAATAAAAGAAACTCATTTACAAGATGTTTCAACTGAAATTTCCATTAATCTTGCAGATTCCAGAATAGAAGTGTTTGTTGATGACGCCAAGCTTTCTGAAATTGGAATGTCAAAGCAGGTTTTGTTTAGCACCCTTAAAGGAGAGGTAAAAGGTCTTTCCGTAGACTTAAGAAAAGACTTTATTTCTTTTAAAGTTAAGAACAAGGAAGAAGGAATCAATGCCATATTTAAAATGAAGGAAAAAATAAAGACTCTTGTGATAAAAGGCATTAAAGGCATTTCTCAGGTATTGCCTGTTAAGCGAAATAATGAGTTTATAATAATAACTGCAGGCTCTAATTTAAAGAAAATTTTGCCAATGCCTTTTGTCGACGAAACTAGGACTGTTTCAAATAATATTTTTGAAATTGAGGATGTTCTTGGAATTGAAGCTGCACGGCAGGCTATAATTGAAGAAGTTTACAAAGTCATTGAAAATCAGGGCTTGAATGTTGATATAAGGCATTTGATGCTTGTTGCAGATACAATGTGCGCATCAGGCAAGATTCAGGGCGTAACAAGATACGGCACTGTTAAGGAAAAAGTGAGTGTTCTTGCCCGTGCTTCTTTTGAAACACCTATAAAGCATTTGATAGAAGCAAGTCTTTATGGAGAAACAGACCATCTTAAATCAGTTGTTGAGAATGTTATGCTTAATCAGCCGGTTCCAGTTGGCACAGGAATGATAAAGCTTGTTACAAAAGAAGAAGACACCAAAGAAGAAAAGAAAGCAAAGTAAAAGTATTATCTCTGGAAAGTCAGCCTTCCTTTTTTCATACGCTCAACTTTTCTTCTCCCCTCTAAAAAGTAAGAGGAGAATAAAAGTTATAAGAAAGAAGAGGAAGAAAAAAGAAGTAGCAAAAACAACAATGAGAAAATTCAGATCAACAACGTAACCTTTTTAAACAAACTATTAATACTTTCTATTGATAAAAATGGCTGTATCAGAAATTAAAAATAACCTGAAAAATAAGCGCATTGTTCTAGGTACAAATCTGACTTTAAAAAATCTAAAGTTAGGCACTGTTTCCAAAGTTTTTCTTTCAAGCAACTGCCCTGAAAATGTAAAAAAGGATGTTAATTATTACTGCAAGTTAAGTGACTGTTCTGTTGAGAATCTAAAATTGCCTAATGAAGAGTTAGGTGTTGTATGCAGAAAACCTTTTTCAGTTTCAGTTGTAGGACTTCTCAAACAATAACGATGAAAATCAAATACGATAATCAGCTTATGAAACTGATGTATTTCTTCGAGTCAATTACTCATTCAAAATTGAAAGATTGTTTTATTGACAAAAATGATGTTCTTAACTTTATTGTAAACGAGGATATTGCAAAAGCCATAGGAAAAAATGGTGTTAATGCTAAAAAAGTTGAAGCAAAATTGAAAAGAAGAATAAAAATTGTCGCTTTCTCTGAAAACCTTGAGGAATTTATTAGCAATTTACTGCTTCCTTTGAAAGTTAAAGACATCACAGTAGACGAAGGCATTGTAACAATAACGCCAGAGCCTGAAAGCCGAGGCTACATAATCGGCAGAGCAGCTTCTAACTTAAGAAACTACGAAGAAACCGTCAAGAGATACTTTGAAATAAAAGAGATTAAGGTTGTATGACTAACAGCAACCTACCAAAAGCTTCGCTTTTGGAGGTTCTAAACTGCGTATCAGTTTCGTAACCTATCAAAAATTTCTTTTTTGGAGGTCCGGAACAGTGAAGCTGTTCCGTAACCTTTAAAAACCCCCTTCGGATTCTTTATTATTATGTCAAACAAAACTCGCGGTTTGAACGCTGGAAGTAAGCTTGTTAAGACTCGCAAGAAGTACAGGTGGAGCCAGCATAGTTATGTAGTTCGCGCGCTTGATATGAAAGCTCACTCAGACCCTTTGGAAGGGGCATGGCAGGCTCGTGGTATTGTTCTTGAGAAAGTTCAGTTTGAAGCTAAACAGCCAAACTCTGCAATGCGAAGATGTGTTAAAGTTCAGCTTGTCAAGAATGGCAAGCAAATTACTGCTTTTTGCCCTGGAGATGGCGCTTCTAAACTGATTGACGAGCACGATGAAGTTGTCATTGAATGCATTGGCGGCAGGATGGGTCGTTCTAAAGGAGATATTCCTGGCGTAAGATGGAAAGTTACAAAAGTAAATGACCAATCATTGGACGCTTTGCTTCACGGTAAGATAGAAAAAGCTAGAAAATAAAAATCCCTATTGGAATTTTTAGTGTTTCAAATAGGCGTATTTAAAACAAGTAAAAAATGACATCAGATGTTTTGCTGTTAGGACCTTTGTTCGCTGTTTTTATTTTCTTTATTATAGTTATAAGTTTATGGGAGCTTGTCTGGAAAGGCATTGCTTTGTGGAAATGCGGCAGAAACAACCAACTTGTTTGGTTTATTGCAATCCTTATATTTAACACTGCAGGAATTCTTCCAATAGTTTACATCTTGTTCTTCCAGAAAAAGAAGAAACTTATTGTTAAAAAGCAAAAGAAAAAGTGATTAAACTTCAACAACTTCTCCTGTTTCTATTGCTTTAAACTCTATTCCCTGCTCTTTTAAGTAACTGGTAGCCCTTTCATACAGTCCTTTTCTTGCTTCTTCTGTCCAGTGCCAGTCATGGATTGGGATTACAATCTTTGGCTTTAGCTTCACAGCTTTTTCCATGGAATTCACAAAGCTTCCCCAAGGTGCTTGAACAGGCATCGCCAGCACTTCTGTGGTTGAGTCAAAGCTGTGCGAGTCTCCTGGATGGGTTAATTTTTCAAAGACTCTAAACAAAACATTCTCTGGAGTTTTTCCCAACACTTTTTCGTGTGGCATGGCTTCTATTTCAATAAACTCATTCCCTTCAGTCAAAACTTTGATTCCTTCTTTCCCAAGTATTTCTGCAACTGAAGAGTTGCTGATAATTTTTACGTCAGGGAATTTATCTACAGCCTTTTTAATAAGCGGAACATGCATGTGGTCTGCATGTTCATGGGTAATCAGGATAAAGTCCAGCTTTTCTAAAGCATCAACATCTAAGGAGCTGTACTCGCCAGGGTCGATGATTATTATATTGTTGTTTTCTTCAACCAAAAGGCAGGAGTGCACATGTTTTGATATTTTCATATTGTTGTTGTGTTTCTAAAATATTAATGGTGTTATGAAAACTTCTATTATCGCTGCTAGGAAAAGCAGTCCTAAAGACAGAACTATTATGTCTACCGAATCGAATAAAACTTTTCTGAATTCTTGGCTTTTGAAATCGTGTTTTATGACTGCTATTGAGATTATGCCTCCTGCGAGCGCTGCCATAAAATATGCCAGTATCTCAAAAGTTCCGTGAGTCATATACCTTAATATTCCGGTTGAATAAACTCCAAAATAAGTGGCTACTGAAGAAATTCCTAAACTGCTTGCTGTTGTGCTTATACTGTTCCTAACAAATATTCCTACCGCAGTTCCTACAACAGCAGCATTCCATGCCAAAATAAATACTGCCCCTGCTCCGTAAAAGAATGCAAATGTTAACGTAAATAATAGAACTTTGATATTATTGAAAAATATTTTGCTGAAAGCTGCTCCTGTTCCTGAAACACAGCCTTCTACTCCTGCAGAATTTATGCATTGGATTGTTTTTTCCTGTATTCCAAATATTTGGTGGCTTAAATCAATCGGCAGTACTATGTACCAAAAAGAAAATGAAACAACAAACCCGAAGAAAAGAAACATGAAGACAGACAGTGCTTTTCCATGGTCTTTCAATATGTTTAGTTCACTTCTTATTGGCTGGTCTTTTCCCTCTTCAATTCGAAGCATCCTCTGAACTAAGTAAACAACTGCAAGTGTTGTCAGAAATACCATTACTATGCCTACAAAGTCCTTGAATATGTACATGCTTAGTATTATTGATATTGAACTGTAAACCAGTCCTATGAAAAACAGCTCCCAGGGCTTTCTTTCAGCTTTGACTGGGCTTATGAGCAGTTCTAAGACCATAACTCTTTTCTCTGAAAAGAAGTTTAAATAGGTATCGGAATTGCAAAGCAATTCCGGACCTTCAAAAGCAAAGCTTTTGATAGGTTTCTATAGCTAAAGTTACAACTATTTACCACTACTACTAAACTAAACCAAAATCAAATAACCAGCACTAATTAGCAAAATATTTAAGGGATACTGCTTTAAAATAGTTTATGAAGCTTATTTTGCCTCTAATTATCTTTCTAGTATTGCCTGCCTATGCTTTAGCTGATGTTAGCATTGATATTGGAAAGACATCCTATAATTTTGGAGATTTTGTTGAAATTTCTTATACTGTTTCAACAGATGCTGATTTTTCAGGCCTTACAGAGCTTTCCTTGATGTGTGCAAATTTCGAGTGGAAACTTCATACTTTGCTGACTAACTTGATTGCCGGGCAATCAGAAACAGTTAGTGTTCCTTCATTGCTTGTTGAATCTGATATGGTTGGAAGGTGTTTTATTGACGCTGATGTTTCTTCCCGTGGTGATGTTATTAATTATAAAACTTCTTCTGCTTATTTTAATGTAACTGGAGATTTGCCTGTTTCTGTAATGTTTGAAAAAGACGTTATTAAGCCTGCTGAAGAAATGGTTATTTCAGGCATTGTTAATAAATCGCATTCATCGCGCTCTTACGTGCAGCTTTCATTTCTAGGGGAGTTATATAGCGGTCCTGTTATTAATAACTCCTTTGCTTATACTATCCGGCTTCCTAACGATATTAAGACTGGAGAGCATTCTCTTGATTTTATTGTTAACGATTCTTATGATAATTCAGGGACAGTATCTGCGACATTTATTGTTGAAGCAGTTCCAACAGTTCTTTCCCTTGACATTGGTAATGGTTCTATCAAGCCAGGCGAAGTTCTTGAAGGCTCTGTTGACCTTTTTGACCAGGCTGGTGATAAGATGATTGAGGACGTTGACTTTTATTTATTAGACCGCGCAGGTGATGTTGTTTTATATGCTTCTAACGAAACCCCTGCTGATTTTGGGTTAAAATTAAAACAGTCACAGCCTTCTGGCACTTATACTGCTAAAGTAACTTCTGTTGGCCTTACTAAAACCTCTTTGCTTATTGTTGAGCCTGTTGAAACAGTTTCTGTGAGTTTTGACAACAGAACATTGACTGTTGTTAACACAGGAAATGTTGATTACACTAACGATTTGGTTATAGAGCTTACAGGCACTGAAACTGAATTTGCCCTTTCCAAAGAAATAGAGCTTGAACCAGGACAAAAAACTGTTATTGACCTTTACAAGGAAGTTCCTGAAGATGATTATGACATAGTGCTTCCTGAGCTTTCTAACGCTCCTTCATTTGAATCGCATTTAGAGGATGAACGCTCAACCATACGTAAAACCGGAGATTTTATAGGCTTTACAGGCGGAGATTTGTCTGAAACTATTGCTCCTGGACTTAAAACTTTCTTATCGTCTGGTTTTATTATTACTCTAGTATTTCTTCTGTCAGTTTACTTTTATAAAAATCGAGGTAATAAGAATAGAGGAAAGAAACTTGAAACTTACGATATCAAAGAAAAATCAGAGGAAGCAATGCCTGTTTTAAAAGAATACTCTGAGGAAAAGAGTGATGAATCAACATCACCAACAGAAGAGCCAACTTCAGGACAAACTCTTTCCAGAGACGACGACGCTGTCAAAACCTTCATGGAAAACCTAAACAAAGACAAGCCGTTTAAATAACTTACAATCGTGCCATCCATTTGCCCAAAGAATTTTCAAACTTCCTGAAAATCCGTCAAAAACAAAGTTTTTGATCGTGATCAGACATCTTCGATTTCTGACATTGCGGTTTTTTCTTGTGAAGCTATATTAAGAGAAAAAGTGACTGATTAATCCAGTTGACAACTCGCACTGTCACGCGGGTTCAAAAACTTTTCGGTTTTTTTCGGAATATCGACGAGAAAATTACCATTGGACACTGGACATACACGGATAGGGTATATAAAGGACTAATTCTTAATTGCTCTGAGGACACGCAAAACTCCTAAATTATGCTTTTCGGTCT
>NZCN01000002.1 GCA_002688315.1 Candidatus Woesearchaeota archaeon | reverse complement strand
GATACAACTATATTTCTGCTTGATTTTGAGCTCGTATTTTCTGCAATCTTTTTTAAAAGCCGCTTTTCCATCTTGCAAATGAATAAAGTACTCTGTTAGCACTTATATTTATATGATAGCTATCATTCTTGATCCATCACCTTTAAATCTTATGGTTCTATCACAGATGACAATTGCATAAGCTTGTGTATTAGGAGCAACTGCAGCCGAAAACTTCATTTTTAATGTAACATATCTTATCTGATACTGTTTCCCCTACAGACAAATCTCCTAATATTCTGGGTTCAGAATATCTCGGGTTACACAATGAAGAATCAGATATTGCAACCCTAAATGATATTTGCAGATATGGCATGCTTGTTACTTCAAAATTATTCGAAGAAACAGAAGCAGTTGCTCCTATAAGCCGGAACTCGTAATTTCCTGATTTTTTTATGAACCACACTGGTTTGATTTTGAGTTTTGTTGTTCCTTCATCAACCTGCAAATCACCAAACTCAAACGATTGGCCAAAATCATTCCAGTCAACATTACCTTTCTCCCTGTACTGAAGAAGCAGTTCATACACATCAGGCAAAACACCAATCTTAAAACCAAGCTCGTAAGCTTCAGTGTTAAGCCCCTCTGCAAGGAAAAGCTGCCTAGAAATACCAGTTGCCCTTCCAGTAACCAAAGCAAACGCGCTTCCATCAAAAACATCAACAAAATCCTGAGCCAGCAGCTTATAACCATCAAACACGCCATCAGAAAACAAGCCACTGCGCGAAACAACACCCCCAGTAATCAAGCTAAAACCAGTATCCTCATCCGAAACATCTCCTAGATTCCCGATAAACAAAGGCGTTATAGAAGCAACAGGAAACTCATAACAAGTACCGCCATCCGGGCACGTGTATTCGAAATGAGGAACTGCATTAGGCGTTCCAGGCAAGCCTTTAACACATTTAAAATTAGACGAGGAAGGACATTCCTGCGATTCAGCAGGTTCGTCAACTTCAGAATCTTTGTCCTCGTCAGGGCCAACACAACCCCCAGCCCCATCACAATACTGGTCAGTATCACAAGCACTATACACAGAAACCTGAGTGCAGCTGCTGAAACTGCCCCATTGGCCGGAAGCTTGGCAGGTTCTTGTTCGCTTGCCAGGGAAACAATTATCAGTAGTACAATCCGCTGAATCCGTTTCGCCCTCAACACAAACAGCATCAGGCACAGCCACACAATCATCAGCAACAACCTCATCACAATTCTCATCATAAGCAAGGCCAGTTACGCCTTCAACACAAGTAAACGGTTCGCAATCCAAAACAGGCCCAGACACAGGCTCTGGCTCAGGTACAGGCACAACAGGATAATCAACACACCCAGCAGGGTCAAGGCCCTCACACGGGTCCAATAAAAGTTCTGGTGCTTCACATTTGTTTCCAAGAACCTGTACGCCAGGAGCAGCCTTGTTCTGAACACAATCCAAACCCTCAGCACAAGCAACACCGTCCATACAACAACGTAAACCCTCATCACCACAATTAGGAGTGCAAACTTCTTCACTAGGCTCAGGCTTAACAACCGAAGCACTAGGACACTTATAATCAACAAGCTTAACTTCACATGTTCTAATACCGGTAGCTGGGCATTCGCTGCTAAACTCACAATCCCAAGCGTCAGAAGTACAATCCGGAGCTAAACAATATCTATTGCCAGGTGAACCTTGACAAATGTTGGAACAACAGTCAATGTTTTTTCCACATGCACCACCATTATTCGTACAAGTTGGAGGTGGTATTGTAGACGGAGGAGTAGGTTCAGGTTCAACAACAATAGGCGCAGGAGTTGGTTCTGGAGACGTCTCACAACCAACATCACGCTCAGTACTACAATCAGCATACTGGTAACGACCACCAGCAACGCAACCTGGTGTACACGTTCGAGGTACTTTACAAACAGCACTTATAACAGTATAACCAACCTTATTCTCAATACACTCCAAACCAGAACTACAGGAATTACCAGAACAACATTTTTGACTCTCAGCACCACAGTCTGGAATGCAACTTTGTGTTGTTTCCTGTGGCTTCACAGCATCAGGATTAGCGCAATTATTGTCTATTAGCGTGCACGTGGTAGTTTTGATACGGCTATCAGGGCAAAGATCTGGGAAGTCGCAGCTCCAAGCATCAACAGTGCAAGCAGCAGGACCGCTCTTACACAAACCAGTACCCGAATCACAACCACGCACACCACAATCCTCAACCAAACTAACCGTACAACCAGAACTCATCTCCCAAGCATCACCATCAAAACAGTAAGAAGAAGGAGTACAACATGTTCTAGTGCCAACCGCACTCTGATGAAGCTCCTCACCACCACAATTAGTGCTAGTCTGAATAAAACCCACACCCTCACAATACGCACTAGCATCAGGACCCCACTCAGGCACACAACAATCCTTAACACCCCAAACAACCCGAGACTCACCACAACGAGTCTGCTCAAAACTCACATCACTACACTCACCAGACAAATCAACATCAGGCAACCAACCAGCAGCCATACAATCAGGAGTACACAACTCAGTATCAGTAGGCTTAACAGCACCAGCATTAACACAACCCCTATCCACCAAAGTACAAACAGCAACCCTCACACCACTATCAGGACAAGCATCAGGAAACTCACAACTCCAAGCAGCAGCAGTACAAACACGAAGAGCTTTCTTACACAAACCAGTACCCGAATCACAACCACGCACACCACAATCCTCAACCAAACTAACCGTACAACTAGAACTCATCTCATAAGAATCACCACCAGAACAGTAATTCGAAGGAGTACAACAAACCTTAGTTCCAGTAGCAGGCCTAGTATTCTCACAGTTACTAGTCTGAGTAAAAGAAACACCACTACAATAAGTCGAAGTAGAAGGACCCCAACTAGTATCAGAGCAACAAGCAGCATTACCACACTCACCACACTCATTCACATTCCCAGAACCACAACTATCACCACAATCATCAACACCACCACAACCACCACCATAAGAACAACCCGCACCCGGAGTACAAGCAGGCTCAGGCTCAGGAACAGGCGCAGGAGCAGGAGCAGACTTACACACACCACCAGAACAACCATAAACACAATACGTAGAAGAACACTCATTCTTCACCAACTGCTCATTAGCATCATAAGCGTAATTACAAACATTAGACGTACTACCAGCACACCAAGAAGTACTACCAGAATGATTAGCAAAAACAAGCACAGAACTGAAAGAAAAAGAGAGCAATAGCAATATAAAAACTAAATAAATCTTGAAATTACACCAATTTTTCAAACATTTCACCAATAAAGCTTAAATCAGTGAATAATCACGCTTAAATGCAATAATAACTCAAATATTATGAAATATGTTTTTAAAGGTTTCCATATCACGGGCTTTACACTAAAAGCCTGAAATCCTTTTCTAGTTCCCTTTACTTTTTTCTTCACTCTCCTTAACTAGTTAGAGGAGAGGAAGAAAAAAGAGGTAGAGAAAACAACAGAAGTGCAGGATTCGGGACAGAACCCATATCACGAAAATTTCTTTGAAAATTTCATAAATAATAGAATACCTGTAGCTAAAACAGCTATTGCGCCAATCAAGATAAAAAGGTTGCTTGATTCAGCATCTTCTGTTTCGATTGCTTGTTCTTGAGAATCCTGTTTTATGGCAGGAGAAGGCGCTTGTTCTTCTGATTCCTGTTTGCCTGTTTTTTTAGCTGACTCTAAAATTTCACCAACAGAATCTTCAACCACCAAGCGAGGGCAATCCTGAGGGCATGTTTGTTGATTTTCACCAATGCCTGAATCGCAAACACCATCAGCATTGCAGGTTGTCTTGACTTCTGGCTTAATCTCTTTTTCAATAACTGCAAACTGCTCTTTTACAGAAGCTTCTTGATAACCTTCTTTGGAAGCAGCAAGTTGAAGCTCATAAGTTCCAAGCTGAGTTGCTGCAATTGATGCCAGAGAAAGTTCGACATTGCTCATAAGCTCCTGACAAGCGTTAAGAGGTTCTATATCTTCACCATCAACTTCAGTATCTTCAGTAGTTTCAGCACTGTCATCAATTTCAACAACCTGAGCGCCGGTAATGCCGAAAAAAACGCCATTAAATTTAACAATCCAATCATAAACATTAGTTTCTTCAGCAGCAGCAGAACCGACAGAGAGCACAAAGACTAGTGAAACTAGTAATATCCACGTCTTTAATTTACAGTTGCTTCTCAGGACATCCATCTATTTAATTCTGTGCTAGGCTGTATACTGACTTGAGCGCTACTATGAGTGCTGCTGGTATTACAAATGTTAAGACTGACAGCAATACGCCTTCCAAGTAAGCTCCTATTAACGGAATTTGACCAAGTACAGCTCCACCAAGTGAAGTTATAATAACCAAAGAAACTGTTGACATCAAAAAATGATTAGTTTCTTTTAAAGTAACATTCATCAATCCAACTACTATACCTAATGCTATAAGAACAGAACTTAAAGTAGCATTCAAACCACCAGGATAAACCAACCCACCAACAATAGCAACACCTGCACCTAACACAAAAAGCAAACTACCAAGCTGATTATCACTTCTTTTAATCATTAAATTAACCTTTTTAGCCATGAAAACACCTCTTTTGTATACTGATATAGGTTTATTGATTAATTCTTTTTTAAAGCTTTCTTTATTTACCAATACTGGTAATAAATACAAACTAGAATTTAGTTTTAATCAATAACATCTGCAAGACTTCTATGGAAATAAATCTGATCCCAAGAGTCAAAAATAACTGAGGTTCCTGTTCTTTCAGTTTCAGCAAAACCATATCTGTCGACTACTTGGCCCCACAAAAGGTTTAGTGAACTCCGCTCTGCCCAGTCATGACTATCTGGTTCTCCACCAACTTTAAAACCTGTCCAGATTTCATGAATTTGTTCATTTAAAGACCAAACTGAAACAGGTTGATTCTCTAGCCATATAGAAGCTCGCGGAGTGTTTACTGCATCTTCTGGTTTTCGAACTCTGTGTCTTTCTGCAAATTCGTCTAATATATCCATAGATTGTTGATAAACACTATTGTCTCTGTGATCTGNACTNTCTTCCAANGGNTTAAGNCCNACGTAAATTCGCGCAAGAAGTCCTTCAAAATCAGCATAAGTACCTATTGTATTAGGCATACGTCCTGTGTTTAATGGTTCTGCAGTTGGAGTTGTCATTTGAGTTATCAAAGATGAGGGACTTTGCCAAGCCGCTCTTTTAAAGTAGTCAGTAGCTCGACTTGTTCTGGGTCTGTGTTTGTAAAAAGCGCAAGATAAACTGTTGTCAAATCCCCTATATGAATAGCTGAGAAAAGCCGTGTAAGAACATTATCTCCCTTAATAACAATATGTGTTGTAGGAACATCTTTCTTAGATATCATTTCACGAGTTAACCTCATCCTTGCTTTAATTCTTGGATGATCAGACTCGTCTTCCAGCATTATAATATGGTAGTTTGCATTTATATTAGTAAATCCAACAAGTTCATTATGATTAAGCTCTGGAAAATAATGAGTAAAAGCATGAATCTTTGAGTTTTCATTAAACTGGGTTTTCCAGCGGTAAGCAACTGAAAAAAACTGGTCAGACGCGTAGATTAAAGGAATCTTTCCAATAAGCTTTCCAGCAAGTGATTTGGCGCTTTCCTCATATTTTGTGTTTTTGAGTGCAGCAACTGTTTTCTTAATATCAGAAGAACTGTCAGGAATAATATTTAACTTGTTTAAAACTTTAAGAATAGGCACTATCTGATAAGCCAAAGTCGCTCTTGGTTGCAAACCACCAGGAATCTTAATGTAAGGCAAATTTTGCTCTATAAATTTCTGCAAAAGCTTGCCGCCTGAAGTAACTCCAACCAAAGCAGCGCCTTTACGGAATGCGTGCTTAAGCATATTCAAAGTTTCTTCTGTATTTCCTGAATAAGAAATTGAAAATATAAGGGTATTGCGGTCAACAAACGCAGGCAGTGAATAACCTCTGCTTAAAAAAAGCGGTATTTTGCATTTCTCATGCAGATAAGCGCGCAAAATGCCTCCAACAATAGAACTGCCGCCCATTCCACTTACAACTATTTTATTGAAATGCCCTACAGGAAGTTTGCTTACCTCAAAAGAAGACGCTTCTTCCAGCTGACCGGCAAGATTCTTGACAATCTCAAGATAAGACTCTGCTTGCATAGAAAAAAGGAATGTCAGATAATATAAAAATATTGTGCTGAAACAAATTAACGTTCTTAAAATAACAAAGCTTATAAAAGCGCCAAAGTTCTCACGACTAACATGGGCTTATATAAACACTTAGGGAATCTCTGGAAAAAGCCGACAAAAGAATCCACTAACATAGATAGAGAAAGAAGAATCCAGTGGAGAAAAGAGCCGGTAACTGTAAGAGTTGAAAAGCCAACAAGACTTGACAGAGCCAGAAGTTTAGGTTACAAAGCAAAATCAGGAATCATAATTGTAAGACAAAGAGTAGACAGAGGCGGCAGAAAAAGACCGGACATAAAAGGCGGAAGAAGAAGCAAGCACGCCAGGCAGGTAAAAATACTAGACAAGAATTACCGTGCAGTTAGCGAGGAAAGAGCTGCAAGCAAATATCCTAACATGGAAGTTCTGAATTCTTATTATTTAGGGCAAGACGGAAGACACTATTGGCATGAAGTAATACTTGTTGACCGCAGCATTCCTGAAATAGCTGCTGACAAAAATCTCAGCTGGATTATGAGAAAGAAAGCAAGAGTTCTTCGAGGCTTAACATCTGCAGGAAGAAAAAGCAGAGGGCTGCGTTACAAAGGCAAAGGCGCTGAAAAGATGAGACCAAGCAGAACAGCAAACGTAAAAAGAAAGTACAAGAAACAGAGACGAAGTTACGGATACTGATTCTTTAACACAACTTTTTTATAATTTAAAAAGGCACTAAATGCAATGGAAAGCCAAGGTTATCAGTGCAATAACTGCAAATACAGGTTTAGCCCTAAATCTGCTGAAAAGGTTCCTAAAAACTGCCCTTACTGCAATAAGCCTGAAACATTAGAGCAGGTAAAAAGCGCGCAGGACTATCTCGAAGAAGTAAGCTCAGACGTCCAGGAAAGGGAAGAAAGGCAAAATTAATTCTTAACAAGAGCTTTTAAAGCAGCAACAGCGACTTCTATTTGCTTTTTATCAGGGCGCTTTGTTGTTATGTACTGAAGCCATATTCCAGGAAAAGTAAGCGGTTTGACAAAGTAACTGTCAATATTCTTAGCGCTGAATTTCAGAATTTCATAAGAAAGACCGGCTATTACAGGCAAAAGCATGAGACGGGAAAGAAACTTAACTAAAAAGTTATCAGCTGTGATTACAGAAAAAACAATAACACTCAATACCACAACTATTAACAAGAAGCTTGTTCCGCATCTTGGATGCATTGTCTTATACTTTTCAATTTTTTTAAAGCTTAGCTCTTTTTTATGCTCATAAGCGTGAATAGTCATGTGTTCAGCGCCGTGATACTCGAAAAGCCTTCTAACATCCTTAAACAAAGAGATGATTATAAGATAGCCGAAAAGAGCAACCAGCCTTAATACACCATCAATAAGATTGAACAGCAAATTTTCTTTGGTTGCAAGCGAAGCAAAGAAAAAAGGCAGAGCTATGAAGATAGTTACAGCTAAAATAACTGATAAAAATATTGCAATTGCCATTTCTTTTTTACTCAATCGTTCTTTTTCTCCGGCAGAAATGTGAGCAGAATAAATCAATGCCTTAAATCCAAGAATTAACGTATCATACAATGCAAGAACACCACGAAGAAACGGAAGCTTTAAAATCTTAAATTTTTCAGAAGACGTATTAATCGGCTCTTTCTTAACAATAATCTTGCCTTTGTCATCTCTAACAGCTATTGCGTAATGTGTTTTAGTGCGCATCAGCACCCCTTCAATAACAGCCTGCCCACCAAGAGTAATTTCAGTCATGAAAACTAACTAAAAAAGGAGTTATTTAAAGTTATGGTTTGCCGCTACAGAAAGCTTAATAAATCAAATTCTAGTACCTTTTTACATGCCATTTGCACCAATGAGCGGTTTTGCAGAGAGTTCGCAAGTAGAGATAGAACCAGTTAGTTACGACTCTCTTCCAGGTTTTCTTAACTTGATGGAATTCGGCGGCATGGTGAAAATTCAAGGAAAAAGACTTGAGAATACTGTTGAGATAGGAGTGAGTGAAGCAAGATTTCTGGCAAATATTCCAAGAATAGGTATACCTTATAAATGGCTAGACATGATTAAAACAACACCAATTCCTTCAGATGAAAAACGGGCATTCATTGATGATTTGCAAAGAAAAGGATTAGTGGAAAAAAGAAAAACTAGGTACTATGTGTCAGACGCTGCTTTAAATGCACAATATACTGTTACTCAAATAGTAATGCCTCGCGCTGTGTTCTAACAATTAACTTTTTAAGCTAAAAAATCTATACAAAACGTATGCAAGAAAAGTCTGCAGGAGCTATAATATACAGGAAAGAAAACAGCAGAATAAAATACCTTTTATTACTTTATGGAGCAGGACATTGGGATTATGTGAAAGGTAATATTGAAACTGGTGAGGAAGAAGAGGAAACATTAGTAAGGGAAGCCGAAGAAGAAGCAGGACTTATTGACCTGAAGATTATCCCTGGCTTTAGGGAAAGAATAAGCTACTTTTACACTAAAAACGGAAAAAAAATTGCAAAAGAAGTTGTTTTTCTTCTTGCTGAAACAGAAACTGAAGAAATAAAACTGAGTTCTGAACACGAAAAATACAAATGGCTGGAGTTTGATAAAGCTGCTAAGCAAGCCACCTTCAAAACAGCAAAAAACTTGCTGAAAAAAGCTGATAAGTTTGTTAAAAAGTACGCTAATCAGAAGACTCTCTAATTAAAGAACTCTTATACTTATCTGGATGATAAGCTTCAAGTCTTACTATCTCAATAGTTAATCCTCGCTGTTGCAGTTTTTCCTTAGCGTCTTTTGTGAACGAGTTTTGATCGTAGCCAAAGCAGATAATGTCTGGCTTTTCATCCTCTACAATTTTTAATTTATCTCCAGGATTGCCGAAGATTACTTTATCTGCTATATTTAACTGCTGCAAATTCTTAAGTCTAGTGTCTTGGTTGTTGTTAGGAAGCTTATTCTTAACTTCAGAAACAGTAGAGTCTAAAGCCACTACAACTACTAAAAAGTCTCCTAATTTCTTAGCTTCTCTTAAGTAAAATTCATGTCCTTTATGCAACACATCAAAAGTGCCGAAACACATTACTTTTTTCATAGTCAAAAAACAGGTTTATACTGTATTAAATAGTTTTAGTAGAAACAGCAAAAGCGTTACATTTTTAAACTGTTTCCAAATGCCAGTATATTATGCCAAAGATGAGAAGATCAAGGGCTTACATACGCATTGAAAGGCCCTATACGAGGATTTCGAAATTCAGAAAAAAGTCATTCATTAGAATTACCCCTGCTAGAAAAATCGTAAGATTTAACATGGGAGAGGAAAGAAAACGAAAATACTCCCTAGATTTGGTTTCAAAAGCATCTGTACAGATAAGACAGGAAGCAATAGAATCAGCAAGAATGACCAGCCTACGATGGCTTGAGAAAAACGTTCCTGGAAAATTCTTTTTCAGAATAAGAAAATACCCATACCACATTCTGAGAGAAAACCCATTAGCAGCAGGCGCAGGAGCAGACCGTGTAAGCACAGGAATGAAACAAAGCTTCGGAAAGCCAATAGGAGTTGCGCTTCAGCTTAAAAAAGGAGAAAAATTGTTTACAGTAACAGTAAACGAAGCTAATCTTGAAATAGCAAGAAAAGCCCTGCAGAGAGCAACCAAAAAAATGCCATGCGGATTCACGATAAAAATCAATAAGGAAAAACCTGTTTCTAAAAAAACAGAAAGCAATTAATTTATCGAAAGAAAAGTTTTTAAACTCTAAATTCAAAAAAAGAGTTAATGGAACAGAGCTTAAAGACCGCACATGTTAGTTTGCTGAAAGTTATAGTTAAGTCTTTCTCGCCAATGGATAACATGGCAGTTCTGGGAATATTTTATGAAAGCAACAAAAGCAAGCAGATAACCAGAACAACAAAGCTTGGAGACGCAAATGTTCTTGCACTGCAACTAATGAACGAGCTAATTATAAGCGAGAAAAACAATGTTCTTGAATTTGATGGCGAATCATTGATAGATGTTGAAGTGGTTGTGGAAAACGAACAAAAAACAAGAGCTATGCTTATTGACTTCTTCAGAACATTACACAGCAAAGCACAAAAAATAAAAAACAATAAAAGCTCTTCGGGTTACCTTGACTTAATAAGGAACCTTCAAAGAACAGAATTGAGACTATATGACCAACAAGATTAAGAAATGGGTTATAGCAGTTGCCATAGCTATTGTTTTCAACCTTTTTGTGAATTACGGAGTAGCAACTTTCTACCCAGGACCAGAGTATTCTGACTACTGCGATGAATTCCAAAGAGCACAACCGCTAAAGATAGCAGCGCAGGAATGCGAAGCAATAGAAGCGAGCGAGGAACTGCAAAACGAATGCACTAAAGACGTAGGGCATGTAGCGTACAAATACGACAGCAGAGGCTGCGCTACAGAAGCTTACTGTGAAACCTGCAATGTAGAGTACGACGCTGTAAGAAAGGTTCATGACGGCAATGTGTTTGCGGCATTACTGATAGTAGCAGTTGCTGCACTCGCAGCAGGGATAATGATTAAAGTAGAAGCAGTATCAACCGGGTTCTTGCTTGGCGGAATACTTGGATTGATAATTGCAAGCATGCGCTACTGGGAACATTTGCAAAACATTTACAGATTTATTTTGTTAGGAATAGCATTAGCTGTACTGATATGGCTGGGTTATAAGAAAGTCAAATGAAAATAAAAACCTGCCCTAAATGCGGATCAACTGACGTAGGCATGGACCGCACGCTAGGAATAACAGGGAACAGATACAAATGTGACAAGTGCGGCTATACAGGAGACATTATCATAGAACGAGACGTTGAGAAAACGTTCAAAGCTTAACTACAACTGCTGTCCCGTAAACTAATATTTCTGCAGCTTGCTGGCCAATTTGGGATGACGCGAAGCGGACATTTACGATAGCATTAGCGCCATTTGCCTTTGCATCCTCAAGCATACGGTCAATAGCTTTCTGTCTTGTCTGATCCAATAAGTTAGAATATTCCACTATTTCTCCACCAAAAACATTCCTTATGTTTGCAATAATATCTGCGCCAAACCATTTAGCGCGAACACTGCTGCCTTTCACTACGCCAATAGTTTTGACAATTTTCTTTCCTTGAATTTCGGAGGTTGTAACGTATATCATTTTGGATAAGCTGTTTATCGAGTTTTAGCACTTGAAGGGGTTCTTCCAGGCGGCGAGGAAGCTGCTCTTCTCGTAGGCGTTATCAAAAATCTTCGGTTATCTAAGTCAAGGAAGCTGTCTGCTTCTTCTCCGAGTTTCTTGGAAGTTGACTTTCCAAATGCTGCCACTTCAACTCTGCAGCCAACAGCTCTTCTTAAATGCTGAAGCAAAGGCTGGAAATCACCATCACCGGAAACAAGAACAATAGTGTCAAGTTTTTGAGACTGTTCAATCATGTCCATTGCTATTCCAACATCCCAATCGCCTTTTTTTGCGCCTCCAAGAAAAGTTTGCAAGTTCTTGGAGTGAACTTCAAAACCCATCTGCTTTAACGCGTTAAAGAATTTGTCCTGCTCCTCAATATCTGCCTTAATCACATAAGCATTTGCCCGAACTAAACGCCTTTTACCAACCACTGCCTTCAGAATGTTTGCAAAATTAACCTTGGCATTATACAAATTCTTGGCAGAATAATACATGTTCTGCACATCAACGTAAACACCAACTCTCTGCTCAAAATGCTGGGATGTCATTTTCAAAATACCTCGCTTTGTTTTACAAATAACTACTTCTGTTTTCTATTTGTTATCTAACACTTGCTAACATTTCACCATAAAGTGAATGTTCTGCGGTAGGATCTTCATCCCAGAAGTATACTACATCCATTGGAAATACCCCTCTACCTTTTCTACTTGGTTCAATATTGCAATTCGTTGCTTCAAAAGTAGCTTCTTCTCTATTTGCGATGGGTGTTTCTCTTTCCACCACACATCCATCAACAGCATCTCCTGAAAACGTGACGCTTTTAATAGTCATATCTCTTCCTGCACCATTCAAAACAGTTATTGCTATAGAGTCTTTGGTCACATCGAAATCAACACAAGCAATCTGGACAGGGAAAGTGCATTTTTCGGGTAGAATAAGTTCAGGCGTAACAAGTTCTTGGGATGTACAACCGTATAAAATAAGCATTGATACCAGTAACAAAGCAAGCATAATTGTTTTTGTCATTGTTTACCATATCCTATTTAAAGCATATAAATCTTTTCATTTTTTGAATGCTAAACCTTTAAATAACTTCGAAAATTCTTGAAAGCTGTGGTTGAGAAGGAATACTAATGTTGAACAGTAACTTCTTTTTCTTTCTTTAATAGTCTATCAGTTTCTCTATCGATAACTAGCCAATACAGCTTAATAAATTCTTTAATTTCAGGGTTATCTGTGTTTAATTTATACATTTTAGCTTTTCCAACGACTCTTGTTTGTTTTATCATCTTTCTATCAACTAAATTCTTCCAGAATAACTTTAACGTGGTATAGCCTATCTTTGCATTTTTCGCAATATCTTTCATAGAATAATCATAGTCTTGGAATGTTACTAAAAAATCAAGAACTCTAAGTATAGGACTGTCGCCGTACGCTTTTAAAAATAAAGATTTTTGTAACATTTTAAAAAATTCATCTTCTTGTTAAAAATAGTTGCGGTGATTCAACTATATAAAGTTTTCGATTATGAACTATATGGGACAAAGTTAGAACCTTATTTAATGAAAGTTTAAATATAAGAATTGTTTAATTAGATTTATGACAAAAAAAGTAACTAAGAGCGAATATATACAAATATCAAAATCTTTAATCATAAAACTCTACAAGCTAGGCTGCTGGGGCAAAGGTTCCTTATACGAAGATGAACTAAAAGACGGTTTTCCTTCTGATGACAAAGGCAAAGTTTTAGTAGTAGCCGATGCCTTAGTTAAACAAAAAATTTTATGCAAAAAAGCCAAGAAGTATGGTTTTAAGTATTACCTTAACCAAGAAAGAAGGGATAAGATAGATGAAATTAGGAATTGAATCCTAGCCAAACCTTTAAATAATTACAAAAATTCTTTTCGAGCATGGTAAAAATAAGATTTAACCCAGTAGAAATAGCGTACAAAACAATAGATGGCAAACCGATTGTTGAGCTTTACGGAAAGAGTAATGAAAAGCAAATATGCGTGCAGGTTGATGATTTTGAGCCTTATTTTTGGGTGCTGGATGAAAAAGCAGAAGATGAAAAAATTGTAAAAGTTGAAGAGCATAAGAAAAAGTTTCTAGGAAAAGAAATAAAAGCTAAGAAAGTCTTTGTTAAATTTCCTTCAGATGTTCCTATTGTTCGAGGTAAGTTTAAGACTCTTGAGGCAGACATACCATTCACCAGAAGATATTTAATTGACCGCAAAATAATTCCTTTGTTAAGTTATGAAGCAGAAGGCGAGTTTATTGACAGCAACTATAAATGTGATGTTTTTAAAGCTGCTAAAATAATCCATGCTAGCGATGAGATACCTGAACTTAAAGTTCTTTCTGTTGACATTGAAACACTAGCTCAGTTTGGCAAAGAGATAGTTCCTGAAAATGATCCTATAATAATGATTGCAATTTATGGGGATGGATTTCAAAAAGTTATCACATGGAAGCACTTTGACAATAAGCTTGATTATTTGGAAGTTGTTGACAGCGAAGTTGAATTACTTGAAAGATTTCAGCAGATTATGGAAGAGTACAAACCTGATGTTCTGACAGGCTATTTTTCTGACGGGTTTGACTTGCCATGCATAAAAGCAAGAGCAGAAAAATACAAAATAAAGCTGAATGTTGGATTGGATAATTCGGAGATGAAAATGAAGAAAGGAAAGATTCCTTTAACAGAAATAACAGGAATAGCACACATAGATGTTTTCAGATTTGTAAAAAGAATTTTTAGAACTACGTTCACCAGTTTTAAGCTTAATGACGTTGCAAAAGAGCTTTTAGACGAAGAGAAAGTAGAAGTTGACTTAGAGAATCTTTATACTGCATGGAATGAAGAAAACGGAGAGCTTGAAAAGTTTGCAGAGTATAACTTGCAGGATGCCAAGCTAACCTATGACTTATGCGTAAAACTGATGCCGAACATAATAGAGTTTACGAAAATGATTGGGTTAACTCCAGCAGAATTAAGCAGGATGAGCTTCTCGCAACTGGTTGAATGGTATTTGATGAAAGAAGCACCTGAATTTAATGAACTTGCGCCAAATAGACCTGAATTTGGGGAAGAACGCAAAAGACGAATGGAAAGCTATGAAGGCGGTTATGTTTATGAGCCAACACCTGGGCTTTACGAAAACATTGCAGTGTTTGATTTCAGAAGCCTGTATCCAACTATTATTTCTGCGCATAACATTTCTCCTGATACAATAATCCACGGGCAAGACAGCGAAGATGGAGTGCTTAAAGGCGTTAGCTTTGGCAAAGCAAAAAAAGGATTTATTTCAACAGTCATAGATAATGTAATACAGAGAAGATTAAGAGTTAAAGAAATAGCAAAAAAATCAGAAGAAGATAAAACGCTTGAAGCAAGACAGCAGGCTTTGAAAACAATTGCAAACTCAATTTATGGATATTATGGATTCTTCGGAGCAAGATGGTATAACATTGACTGTGCTAAAGCAATAACTGCTTATGGAAGACATCACATACAAGAAGTAATTAACAAAGCTAAAGATGCTGGATTGAAGGTGCTTTATAGCGATACAGATTCCATATTCTTGGCATTAAGCGGGAAAGAGCAGGAAGAAGCAATGAAATTTGTTGAAGAGATTAATCAAAACCTGCCGGGAATAATGGAGCTTGAATTTGAAAACTTCTACAAATCAGGAATTTTTGTTGCTGCAAAAGGAAGTGAAAGCGGAGCTAAGAAAAGATATGCCCTAATGGATGAAGCAGGGAAGATGAAAGTAAGAGGCTTTGAAACTGTAAGAAGGAATTTATCATTAGTTGCAAAAGAAACACAAGAAAAAGTTTTGAAAATGATTCTTGGCGGAGAGAAAAAAGAAGAAGTTGTTGAATACGTCAAAGAAATTATCAAAGATTTGCGAGCTAAGAAAATCCCAACAGGAAAAGTGGTAATAAAAACACAAATAACAAGAGAACTGAAAAGCTATGCTAATGTTCCGCCGCATGTAGCCATTGCCAAAAAAATGGAAGCGCAAGGGCAAAAAGTAGGGCCTGGAACAAGCATAAGATATGTTGTTTTGGAAGGCAAAGGCGTGATTAGAGATAGGTCAAAGCTTCCAGAAGAAATCAATGAAGGAGAGTATGACGCAGAATATTATGTTGCAAATCAAGTTGTGCCATCAGTAGGCAAAATACTGGAAGTCATAGGCTATGACAGCCAGGAACTTCTTGAAGAGCGCGAGCAAAGCAAATTGGAAACTTTTTTTGGGTAAAATGAACTACAAGCAAGCAAGCCAATACATTGATGAACTTGAATTCTATGGAATGAAACTAGGGCTTGGGAACATCACAGAATTATGTGGTTTACTTGACAATCCTCAAAATAAATACTCTACAATTCACGTGGCAGGAACAAATGGGAAAGGCTCTGTTGTTGCAATGATTGACTCGGTGCTGAGGAAAGCAGGTTATAAAGTTGGAATGTATACGAGTCCGCACTTGCAGGATTTTAGGGAGAGGATTCAGTTTGATGGAAAAATGGTTTCTAAAGAGGAAATGGCAGAAGTGTTTGTTGAAGTGAAAAAAGCTGCAGATGAAATGAAAGGGCAGCCTACTTACTTTGAGTTTACAACTGCAATGGCTTTCCTTTACTTTCAAAAGAAGAATTGTGATGTTGGGGTGATTGAAGTAGGCTTAGGAGGCAGATTAGACGCGACAAATACCATAGAAAAGCCACTAGTTAGCGTGATAACAAATATTGGAATGGAACACGAGAAATTCTTAGGAGATACAAAAGAAAAAATAGCTGAAGAAAAAGCAGGAATAGTGAAAAAAGGAGGAATCACTGTTATTGGAGAGGATGATGACAAGATAAGAAGACAATTGATTGAGATTGCAAAAAGCAGGAATAATAAAGTTATGATTGTCAAAGAAAATTATAAAGGAAAAATAGGATTGTTGGGCGAATACCAAAAAAGAAATGCTGCAATTGCTGTAGAAACTTTGAAAGCTCTGAAAAAACATAATAAGGATATTAGCGACGAGCAAATTAGCAAAGGAATTGCTGAAACCAAATGGGCAGGAAGGCTGGAAGTCATGCAAGAAAATCCTAGAGTAATAATTGATGGAGCACATAATCCAAGCGGAGCAGAGAAGCTAGGGAATTTTCTCAGTAGTTTGAATGAAGAAGTTATATTGGTAATAGGAATGTCGCAAGAAAAAAACATAACAAAAGTTGCTGAATTTATCTTACCGCATGTTAAGAAAATCATAATCACAAAAGCAAAATACAGAGGAATGGACTGCGGGTTGATTGAGAGAGAAGTTGTAAAATACAATAAGAACATAACAGTAATTGAAGACGTAAAAGAAGCTGTGAATAAAGCGATTGAAGAAGCAGAAGACGAAACAGTTTTAGTAACAGGAAGCCTGTTTGCTATAGGAGAAGCTAGGGAGTTGTGGTTTAATGAAGAAGCTTAAAAATTCTTAAAGATTTGCTTTGAAAAAATATAGCGTTTGTCAATCGAAATGAAAGGAACTTTTGATTCTACTCTTGCTAAAAGAGTGTTTGCTGCAACGAATGATATTGAGATTCCAGAAGCAAATAAGAGGCGTTCAATTATGACCACAGGAATTAATGCAATCCATGCTTCTGGTGCCATTGGAACTGTCCAAATCCAGATAGCGCCGCCAACTGAATGAGCAGTGAAAGTTGCGCCTAAGCTGCGCAAAAATAATCTTTTTTGGAAGAATTTAGCAATAATTGGAATCGTCCAAAACAGAGTGAAATACCAGACTTGCTGACCGACAGGATGAGCTACGAACAAGGCAATTGCTATAAGTGGAACAACAAGTGAAATGTGTTTTCTTCTGGTGCCAAAGTAATATGCTGCAAACACCATTGGAAGAATACGAAGTAGTGTTACTAATTCAAAGCTACTGCTGTTATTAACCAGATTCACAATAAAATTAGTGGTGAGAGCAGTTAAAACAATTAAAGCTCCGAACAAGCTTCCCAATATTCCTCCTGCAATTGGACCGAAGAACTGGAAAACAGTAAAGAACTGATTTTCCTGTCCAACAAGCTGGGCAAAGTTAATTTTTGTGCTTACAAACACTAAAGCTACAAAAAGAAAAGCGAAAAACAATTTAGTTGAAGTTGAGAATTTTCTCATCACTTAACATACGGCAAAACAGCAGCTTTATATATTTTACTGTTGCTTTCGATTTGCATGAAAGGGGCAATTGTAACAGGCGCGGCTCGTGGCTTAGGGAAAGCAATAGCGTTAATGCTTGCTAACGAAGGTTATGCTGTTGCAATCAATTACAACAAAAGCAGAAAAGAAGCTGCTAAGACATTGAAAGAATTGAGGAAAATTAACGGCGATTGCATTTGTGTTAAAGGAGACTTAACAAATGAAAAGAATGTTAAAAGGCTAGTAACTGCTGCTAAAAAGAAGTTTGGGAGAATAGATGTTTTGGTGAATAACATTGGCGATTTCTTGTATAAACCATTGCTAAAGACTACTTCTAAAGAAGTTAAAGATATGTTTGAAAATAATTCAATAACTGTTTTTAGTTGCAGCAAGGAAGCAATTAAGATAATGAAAAAGCAAAAGCGAGGAAGAATAGTGAACATTGGAAGTGTTGGCTGCACAGAAATGATGGTGCCTGACAAAACAACACCTTACTACATTGGCAAAACAGGAGTGTGGCTGTTAACAAAAGCGCTTGCAAAAGCGGCTCCTAAGGGAGTTACTGTTAACATGGTCAGCCCAGGTATTTTGAAAACAAGCGTTGTAAAGCCAAAAGGAGCCAAGTATACAGATATCAGAGAAGTTGCTGCTGCAGTATCACTGCTCATTCATAGCAATCATAACGGTAAGAACGTAACAGTCGCAAAATGGAAGCCGGATGGGTGAAAATTTCTCAAAAGAAGCTGAACACTTTTCCAATGAAGAAAACGTAAAAGATTACAAGCATCCAGCCTTCCCATTGGGTGATTTCTCTGTCTTGCGTTATGAAAAAGTATAGTAAAGTTGCTGCCAGCATCATAGGCAAGCCAAAGGTTAGTATGCTGGAAGGGATAACTAAAGTTCCAATCAAAGCAGGGATTCCCATTACAGCAAAAGAATTGAATATGTTTGAACCTAAAATGTTTCCAACAGCCATCTCTGGCTTTCCTTTTCTTGCTGCAGAAACAGTAACCATTAATTCAGGCAGTGAAGTTCCTAAAGCTACAGCGCTTACTGCGATTATTTCTTTGCCTATGCTTAATGCTTCAGATAAGTTAATTACAGATTCAACAGTATAATTTGCGCCAATGTAAATGAAAAAAACACTGACAACAAGAACAATCAAAGCTTTCCAGTCCAATTTTTTTCTTTTTTTAAGAAACCCTTTCATTTCTTTTTTAATTTCAGTATCTTTATGCTTCTTTTCAATACTCAGAGTGTAAACAAGGTAAAGAAAAACACCGCTAATGCATAACAAAGCTTCAGGCAAGGTAAAAACACCATCCCAAATAGTTAACGTGAGTAAAAATGAGGAGCCTATTAGCATTGGCAAATCAACGTGAATGAGTTCATAAGTAACATTAACTTTCTTGCCAATAATAGCGGCAATACCTAAGATAAGGAAAATGTTAGTTATGTTTGAACCAACAACATTTCCAACAACTATCTCAGAAGAGTGGTTTAGAACAGCAAAGATAGATGAAACAAGTTCAGGCAAAGAAGTTCCAATTGCCACAATAGTAACTCCAACAATAAAGGCTGGAAGACCAAAATACAGCCCTATCTTTTCAGCAGAATCTGTAAAGTAATCAGAAGCCTTAACTAAAACAATTAAGCTCGCTATAAAAATAGCAATCCAAATAAATACAGGGAGCATAACAGCACTAAGATTAATTTCACTTAAAAAACCTTTGTTTTTTGAAACAGATTACTGCAACAAATTTATATATCACTATTGTTGCTGATTTTAACAATGAGAATAATGAGTTATATTCTTGGGTTATTTGTATTATTAACTGTTCTTATAAACGGTTGTAATGCTGAAGATGCAATTCCTGAAGAAACAGTTTCTGAAAAAGCTAATTCTGAAGAAATTATCGAAACTGCTGAGAATGAAGAGAAAATAGAAGAAAAGAAAACTGAAATTAAAGCTAGCGATAAAAGACAAAAACCAGCAGAGTGTGAAGGAAGCAAGATTTCTTTTGATTATCCTCCTGTAGATTTGGAGAGAACAACATATTTTGAGCCATTGGGTCTTATGAGTGGAAGCCATGTAACTCCTGTTGACCACCACTACTTCAAAGCCATGGGAAATGCAGAGCCAGTAGATGTTTACTCGCCTGCAAGCGGATATGTTACTTCAATTCAAAACATGAAAGGACCATGGCGCGATATTGATTCAGGAGAAATGATAGAAAACGATTTCAGGCTTGTGATTGAACACACTTGTACTATCTCAAGCATTTTCATTCATACAACTACGTTGTCACCAAAGCTTGCTGCAGTTGCGCCAGAACCTGGCAGTTATTCATCTGTTCGAGTTCCAGTAGACGCAGGAGAAGTTATAGGCACGTATTATACTAACATTGACTATAACATTGTTGATACTGAATTTACTTTAACAGGTTTCATAACTCCTGAATACTATGTTTCAGAAGCATGGAAAACTCATATTCCGAACACTTACGAATATTTTAATGAGCCAATAAAAAGCAAACTAAAAGAGATAAGCCTTAGGACAGAAGAACCAATAGCAGGAAAAATCGATTATGATGTTGATGGCAGATTAGTAGGAACCTGGATTAAGGAAAATGCGCTTGACAAGATTAGAGAAGATTCACGCAGCCGAGAGTTAAATTCAATAAGTTTTGCCTACGATTACATAGACCCGGAAAACATTGTCATTTCCATGGGAGAGTATAATGGCGAGCCTGAACAGTCTTCAATAAAAGGAAATAAACCTGACCCTGCTGAAGTTTCTGTTGAAGATGGCTTGGTAAAGTATGAATTAGTTAGCTCTGGATATTTTGATGGAGACAAGGATTGGGATTGGAGCTATCTGGCAAAAGGCATTAAAGCTAAAAATTATGAAAATGTTAATGGAATTGTGCTTGTTCAAATGCTGGAAGACAGAAAAATAAAGTTTGAAGCGTTTCCAGGAAAAACTGCTTCGCGAGTAACCAAATTTACTGAGAATGCAGAGATTTATGTGAGGTAGTTAAATGAAGATAATAAGTGATTTGCACATACACAGCAAATATGCAAGAGCTACAAGTAAAGCTCTTGACTTGGAAAATTTGGAGAAGTATGCAAGGATAAAAGGAGTAAATTTACTCGGTACTGGTGATTTCACGCATCCGCAATGGATACAAGAAATTAAGAGTAATTTAAAAGAAGATGGAAGTGGAATTCTGAAAAGCAGCAATGGATTTCCTTTTGTTTTGCAGACAGAACTTGCATTGGTTTATACGCAAGGCGGAAAAGGACGAAGGATTCATTATCTTTTGTATGCGCCTAGCTTGGAAATCGTCAAGCAAATAACTGATTTTCTACTCAGCAAAGGAAGGATTGATTACGACGGCAGGCCAATATTTGGTTTTAGCAGTATTGAATTAGTTGAGAAAATGAATGAGATAAGTCCAGATATTGAAGTAATTCCAGCCCATATTTGGACGCCATTTTTTGGGTTACTAGGTTCAAAAACAGGCTTCGATTCGCTGAAAGAGTGCTTTGAGGAAAAAACTAAGCTCATCCATTCCATAGAAACTGGTATGAGTTCTGATCCAGAAATGAACTGGCGAATAAGTGCACTGGATAACATTACGCTCACATCTAATTCAGATTTGCACAGCTTCTGGCCATGGAGAATGGGACGAGAAGCTAATGTGTTTGAGATGGATGAGTTGAATTACAAAAATATATTGGCTGCTATAAGAGAAAGAAAAGGTTTTGTGGAAACAATTGAAGTTGACCCTGGCTATGGAAAATATCATTTTGACGGGCACAGAAATTGCAATGTTGTTATGAGTCCAGAAGAATCCGCAAAAGTTAATAAGATTTGTCCTGCATGCAAAAAAGAGATGACAATTGGTGTATTGAATAGGGTTGAGGAACTTGCAGACAGAGAGGAAGGGTTTAAGCCAGAAGGAGCAATTCCTTTTAAGAGGCTGATACCACTTACAGAGATAATAGTTGCGCTTAATGGAGGTTCTCTTGCAACCAAGAAAACATGGGCTGTTTACAATCTATTGATTGAGAAGTTTGGAAGCGAGTTTAATATTTTGCTTAATGTTTCTGAAGAAGAATTGAAAAAAGTCGTGGATGAAAAATTAGCTGCTGCGATAATTGCTAACAGAGAAGGAAAAATTGAAGTAAAGCCTGGATATGACGGGGAATATGGTATTCCAATCCTAGGAAAAGCTGTTGAAGAAGTAAAAGAAGAAATCAAAGTAAAACAACAGAAAGGACTGGGAGAGTTTTTTTAGACAGGAAACTCAGGTTCTTTCTTAGGCAGAGGGTCGTTTTTCTTTGGGGCTCGTTTCCATAGCAGCTTTACGTTTGGGTGCTTGTTTGACATGTCGTTGAAGATTACGTTATCCTTCAAATCGCAGAGTTCTTTGTCTGGGAATTCTCTGCAGCGATGCGGTCTTTTCTCATAGATTTTGCAAGTGCCTTTATTGTCTTTGCTTTCAAGAAAATAACACCAACTGTTAGGACGCTTTATTACTTTGCTTCCTGGTTCGTCTTCTTCAGTAAAATCCTTGCGGTTATAACCTAGTGATTCAATATCTTTAATTTCTTTTTCAGTAAGTTTTACTGTAAGAGCGCAGCACAACCCGCAGAAATTACAATTACGAGGGATAATCATCAGGATATGTTTTATTTCTTTGCTTAAATTTTTTTCTGATAAACAAGCCAATTCCAAGAAATACTGCTGAATTAACAAATATCAAAAGGAAAAGGTTTTTTGCAAAGTCTTTGAAAAATTGTTCAGGAAAAGTAGTTATTAGTAAAGAATCTGCAGGAAATATCCAGGTGTTTGAAGCAAAAAAAGGCTTATGGATTAAATTGAAGATTTCAGTGAAGCTAAAAGAGAGTAAGAAAATAATGAACAGCAATAGCAGCGAAGCAGCGCCTGAAACTATAAGTGATTTTGGTATTATTTGATTGAATTTTTTAATTGTAAATAAGTAAATTGACATTATTAATAATATCAGAGATGAAATGTAATAGAAACGTTTTATTGCTGTAAAAAGATTTTTTACATCTTCAAGATGGGATGACTCACGGGAATTAAATTCAGAGCTTAAAGTAGATTTTCCGTTAACAAAGTCAACAACGTTATTAGCAATGGTTTCATTTACTTTGAGTTTTTGAAATTCAGAAGTGTAATCATGGTTGTTAAGCAAAAAGACAAAATTGCCGAAAAAAATAACAATCACAAAAACCGCTGCAGTGGATAATATAAGCTGCATGTTGCTTAACTTCATAACAAAAAATATAAGCTATAGCTATATTAAGTTTTCTGATGGGATGTCGAGTTTGTTGTGGCAACGTTTATTTCGCATGTTACTAATTTTTCTCTCCTCCTTAACTTTTTAGAGGAGAAGAGAAAAATTGAATAGGGAAAACATGTGCGAGTTGACTTTACCGAAAAGAAATCGGGAAAAAGTTAAGAGAACAAAAGATGCTCAAAGAAATAATAGAAGAAGTAAGCAAAAGAGTTGAAAAAGCAGAAGGAAACCATGCTGTTTTCAATGACAGACATTACAAACCTGTTAAATTCTCTTTGAATAATTTTAAGGAAATTAGCAACAGTAGCAGTGGTAAAACAATAGTTTTTGTAGACGGAGGGAACTCTGAATTGGTGAGTGCGCCTGGGCTAAGTTTGCAGCTCATGAGAAACGCTGCTGTTGTTCTGAAAAACAATAAAATGATTAAAAACAGAAAGCGAGAATTTTACGTTCTGGCAATAGCTGAAGATAAAGAAGTTAAAGCAAAGATTTACACTGATGATGGGGAAGAAACAGAAGTGAAAGGGCGTGACTTAACTAAACTATGCGATAGCATTCGCAAATCAAGCGAAATAAAATTTGCCAGCGAAATGTTAAGTGAAGGAGCTGTTGTTTTCCTTGACGGCACTTTAGAAGCTGAAAATGACATTGAAAAACAGCATTTTGATGACTTGTACCTTGAAGCTTCTAAGAAAAAAGTAACAATTGCAGCAGTTGCAAAAACTACAACACTAACCACAGAAAAAGGAAGCTCGTTTGCAGCAATGCTTGACAGCAAAGATAAAAATGGAGCTTGGTATTATTATCCTGTTGCTGAGATAGCTTCTGAACACCATAAAGCAGAGATGCTTTTTGCAAAAATGCATGAGAAAAGCAGCCATGTGTTCAGGACAGAGATTCATAACCAGCAAAAGGAAAAAATAGAAGAAACAATAGCTGAATTGAAAGAGAATTCCCGTGATTTAACATTCCCAGGCTATCCGTACGGACTAATTCTCGCAGATAAGCTTGCTCGGGTTAGTGATAGGGAAACAGATTATGTGAAAGCAAAGCTGTTTGCAACTGCAGGAAACAAATGGAACGAATTAAGAAAGAATTTGGCTGCAGTTAACGCGCACGAGATACTGGATAGTATGTAAAGTTAGAAAAAATCAAGCTTCTGCTGTTGCTTGTCATACTTCTCCAGATACTTCGGAGGGTTTACTGAGCGGAACTCGCAGTTGTGGTCTCGGAGCATTTGCAAAGCATTATCTGAAATTTTTGGAGCAGCGATTATACCTTTAACATTATTAATGCCTTTGAGTTCTTTGATTTTTTTAATGTATCTTAGCAATTGGTCAACAGCATTAAAGTCAGCAGAATAGCGCTTGCATTCAATTACAACCAAAGTATTATTTTTGTCATGGCCAAAAACATCTATGAAGCCGTACTTAGTGTGTTCTTCCCTTGACAACGGCTTGAAATCTTTGCTAATAAGAGAAGGATTGTTGTAAATCATATCAGACATATCTTTTTCAGAACCTGTTAACTGAATTTTTTGGTTATCAGTCAAGTTTAGTATTTGAAGTGAATGGATTTTATTTAGGATTATGTTAACATATTCTTTTAGCGCAAGATTACTGCTGCTAAGAACAAGATTGCCATCTTTCTGCAGCAGTTTATGAGCAGCGCCTTCTTTCATGTAATTAATTGGATTGCTGCCTTGCGGCTGGTGGATAAGAAGAGTTTTGTCAGATTTTATTATTATGATCCTGTCGCCGTCTGCAAGAAAACTTTCTGCCCTGCCAGAATAGTTTACCGAGCAGTTGCAGCTCAAAATTATTGACTTACCGTTGTTTAAGGCTGCGTTAAAAGTTGTTGAGTCTATTTCCATGAAACAAAAACTCCTTCGTCAGTTTCTTTTACGCTTGTCCCAAATTCCTTAGATATTTTTTTGACTCTATTGACTGCTTCTTCGTAATCGTTTCCAGTTGCTTTGTTTACCTGCATGCGAAAGATTAAAACCGGAACTAGCTGTACTTTTTTGATTCCATTTTTGTCAACAGTTATCAGATATAAAAATGACTGGTCGTTTCTTAATTCAGGCGTTACATAATAGTCATCAACAAAATCACCAGTATCGTAAAGAATAAGCTTGTTGTTGTAAACCTCTATTCCCTGAAAAATATGAGCGCTATGACCATGGAAAATATCAACACCAGCATCAATGACATTGTGAGCAAAGTTTATGAACGTCTGAGTTGGTTTTTTGCGTTGGTTAGGACCCCAATGAATTGTGAAAATAACAATATCTACTTTCTCTTTTAATTTTTTTATTTCTTTCTCAACTTTTGCAATATCGCCAACAGAAACATAAGCAGTGCCTGGCTTATCATTAGCTTCCCACTCTGGCTCATTATCAGTATAGCCAAGAACCCCTATTTTTATATTATTTTTTGTGATAATAACAGGAGTTGCTGCTTCTGAGATGTTTACGCCCGCACCCACATGATTAATTCCTGCCTTGTCTAACACGGAAATCGTCTCTATTAATCCTTCTTCAGAAAAATCAAGGATGTGATTATTAGCAATAGTTACAACATCTATCCTTGCATCCAGCAAGCTTTGAACTTTATCCGGGTCTGCTTTGAAGTTAAACACTTTGGGAACTATTTTGTTGCTAGTTGTTAACGTGGTTTCCAGATTAATAAGGTTAACATCAGTGCTTTGCAGCAGCGACAGCATATCACCCCAAGGATACTTGTAGCCAGCAACAGAAATCTGTTCGTTAACCAATCTGCCCAGCATTACATCTCCTGTAAGGCCAATAAGCAACGTATTGTTTGAAGATGAAGTTTCAGTTTGAGGTTGTGGCATAGTGCAATCAGTAACAACAACAGATATTAAAATAATTATGAAATAAAAAAAATTCATAAAAAAACTGTATTGAAAGCAGCTATAAAAACCTTGTCAGAAATTAGCTGTAAAGCTCAGTATCCCGATGGAATGCGAATCATGGAAAAAAAGAAAAATAAAACATAAGATTTATAAAAAATAACCACAAGAAAAGACGTATGACATTTGGCGCTAAACTAATCGACTTAGATGAATGCGTGATATATGCATTAGATTTGTTCATACAGAAAGGCTTGCCAAAGCTCTCATTAGGCAACTATAAAAGACCCTTGGTTGTTGGGAGCGGCAATGCAGCTGTTACAGGCAGGATTATTCTTAAAGATTCTGATGCTGTATTTGCTGATGAAGGAACTTACAAGGAAAAACTCAAAACAGTGAAAGAAATTGACGGAGCAATACTAATTTCAGCATCAGGAGGAAAACACGCTCCTATAATTGCAAAGGAACTAAAGAAAAAAGGAATTGAAGTTAGGCTGCTCACTAACAATAAGGACGCAGCTGCAAGAAAACACGCTGATAAGACTTTTGTCTTTCCGAAAAACATTGAACCGTACACCTACAATACTTCAACTTATATGAGTATGATAATGGCAAAAACAAAAGAAAACCCAAAAAAAATTCTTGAACACATAAAGAAAAGTGTTGATGCTGTTATTCCTAAAAACCTTAGAAAGTACGACGCTTATTTTATCATTTTGCCAACAGAGTTTGACAACATCAGGGAAATGCTTGCAACAAAGTTTGATGAGCTGTTTGGCCCAAAAATTTCAGGGCGGGTTTTCACTCCAGAACAAACAAAGCACGCAAAAACTGTTGTGCCTGCTGAGCGAGAGTTTTTCCTGAGCATAGGTTATGACAACAAGGATTTTGGAAAGAAAAGATTGAATATTAGCCTGCCAAAATGGGCAGGACCTGCTACGGTAATGGCAATAAGCTACTACTTTATCGGCCACATACAAAAACAAAACCCGCCATATTTTAAGAAAAACATTTTTGCATATACAAAAAATGCTTCAAGAATATTCAAACAAGAAATAAAGCCATTAGGCTAAATCAAAAAGAAAAAGAAGAAAGGCTTAAGCCTTTCCAACAATTCTGAAGACTTTTGTACCGCATTTGCCGCAGGTTCCTTTCATAGCCTTCATTTTGTTCTTCATAATAACTTCCTTTGCATCCTTAATATCAACTTGTTTCTTACATTTCATACATCTTCCTTGTACCATTTAATCCACCTCGAAGCGTGTTTTAATAATTTATATAGGAAAATAGGTTGTGTACTATATAAAGGTTTTCTTGAATATCTCTATTTTCATATATAAAAACAATTCTTTTCAATATAGCAAAATATTTATATTAGCTAGTTCGATTGATATTCATGCCAAGAGGAAGACCTGCAGGAAGCAAAATAAGGCAGAATATTGTGGAGATATTGCACTATGCTAAACAGGCTCACGGCTACAATATCTACGCTATTTACAAGGAAATCTTTCCAAAAGTGACTATGCGGGCAATCTATTACAACCTGAAAAAAGGCGTTGATACGCGAGAGCTTAAAGTAGCGCAAATAAAGAAGGAAAAAGGCAATTACAGCTGGGGAGGAGAAGTTGAACGCATTTATTATTCCCTAGGAGAAACTGCAAAGCCAGCAGGACTTCCAGTTGTTAAAGAGTACTTTGATAAAAAGTCATCTTAACTTTATTTTCTTCAGAAAGCCAATAACAGCAAACGCTTCCCTTCTGGAAAGCATTGCTTTTCCGATTAGTCTGCGCCAGATTCTTCTTTGAGTTTCTCGCTTTGTATCAAAATGAAAAGGCATCTGCCTGAGAAGACTATCAATTAACTTCATTATAACATCTTTTTCTTTGGATGTAGCAGCAGTAAAATTTCCTATCTTATTTATTCTTGATTTCTTGGACAACTCGTAAAATATTATTGAAGCAGCATGCGAAATGTTGAGAACACTGTAGTTAGTTGAAGCAGGGATAGAAACAACAAAGTCACACTTCAGAATTTCAGAGTTTGTCAAGCCAGTAGTATCCCTGCCAAATACCAAAGCTGTTTTGCTTTTGTTCAACTCAATGTATTTTTCACCAAGCTGTTCAGGAGTTAATGGAAGCCTGGCAACATTATAATCGCGGCCTAGAGAAGCAGTTGTTGCTACAAGCGTATCAAACTTCAAATTACTAAATTTCTTCACTATAACTGCATTTTTCAAGATTAGCCTGGCGTGCTTTGCTCTTGCTTTGGCTTCCCCGCTCAAATGGTCACATTTAGGATTAACCAAAATAAGATTCTTCAAGCCAAAGTTCTTCATAGCTCTTGCAACACTGCCTATATTACCAGAAACGTGAGGCTCAATTAAAACTACTGAAATCATAAGGAAAAGAATCGAAAGCCACTATTTAACAGTTTTCTTAATAAGTCTTTCAACTAACGTGCTCATCTTATAGCCTTTTTTCTCACAATAACGCTTAAATTCTTTATACGTCTTAGGATCCAGTGTAAAGTTAACCCTGACTTTGTTATCCCACCTACGCAGTTTGTGCGTGCGGTCATACTCTTCCAGAGCTTTGAAAGGCTCTGGTGTTTGCTTCGGCAGCTTCTTCGCAAGCTCTAGCACTTCCTTATCAAATATGCTTGGGTGTTGCATTTTGAATCCTCCTCCTGATTTTTTTAACATCAGCAATATTATTCCTGGCTATATCTAATACCAGCTTGTCAATCTTAAATGAATCGTATCTGTATTTCAGTCTTTTTTGCATAGCCATTATGTAAGCAGCAGCTGCCCTCTTGTTGCCATCAACAAAAATGTGGTCGCAAAGAAGGGCTCTAACAATATAAGCAAGTTGTTCTTGCCAATCATTGCTTTTGCTTGCAGCATTAAGAGCAAACTCTAAACTGCCTTTGTTAACTATCACACCATTAGCAAAATTTCTGTTTATTTCTTTCAAATCCCTAACAACGTTTTTTGTTAACATTTATACACACTAGTGTGTATAACTAATATATAAATCTTTCGGATATTCAAAAATTAGATTTAAGAAATCCCAAAAATAGACTTAGCAGTTTCCCTGAAGATAGGGGTTAAAAGCAGAAGAATAACAAGAAGGAAGAACAAGCTTAGGTGGACTAAAGTTTTATTGCCTTTTTTCTCTCCTCTTATTTTGTGGAGAGCCTGCTGAAGCATTTTTCCGCCATCTAATGGCCCTATAGGAAGCAGGTTTGCAATTCCAATACCTAAACTTAAGATGCCAATGAGAGACAGCAAGCTAGTAAACCATGAGACGATTTTGAAAGATGTTGTAGTATCTCCAGCTAAACGGTTATAAATATTTACACCAAGGTAAGCTCTTGTGTTGTCATCTGGATTAGTGCCTGTTTCAACAAAGTAAGTATTTTCAGAATTACTTATGGACATTACATCATTCGGCTTTATGTTTTCAAACGCTCTCAAAAAATCCGCAAGAGATGTAACGCTTTGGTTGTTTATCATAGTGTAAGTAACATCTGTCTGCAAACCAGCATTAGCTGCAGGCGAGTCATCAGTTATTGAAGAAAATGAAATTCCTGAAGGAGAATAGATTGAGTTAATAACAGGAGATACTGCAAAAGAAATAAGCAGGAACAAGATAAAAAAAGTTACAATGTTTGAAACAGGACCTGCTGCAACCATTGAATAATTTGTAATGTCATCTCTTTTCTTAAGCTCTTTTTCATCTGGCTCTACAAAAGCAGCAAAAAACGGCCCTATAATTGCAATGCCAGTTCTTTTAATCGTTAAGTTATGCGCCCTAGCAACAACACCATGGGAAAACTCATGGATTACAGCAACAATGAAAATAGCAATAATTCCCTTCACCAAAGGTATGAACAAAGACTCAGGAACTCCAGGAACATGAACACCGGGAAGTATAGGAGTAAGCGCAGGAGGCGCATTTGGAGTTGTGAAAAGAGTGTAAATGCTCTGAATCAGAACAAAAACAATGAAAAACATTCCTATAAAGCCAACGCCAATGCTAATGTATCCAAAAAGCTTGATAGGCTCGCGATATTTTTCAGCAAGCTTGTCCATTAATTTAATGCCCCAGTTAGTCCTGTACAAAGCAATTATCTTGAAATAGAAATTAAACTTTTTTCTGTTAAGAAAAACAAACAATACAACAGCTAAGTAAAAAAGGATTACAAATTTGTTACGAAGAAAAAAATCAACAAAAGCATCAGTCATTTTAATCTTTTCAATAACAACTACTATTAATTACTATCGTTATTAAGAATGGAATCAGAAGCCAGATTACTTCCTTCTTATAGGCCTTAAAGCCTGGCCTTTGCACTTTCTGCACTTTACCTTGCCTTGAATAACCTTGAGATTAGGAGCTCTGATTTTAGACTTGCATTTACGGCAAACAAACGTATTCCTGAAAAAACGCGATTCAGACTCTGGGAATTTTACCATGAGATTTAGAGCTTGGTAGAGGTTTATATAGTTTACTGCTCGCCACTCTTAACCTGCTTCATAATCTTGTCGTTGAGAACCTGCCAGTAAAGCACGTTAACACCAGCTTGGCAGTCTGCCTTTAATTCTTCAGGTATTTTGATGTCAAAAGTTTCGTAAGTTTCAGAATCCATTACATTCGCAGTATTGCCTTGTACTGAAAGAACCTGAGCAGTCTTTTTTTCGATTACAGGAACTTCCACATGGTCATGGCCAGGCAGAACAATTATGCGCTTTTTTCCGTCAAGTATTCCAACGCCTTCAATTCGCATTTTAGCATGGCCGTGCTTTCCAGGCCTAGAAATTTGAATATTGCCCACTTTGCAGGCAGCGCCTTCCATAACAAGATAAGAACCGCTCTTAAGAGTGTTTGCACCAACGCTTTTCGTTGTCATAAAAATTTCTGTTATTGAGGGATATATAAATTTTTAGTTTTTTAAGCGCTTTGTCAATAAATAGAAAGATTTATAAAAATAGATAGCAGGGTTTGGTTAAAAGAGGGAATAAAATGAAATCAAGTCATTGGATCATCTTATTAACAATAACTTCTGTTTTTCTAATCACATTCTTAATATCAAGCGGAACTCTTACAGGATTTTTAACATTCTCTGATGATTCTATAAACCTTGAAATTGAACGTATCGAAGTATATGATACAAGAGCAATAATAACATGGTCAACAAAGATAGAAACCATATCAGTGTTAAACATAAATGATGAGAACATTGCATTTCAAGAAGCAACAAAATTCAGAAAAGAGCTAGTAGGACTGGAGCCTGGAACATCTTACGAGTATAATATAAAAGCGTGCACTGGCCATTCCTGCGAGGAAAAAAATGAAGTTTTAGTAACAAAAGGCGGTTCTGCTGAAACTAAAGAAACCGGATTTTCGCCTATTACTGGCTTAGTGGCTGGTGTTGACGGAGCAGTAAATGTACTTCAAACATCAGCAACATACATATTGTTCTGGCTGATAGGAATTGTTGTCTTAGTAATTTCTGCAAGGATAGGATATGAAAAATTCTCTAACAGAAATCAAATGGCAGGCATGATAAACAAAACAAAAAAACTCATAAACATGGAGCAGTATGAAGAAGCCAATCAAACTTATGCTGCTGCAAGACAAGCATTTTTAGAGCTTGAAGAAGACGCAAAACTCAAACATTATGATGACTTGCTTAGAATATACCACAACTTGAAAAAGCGCGCAGAGCTAATAGAAGCTCAGAAACTAGCAGAAAAATACACTAATGAAACAATAACGCAGGACGAACTCAGAATGCTTAATAACTTACTATCGCATTAACCAACAGTTCTTCTCACATCAATAACCTGAACGCCTCTAACACCTGGAAGCTCAGAGATTTGCTTCTCAAGGTCTTCTGTACTGCCTTTTTCTTCAGGCATTGAAAACATTAAAAGCAAAGATTTGAGGCCAAAAGCAATAGGTTCTGTGTCTGTCTTTCCAACATTACCGCCAAAAGCGCTTATTTTTTCAGTAGCAGAAGCAGACAATTCTTCAAGATTAGTATCAACAGATTCAGGCATTATTTTAAGTGTAACAACAACAGTGGCCATTTTGCATCAATTAGGACCTCTGAACTTGCAGTCTTTGCACTCGTAAGCAATCGCGTTTGCCCTGCAGTCACCACACCTAACAATCTCAGTTTTACCACAGCTAGGGCATGGAAAACGAGCTACGCTCTTGTTTGAAACGTTTCTCTTACAACTAATGCATACTTGTTCAGCCATGAAGAAACGTGTTTAAAAGGTATTTAAAAAGTTATTGGAGAATTTAAGAAGTTAGTTAAAGAATAATAAGCAACAACAGCGCTGATAATTCCAATTATGATTCCCTTAACAATATTAGCAGGTTTAGTTTTCAGGTAAAAAAGCGATGCCAGAGCAGCAAGCCACAAAAAGAACGCAAATACTGTAAATATAATTTCTTTATAGAATAAGCTGGTGAAGGCAGACACTATGAAGCCGCGAGCAATATGAAGATTTGCTTGCTTAACAAAGAAGTACAGAATATAAAGCACTGCAATAGCCATCAATAATTGGTAAACAAAAAGGTTATAGTCGCCAATAATTGCCCTAATAAGCACAATAAAGTAGAAAGGCAGCCCGCCAAGAGCTAATATGTCCCTAGCAATTTCTTTCTTCCATTTCATGGTTAAAAACAAGTTTTTTACTACCATTAACTTTTATTATTTAAATTATTATTGATATCAGCAATGCGTAACAATCTAATAAACTTTAAATACTAGTAATACAGCATAAGAAGTTGAAAAAAGGGGAATAAATTATGGATAAGAAAAAAACACTTGCTTCTAGTACGAGCACGAAAAGGCGCAAATTAAGAGAGAACAAAACAATCATGCTCCCAGACCCTCTTGAAGAGCTTCCTGAACTGCCTGAATTCAAAGAAAGCGAATTAATGGAAGTTGAACAAAAACCTAAAAGTAAAGGGATTAAGAGATTTTTCAAGTTTGGAAAAAAAGAAGCTAAAAAAGAGCTAAAGAAAGAAGTAAAAGCAGAAACAATTGAAGAGCCAATCACGCCTTTCAAAGAAGAAGAAATCTATATTCTTGAAGATACTGGCTCAGGCCATACAAAAAAGATAGAGCCTGAACTTGCGCTATGGCTGAACGACGGAAGAGTTGTAAAAAGCGTTGAAGAACTTACTAAAGCTTTCAAAACAATGAAAAGCCGAGTATTTCAACAGCACAAAGAAAAAAACGACATAGTTGAGTGGATTCGCGATATAATTGGCGATGTTCAGCTAGCATCAGAACTTGCAATTGCAAAAAGCAAGCGAGATACTCTCAAGATACTAGACAATCACAAAAAACATGAGAAGCGTAAAGAGAAAAAGAGTGTAAAGCAAGAAACAAAAATAAAAAAAGCAATCCCGAAAATTCATGAAGAAAAGCATGAGAATTTGCAAAATGAAAAAAGTATGGAAATACAGCAAGCAATAAAAAAAATCACTCATAAACAAATTATAAAAAAGCCGGAAACACTTGAAGAAAGAGAGGAACAAATTGCAGAAAAAGAACAATTGCTTGAATTGGAAGAAGAACACATAAACAAAAAAAGAATAGAGCTTACAAACAAGCGGTACAAGCTTATAAAAGAAAAAGGAACTATTGAAAAAGAGAAATTCGAGAAATTGCTGGAGCAACACGGAAAAATTGAAGAAACAGTTACATACAACGAAGGCGCATATAATGAAGAAGCTGGAATGCCTGAGCTTGAACTTGATACAGAATACACAAAAGAAAAAATTGAAGGCTTAATTGAGCAAACACGCAAAGCAATCGAGCAAAACCAGAAAGAAGAAGCAAAACACCTTGTGGAAGAAATAAAAACAGGCCTGGAAGTAATAGGCACATCAACAAAAGAAAACAAAAAACTCGAATACGAAGTTCTCGAACTCGAATCAGACTTAAAACTGTCTATGCTAGCTTAAGCAGATTTTATAATCTTATTTTCTTTATCCACTTCAAAGCATTTGCCTAGAAACTTTTCAATAGTGTAAATGTTCGTAAGGCAATGCGGAGTTATCTCAGAAACTTTGGCTTGGCCTGTTGTGAGTGCGAGAAATGGAAGCAATTGGTCTGCTAAGTGTTTGTCAACAGGAGCTTTTGAATTAATTTCATTTAGTAGCTGCAAAGCTGTTTCTTTGCCAACGTCTTCTGCTCTCTTACCTCGCTCTCCTAAAGAATTGCTGCCAAGAATTATTGGATTAATTTGGGAAACTTCATCTGAATCAGAAAAAACAGCCCAAAGAGTAATAACAGAACCAGTTGAAAGTGAATCAGAATAGTTAGTGCTGATGTTTATTGGAACATTTAATTTTGTTAGCGCCATTTTAGCAGCTTTTGCCTGCCTTTCAGCAACCTCTGCTTTCTGCAAATCATTAGAAGCAATAGAGCTTCCTTTTATTTGCAGAAGTTTGCCTTGATTTGCTAGATTTATCTTAGTAGCAGTATTTTTTTGCAATTCAGTTGTAAATTCTTCAAAGCTGCTGTAGTTACTTACTGGAAATTTTAGCTTTACAAATAACTCTGTCTTTCCTCCACCTTTGTGGATAAAACCGCGTTTTATAACTTTATAGTCTATGACATCGCAGAATTTTTTAAGATGGGGAATAAGAACATAAGCAAAATAATCTGAAGGAGGACTGAAAGGAGAGTCCGGGCCTCCGGTTATTTTAATCCTGAATTTTTTGTCCCCGAAGATAACAGGAACAATTAGTGATTGCAGCAGTAGCGTGATTGAGCCTGCTGTTCCGATGTCAACAGATAAAGTTCTGGATTTAATGTTGCGAGGATAAAACTTAACAGCAGTAGAAGAAACCTCTGCGCCTTCGTAACTTCCGTTGCAAAGCTCTGCTACAGCTTTCACACATGAAAGATGCTGATAACGCAGGCCAGGCTTTGGCCTGTTCTTGCGGATGTTAGTTATTTCAAAAGGCTGCTTTGTCAAGGCAGAAAGACCTAAAGCTGTCCTTAATATCTGACCGCCTCCTTCATGGAATGAACCGTCTATTTGAATCATAGGAATTAAACATACTTCTCATAATGGATTTTTTCGTCAGGAAAACCGAGTTCTTTGCATAGCTGTCTGACTTCGTCGACCATTAAAGCAAGCCCGCACATGTAAATGTCCTGATTGTTCTGTTTAATCAGTTTTTTGAAAGCATCCTGAACATGGCCGTGCTCGTATTCTGGATTATCTGATTTGCTGAGTACAGGAATAAAATGGAATTTTTTGTTTTCAACTAGATTTTCAAATTCTTTCTTATAAATTATATCCTGCTCTGTTCTGATACCAAAGAAAAGCCAAACATCATGAGAACTTTTTTTCAAAGCTTCTTCAACCATTGGTTTTATAGCAGAAATTCCAGTGCCTGTAGCCACAAAAATTACATCATTGTTGATTTCTTCCTGCAAGGTAAAATGGCCGAAAGGGCCTTCTACGCTTAACTTATGCTCTGGATTAAGACTTGCTAAATAATTTGAAGCAAAACCTCCAGGAACGATTTTCAAGCAAAACTCAACACTATCTTTAGTTTTGGGATTTGAAGAGATAGAATAAGGCTTTCTGATGGTTTTTCCTTCTTTCTCTAAAAGTATCTGTATGAACTGGCCTGCTTTGAAAGAGAATGGAGTTCCGTTAAAGCTTAACTTCACTATTACAACGCTAGGAGTTATTTTTTCTACTTCTTTCACAACAGCTTCAATCATACAAAAAGATGTTAGAGAGGCTTTTTTAATTGTTTTGTTTAGATAACTTTAAATAACGTGTAATCGACTGGTAGTTCATGATAAGGCACTTAACTTTTAAGGCAGGGAAAGTAAAAAAAGGGGCTAAGCTAGATTACAAAACCCCTAGAAAAGGAGAGTACTTACTCATATTTCTGACAAGACCTACAAATGATGAAATAAGAAAGATAACTAAAGATTTCAAGTTTGATTCTGAGCCATTAAAGACTTACATGAAAGAGCCTCACTCAAGACGTTACATTACAAAACCTTTTCAGTTTGTGATGAGAACAGCATACGCTCAGAAAAACAGCATTGGCTACACAAACTTGCTCTTTATTTTAACTAACAGGACGCTTATAGTTTCTGCCTCAAAACCTTCAGACTTTTATGACGAGATAATAGAAGACATTGGTGAAAGCTTTGAAAAAGTAGAAGTGAGAAGCGTTGGGCACATATTCTATAATTTCCTTAAGGAGGATGTTGATGAAAATTATGAAGTTTTAGGAAACTTTGAGCAGCGAATAAAAGATGTAGAAGCAAAAGCAACAAGAGTTAATCTAAAGGAAGCAAGAGTAAGAGCTGAGGACATACTTTCACTTAAAAACCAGCTCTTCAGGCTTAGCAGGCAATTCTGGGCAACAACAAGAGTGTTATCATTAATCAGAATAGGCGTGGCAAAAATAGAGATAGACAAAGAAAGCGAGCGTCTTTTGGTGGACATACACGAGACGTTCCTCCATCAGATTGATTTAGCATCAACGCAAAAAGATATGGTAAGCGATGTACTTAGCGTCTATTCAACAACAATATCCAACATATCAGTAACAACTGCAAACGAATTGAACGTGGTTGTAAAAAAACTTACGTCCTATGCAGCTTTGCTTCTTATACCAACATTGGTAGCCAGCATTTACGGGATGAACTTAGCTTACTTGCCATTCGCAGAGCACAGATACGGCTTCTACATAATAATGGGAGTTATGATTGTAATAACAAGCATGACACTTACTAACTTCATTAAAAATGACTGGTTATAGAAAACAACTAATCATAGGCATAGACCCTGGAACTACAACAGCTTATGCAATATTAAGCATTGACGGCCAGTTAATCACATTAAAGTCTTCTAAACAACTGAAACTAGATTCCATAGTCAGAGAAACACATCAGGAAGGCATTCCATTAATTGTAGGGACTGACCGAAGAAAATGCCCTGAAATGGTCAGTAAGTTTGCAGCAAAAACAGGAGCTACCAAGGCAATTCCTGATTATGATCTTTCTGGAATAGAAAAAAATGCTGTAACAAAAGGGTTTGACGCAAAAAATGCCCATCAAAAAGACGCACTTGCTGCAGCTTTTATCGCTTACAAGCAATACGAAGCTCTTCTAAAAAGAATTGACAAAGCTCTCATAAAAGAAGGCAAACAAGAACTTTCTGAAGAAGTTAAAAGCATAGTAATAACAAAAAAGATTAGTATTAAGAAAGCCGTGAATATGATTGAAGAAAGCTTACCTCTCGTACGTTCCTACTAGCACTGTTTCTTCAAGTATATGGTCTTTCATTGCCTGCTCGACATCAGTTTTTGTTGCTGAAGATTCAAGGTCAAGCTCAATGTCAAGAGCATAAAGCTTAAACTGGTAATGATGAACTTTTCCAGGCGGAGGGCAAGGGCCACCCCATTCTACCTTGCTGAAATCGTTTGTTAGCTGTGTTCCAGGCACGCTATTCTCAGGAATGGTAGTAGTTGTCGGAGGAATATTGATGACAGTCCAATGCTCCCAAACTTTTGGAGGCGCGTCAGGATCATCCATAATCAAGACAAGTGATTTTGCTTCAGAAGGAACACCTTCAATGTTAAGCTCAGGACTAGCATCCTCAGCATCACAGGTAAACTTCTTTGGAATAACCTGATTATTCTCAAATGCAGAGCTTGACAATTTTAATGGCATACTAATCACCTCATCTTCTTGGATTTTTTCATTGACAGTAGTTGTAGTAGTGGCTGTTGTGCACGCTGCCAACAACACTGTTAATAAAACGAAAAACCAACGCATAATACTGCTAACAGCAGCTATTATTTATAAAATTTTTTAAAGAAGTAAGGATTATAGTTTGGCTTTTTAAAATTCAACAAAATTGTGGTTTAATCATTGTTGCATTAGTTAGTTTTTTAAAGCAATAACAAGTGTATTATTCCATGGAAAAACAATTACACCAAAAATTATTGCAGGAAAATACTTTTACAGACATTTTAGGACAGGATGAGTCAAAGCAACAGCTAAAGTCAGCCTTGCTTATGGGAAGGCACGTAATAATAGTTGGTTCTCCTGGAATTGGCAAGACAACATTAGCTAAGAATGTTGCAAAATTACTGCCAGAGATTACAGTTAATGATTGCGGATATAATTGCAGTGAAGATTTATCTATTTGTCCTTCTTGCAAACAAGGGAAAAAAGTTGAAAAGAAAAAAATAAGCGGCAGCAGCAGATTTATCAGAATTCAGGGCAGCCCTGACTTAACATCTGAAGACTTGCTTGGAGACATAGACCCTATAAAAGCGCTTAAGTTTGGTGCGAGCAGTGTGGAAGCGTTCACTCCAGGGAAGATTTTTAAAGCTAACAATGGCGTGTTGTTTTTTGATGAGCTTAACAGATGCCCTGCAAAACTGCAAAACTCGCTATTGCAGATTCTCGAGGAGAAAAAAGCAACAATAGGCAGCTACAACATTGACTTTAAAGCAAATTTTATCTTCATAGGAACACTCAACCCGTACGATAAAACAACAGAAAACTTATCTGATGTTTTTCTTGACAGGTGCGATTTGGTTTACATGACATATCCTGAAAAGATTGAAACTGAAAAGCAAATAATTGTTGAGAAAAGCAAAAAAGTTGCTGAGTTTCCTAACGAACTGCTTACAAAAATGATTGAATTTGTCAGGAGCTTACGAGATAATAGCAATCTTGAGAAATTTCCAAGCGTTAGGGCAAGCATAGGCTTGTATGAGCGCGCTCAAGCCAATGCCTTGATAAGAAAAAGCAAGAAAGTTGAACTTGGAGATATTAAAAACGCTTTAATATCTGTGCTTGCACACCGCATAGAGTTAAAACCTTCTGCGAAATACACTGAAACATCAAAAGAATTTCTTGAGCAGGAAATAGAGGAAAAATTCGGGGCAGCTAGCGGTGAATACCGGTAGCAGAGATGTTGATGAAGTAACTCCCATTGATGAGATTTCCGGCAAGTTAGGAAGCGACCCTGAAGAAAAGAGACTAATGAGAAGTGTTCTTGATAGTGATGAAGAAGTTATCAATGATGGCAAACTGATAACTTCTGCGCTTAACACTGGCATTTCTGCGTTTACTCCTGATATGTTGTTTGATAAATTAGTTACAAATTACAAAATGGCCAAGAACATTTACGGAGAAAGTTTTTTGCAGGAAGTTTCCGGGTATGGAGAAAAAACTATTGAACGAAATCTTCACATTGGCGAGTTTAAACAGGAACTAAAGAAAAGGATAAAAGACAAACTAAACAGGTTAAAGCAGGAAGGGGTGATTGACAAAGAAGGCAACATAACAGAAAAAGCAATGAAACTGTCAAAAATAATCATGTATACAGAAGAGCTTGACAAGCTTGCAGCTCGCGGCTTGCTAGGCGAACGCGAACACAAGAAAAGCTACAGTCATGGCATGAAAGAAGACATTAAACAATTCAGGAAAGGCAGGTACAGGGATATTGCTGTAAGGAAAACAGTAAAGCTTGCTGTAAGAAGGCAGCATTCAGAAATTCAAAAAGAAGATTTAGTTGCTTTTGAAAGAAAAAGCAAAGGAAAACGCAATATCATCTATGCTTTAGATGCTTCAGGAAGCATGAAAGGACGCAAACTAATACAATGCAAGAAAGCAGGCATCGCCTTAGCGTATAAAGCAATAGAAGAAAAAGACAAAGTCGGATTGGTAGTCTTTGGAAAAGAAGTTAAAGGCAAAATTGCGCCTACGCAGGATTTTAAACGGCTTCTAAATAATATAACCAGTGTTGTTGCAAAAGAAAAAACAAACATGGCAGCAACAATAAAAGAAGCTATAAACCTGTTTCCAAAAGAAGAAGCAACAAAGCATCTTATAATGATAACAGATGCCATGCCTACCTCAGGAGAAACTCCTGAAACCGATGCTTTGGAAGCAGCTTCAATTGCTGCTGGCAAAAACATAACAATATCTGTCATTGGAATAAACTTAAAGAAAGAAGGCCAGGAAATAGCAGAAAAATTAGCAGAAGCAGGCAAAGGACGCATATTCATAGTAAAAGACTTAGACAACATTGACAGGATTGTACTGGAAGATTATTACAGCGCTTCGTAACTGCAAAAATTTAAATATTAGATAAAAGGAAACAGTATAATGAAACTCCTTGTTTTTTCAGATATTCATAACGATGATAAGGCACTGAAAGCGCTTGAAAAGAAAGCAAAAAAAGCTGATTTTCTTGTTTGTGCCGGTGATTTTACGTATTTTGAAGACGGAATGAGGAAAGTATTGCGAAAGCTTAACTCGTTTGGAAAAAAAGTATTGCTAGTGCATGGCAATCATGAAGGAGCTTCTAATGTAGCTACAATGACAAAAAAAATGAAAAACATTAGCTTTATTCATAAAAAAATGCGCAGGGAAGGTGATTATGCTTTTGTAGGGCATGGCGGAGAAGGATTTGCACTGGATAGCAAAGATTTTGACAAGTTTGCAGCAAAGCTTAAGTTCAATAAAGGAGAAAAAGTAGTGCTAATCACTCACCAGCCACCTCACAAAACAAAACTTGATTTTATCTGGGCAAACCACGGCAATAAAAGCTACCGCAAATTCATTGTTAAGAAGAAACCCATATTAGCTGTCTGCGGACATTTGCATGAAACACAGGGATTAAAAGATAAGATTGGAAAGTGCCTGCTGATTAATCCAGGGCCTAAAGGAGTTATTGTGGAAATTTAGGAAAAGCTACGTATTTTCGTCTTTTGACTTGTTTTTATCTTCTTTTGGTTTTTCTTCCTCTTCTTCTGAATCATCAGAATCAGAGTCTTCTGAGCTGCCAAGAGCGCCTTTGCTCTTTCTGTAGTAGAAAAATCCTAAAGCTCCTCCTATAACAGCTATTGCGATTATAGCAATTGCCGTGTAAAGCAAAGCTTTTCCTTTTTGAGTTTTTTCATCTTCAGGACTGCCAGTTTCATTATCCTCAATTGTTCCGTCATCTGAAGTGCCAGTGTCTGATTCTCCAGACTCATTCAATGATGCTGCAGTTTCAACTTCTTTCAGGCCAATAATAAACGTGGAAAACCCAGGAGATTCAGCTTCATAAAAGTAATGAGTATCGTCTGACTTAACATGTTTAACAGAAAGTTCATTCCACTCGTTTCTGTTATATCTTAGAAAGACAACGTCGCTGGAAGATGCACTATTTGATTCAAGCCATTTTTTCTCAACTTTGAAGTCAATAGTTGCTGATGAAATGGCTGTATCTTTAAGGTTTGGCTTGACTATGGAAATGTAATTGTAAACTTTTCCGCCATAATCAGTCTTAACATTGGAAGGCTTCTTTGAAAGCTTTGTTACAGTAATCTCAACATCCTCAACTTTTTCAGTAACTTTAAACTTTAAAGATGTAATCGGAATACCTGTCTTAGTAACTTTAAATGTTGCAGTAGCGCCAGCATCAATCACGTCCCAGGAACGAGATTGGCTAACGCCAGCATTAGGATCAGCAGCTGCACCGCCACTACCTCCGCTGCCACCACCGCTACCAGAGCTGCTTGAAGAGGAATCATCATCACTACCATCAGAAGTTATGCTTATAGTTACATTAAGTATATTCGGAGAAGAAACAGAGTTATCATGACTCTTATTTTCATTGCCGTTGTCGTCGACAGAAGTTACTACAAAGATGTAAGAGCCGTTAGCTGTCACGGAAAACGATGTTGAGTTAGTAGTTATGACTTCGCCAATCTGCCTAGTGATTCCAGCATTGGTATCGCTAAGATTAACGTAAGAATATTTGCTTAAGTTAACAACAACATTGGCATTGCTTCTGTAAACCCTAAAGGTAATGTTATAACCGTCAGGGTCGCCTGGAACATCCTGAGTTACGTTAAGCCAATGTAAGGTAATACCGCCAGCATTTGTGGCGCTATAGTTAAGGTTAGCAGGTGATTTTGGCATAACAGAATCGTTAACAGAAACATTAATGGCATTTAAAGAAAGATTAGCTGCGCCATTAGATGTATTAAGGTTTCCGGCATTGTCTACAGCAACTACGCTATACCAATAAAAAGATCGGTTATCGCCAGTAGTTCCATTATCCAGGAAGAATCCAGTTCCTTCTGGAACACGATTAGCTGTAATGTTGGTCAAGCTTTTATTAAACGTAGTAATGTTAGACCTAAACCTGTAAACAATATAGCTCTCGGCAGTCTCATCACTAGGCTCTGTCCAAGTAATGTTAATGTTACCGTTATTACGGCTGGTATTTGCAAATACCGCAGTAGGAGCAAGCTTTGGAGGAGTTGTGTCAAAAGTGAAAAAAGTAATGTTGTATTTAACAGTGCTATTGCCTCTGAAATCAGTGGTGTTAATGCTTAAGTTGTAAACAGTCTCTACAAAGTTTGAAATGTTTATGGTAGCGTTCCAACCGCCAGAACCGTCTTCAGTGGCATTAACCCAGGTAAGGCTTGAAGAGGTGTTTTGGTAACCAATAGCAACAGCCATTACTCCTGTTCCACTGTCATTTACTGATGTGTTTATGTAAACACTGCTTGAAATATTTGAGTTATTAATCGGAATTAAAATAGTGCCGTTAGGCACATTGTTATCAATAATAATTTCAGTAATGTTTACTGTTACATTTTGGTTGCCAGCCTCATCAGTAGCATTAACAGTAATATTCCACTTGCCATCAGCCACACCAGTCGTATCAAGGGTAGCGTTCCAAGCAGTTACTGAAGTTCCGTCGCTAATCCATGCAATTGCACTACCAGGCTTTTCATAACCGTAAGAAACATTGACAACACCAGACAAGCTATCATTAGCTGAAGAATTGAAAAGCAGCTCATTTGAGTAATTACCAGCAGCAGGAAGCAGCAGGCTTACATTTGGATATGTAAGGTCAACAGTCAAAGTGTAGTTTGTGTCGTTTATTAACGTATCAGTACTGTTTAATGTGATAGAAAACGTCCAGTTATACTTGCCTTCGTTTAGTATGAGACTGAAATTTTGGAGCGAGTTGTTAGCAACAGCAGACTGGTTTGTGCTGTTAATGCTTAGCGTTCCTGCCTGGCTTAACCACAAGGAAACATTGGTTAAGGAATTATTTCTTGTAAAACTGGCATTTACTGTGAAATTGTTGTTTTGCTGGTTTGCAAACGTATTATTGGAAGGCGACACCAGCTCGTAAAAGTCAGCCAAAGCGAAGTTTATCAAGAACAAGGTAGATATGAATACTAAAGTAACTAATAGAAACGAACTCACCGTCTTTTTCATGTTTAACCTTAAAAATTGGAGAAATCATATATAAACTTTTCTTCTACATTTGTGATTGAGGCTGCTCAGGCTTTTTCTGTTTTTTCCACCAAATTACAGCCATAAGGCTTATGACAACTATAATAGCTGAAAACCATTTCAGTATTTTTGATGTTTCACCCGTATCTGTTACAGCTCTGCCAGTAAATATGCTGAACAAGCCATATAAAAAGCCTTTTCCTTGCTCTTCAGCTATTAAATCATCTTCTTCTGTTTCATTACTTTTTTCTTCTGGTAATTCTTCTGTTTTTTCCTCTTCACTTACTTTTTCATCTTCAGCCATCAATGCAATTTCATCTCCAAATTCTCCTGTAATGGCAAACATAGAAAATCCAGGAGTTTCTGCTTCATAATAAGAATATTTTGCGTCAGTTGTGATTTTCAAAGTAGGCAGCTTGCCCCATTTTTGTTTAGAAAATCTAGTTAGTTTTATACTATCGGAGTTTATGCTCTTGTTAGACAGCCATTCACGCTCTATCTTAAACCTAATTGTTGTTTTAGATATAGCATCATCTCCAATGTTCAGTTTGTTTATTGATAAGAATTTATACGCTTTCCCTACATCTTTTGAAACAGGCAATGGCGTAGTGCTAGAAAGCTTAGTTTCTGCAACCCTAACACCAACATCAAGACTTTCATTAACAACAGTAAGAGCAACCTCATAAACTGCAAAACTATCTGATTTAGTAAAAGAGAAAATTTCTGTACCACCAGCAAGTATTGTATCCACTGTTACTGTTTCTGATTTTAGTGAAGCACCGCCTCCGCCGCCACCTCCACCGCCTCCACCACTGCTTCCGCTAGTACTGGATGATGAAGCAGGGCAAGCCGCATCTGATCCAGAACAATCCTCATCAATTCCATTACCGCAAGTATCTGTAGCTCCAGGATGGATAGAAGCATCAGCTTCATTGCAGTCATTACCAGAACCGCAAGTATCAGCATAATAGCCATCTTCATCAGTGTCTGAACATTGCTCTACAACACCGCTAAAAGACAAGTTAGTGATTTTGTAAAAGTCTCCATCAACACTGCAGTTATAACTGCTATTAACACCAGGACATGCTAACAAAACTTCATTTGTCGAATTACAGCTAAAGCTTATCCCGCTCAAGCTGTCTAAGGCAGCATCATGTATGCATACAGAGTTTATAGATGTGTTAAAGTTGCTAACAGTGATGTTCTTAGTTATGTTTTGAGGAAGTGAAAGTCCTTTAAAGAGAAAACTTCCTACAGAGGAAGAAGTGTTTTCTGTATCAACAGTAAAGTTCAGGGATAAGTTTGCAGCAGAAAAATTCCATGGAAACTCTGCAAGCACTCTAGAGCCGTTAGAGATGTTAACCAAAACAAATTCAGTAAATAAGCGGGAAAAATTTGTAGAGCCATTAACAGTTATGTTAAGGGAAGATAAAGTAACAGTGTTTATCGTAGTTAAATTTCCAATTATAGAATCTTGGCCATCAGCCAAACCATCATTATCATCATCATTATCTTTTATGTCAATAATTCCGTCATTGTCAAAGTCAGGCCTGTCAATTATGGTTACATTGAAGAATCGTGTATCAGAGTTTTCACCATCAGTCACGTTAAACTTTATCTGGAAAACGCCTGAATCAGAAAGGTTAGCAAGCCAAGTAAAGTTAGCAGATACGCTATTAGCGTTAGAAGCATTAAATCTTGTGTTGTTAATTGAGAAGTTAAGCGAATCACTTTCATCAGCAGCTGACAAAGTTATGTTAATCCAGTCTGTTTCATTAACAGTAATGTTTGCAACAGAACCAAGAATAGGAACATCATTATTCTCGACGGTAAGCGTCCAGTTAATGTAAGTTATGTTAAGCCCGTCTGAAATCTGGGCAGTAATGTTATAAGTGGAATTACGCGTTGCGTTTGAAGCAGTTAAATTTCCAACAAAAGTAAAGTTAACAACATTATAAGAAACAACAGTGCCGTTTTGAAGCCAAGTAACATTAATAGAATCACCTTCTGCATCACTATAGCTTAAATTAAAAGTTTGGTTATTGGGTTCTGTGATGTTTATTGTTGCATTAGAAGGAAAAAATGAAAGTATGCTTGGTGTTGTCTGGCTGATGTTCAAATATCTCATTTCAGTAACTACATTATTGCCAGCAGAATCATTAGCAAAGACACGATAAGTAACATTAGAGATTGCTGGTGTTGAGAAATTAATAAACCAGTCCAATCCAGAACCATTCATAGTGTAATTTGCAACGCTTCCATTACTCCATTCAAGGGAAATGTTGGCAATGATTTCAGAACTTGTAATGTTGATAAAAATTGAATGATTATTTGAAGTAACTGAATTGTTCGCAGGAGTTGGGGCAACAAAAGTAAGGTTAAGAGCATCATTATCATTATCAATCAAAGCATCATAAACATTTATTCTTTTGAAAGTAAGGCCTGAACCTCCTGAATCTTCAAGAGCAACGCCGGTAGTGTTTAAAGTTTCAACAAGAAGAGTGGCATTAGCTGTAATGTTCTGGGAAACTCTGAAATACTGCCTAAGCAAAGCTATAGCGCCTGAAACAAAAGGAGCTGATGCAGATGTACCGCTGGCAGTTATAGTCCCGCCTCCTCTCCAAAGCGAAGTAATGCTTACGCCTGGAGCAAGCAAATCAGTAATAGCATTACGGTTTCCATTAGTATAAAAACCGTCTGTTTTTGTAGAACCTCCAACAGCAGTTACATTTTTGATGCAGGCAGGAGCTGCAATTTCAGTTGTGCTTCCTAAATTGCCAGTAGCTGCAACAACAGTGATGTTACGGAAAGTAGCGTTGTTAACAGGACGGCTGTAAAAACTAGCATCTGTGTTATCGCACCAAGTGGAATAGCCACCGCCGCCAAGACTCATGCTTATAACAGAAATATTGTAAATAGTTGCATTTGCAATACACCAGTCCATTGCCAAAACCACGTCAGAAGCAATTCCAGCACCAGAGCCATTTGAAACTTTTACTGAAAGAATGTTTGCTTCAGGAGCAACTCCTTTAAATGTAGCGTGTTGTGAAGCAATAATGCCTGAAACATAAGTTCCATGGCCATAATCATCCTCTGAGCTTGAATCAACAGCTTGCCCGTTAGGACAGCAATCAGCATCATCTTTATTAATCTCCTTACAAAAGCAAGCTTCGCCAAGTAATTTTCCAGACAAGCTAGCATGGTCTGTGTCAATACCAGAGTCAATAACGCAAACAGTTTCAGCATCTCCGGTAATATTCGTGCCATTATAAACAAGAGGCCATACTGTAGATGCATTAATAACATCAACTGAGTCAGACAAAGAAATATTGAAATATGTATCTTTGTGTACTTCAATATTAGGGTTTGATTTTAAAATTTCATAATAATCAGGGTCTACTTCTGCTGTAAAACCGTTTAAAACACTGAATTCGCGCTTTACATCCATTTTATTGCCAGAAACACGCTTTATCTGCTGCAGATTACTGGCAGTAGAAACAGACAGTGTTCTTGTACGGGCAGATTGCGTGGAAAAAGGAGTCAGTTCAGGAGACGGAGCTTCTTTGAAGTAAACTATTACCTTGACTTTCTCTTCCTTGGCATTCTGCGAAGCACTGGAGATAGCGAATATTAAGAAAATTGCCAGCAAAACAAGCAGAAACGCTTTTTTATTCATAAATGAATAAAATAAAGAGGTAGTTTAAATAGTTTATTTTTAAACAATAAAAAAAACAAAAAAAATTATGCTTTTGGAGCTGGAGCTGCAGGCTTTTTCTTCTTGCTGTAAAGGAAGAATGCAACTGCTCCTACAACAACCAATGCAATCAGCATAATCATTCCAGTACTGACACCAGTGGCTTCCTCTTCAGCAGGAGTTTCTGTGGTTGGAGCTGTTTCTGAAGGTGGAGGAGGAAGAGGACAGTCTTGCACGCAAGTGTCTGAGTTCTCATCTCCTTCGCAAACATTGTCTCCGCAAGTTATTGTGCGGACAGTGGTAGTTGCTTCCTGATTGTTAAAACCTGATTTATCAAAGTAAACAGCAGTAAATTTGTAATCACCATTAGCACTGTTAGGCACTTTTACTGTAAAAGTGATTTGAGCATTAGAAGAATCTGGATTAAAGCTAAAGCCGTGCTTGTTATCTTCTGCTACAAACTGGTATTCAACAGCTTCTTTGCCGCCTTCAGCGCCAGTAACATCCCATGCGTCAACTCTCCATCCTTGAGGAGCCTGGTCTCTTAAAGTGAACAATTCACCAGCAGTAGCTCCGCTTACAGACAAAACCATGCTAATATCATCACCAGGACTAACTCTAGCAGGCATGCTTCTGCTTACAGAAGCAGCAAAAACAGACGTTGAAAGAATTACAATAGCAAATATCATCAAAAATATTTTAGTTATTTTCTTCATTTTTAAAGCCTCCCTAAGCATCAGCGTAAAATTTCTCTATTAAATCTATAACCTGGAACGCGTTATATGGCGATGTGTCAGCATAAAATGCTTCTATAATATCAATAAGCTGGAAAGCTGTTAGTTTATCAGGTCTTTTCTCTCCGGAAACAGCAAAGATGGAAAAATCAGGTGTTTCTGCCTCATATACATAGCCTCTTGAGTTAGCCTTGCCAAGACGCTTTGTATTTAAAGTAACCCATTCACTCTTAACATACCTGTTAAGCTTAACACTATCAGGGTCAATGTTATTAGAATTTATCCAACCGAAAGAAACCTCAAACGTAATCTTGGCTTTTTCCAAATCCTCACTCTTAATGTTTTGCTTGGTGATTGAAAGATACTTGTAAACTTTAGTATTGCCTTTTGCTACACCAGAAGAAATGCCGCTGGAAACTTTAGTCTCTTTGACAGTAACTTTGCCGTTTGTAATAGCTGCTGCTGCAGTAGTTGTAAGTTCTACATTACTAACAGCAATATCAACAGTTTTTGTAAATGATAAATCTTTACTGCCAGAACCGCTTATAGTAACAGGAGTAGACGATTCAGACTTAAGAGCAGACCCTCCTCCGCCACCTCCTGAACTTCCGCCACTGCCACTGCCACTAGTGGGAGTAGTCGCAGCAGCACAGGTAGACTTGCAAGTAGCACCTGTTGTAGAGCCGTCATTAACTTCAGTAGAGCCAGAACAGCAAAAGTAGTTAGTGTCTGAACAAGCCTGGCTATAAGTACAAGAACCGCCAGATGCTACTAAAGAAACGGAAAGATTTGAATTATTGCCTGTAGCAGGTCCAAGCTCACAGATTCCTGCTGTAGCATTTATGCCCCACACTTTGAGGAAAACAGCATCGCCAGCACTACATCCAGCAGTAATTACATATTGGCCGTCTGCAAAACTGCCAGCCCCAACTTCTTGAACTGCATTAGCAGTTGCGGAACTGCCAATATAAGCTCCAATTTTAGCACCATCAGTAGTAGAATTTGTGCCTATTGTCACGTTCCCATACCAAGAAAAGGCTGCGGTGGTTGATAAAGCCAAGGAAAGTGTTAAGACTAGTGATAGAATAGATATAGCTAAGACTTTACGATTATTAGTGATTATAGCGGAAACCATGAATATACCCCAATGTAAACTGAATAAAATAAAAAGTTTTTGTTTAGCCGATTTCTAGTCTTTCGTTGGCGTTTGATAAGTTAACGTAGTAATCCATTACATCAGACGTGAAATTAGTGAAATCATTGCCTGAAGTTCTACCAGGAACAAAAGAGGTCCATGAATCACCAGTTCTATTGTAAGCGTATAATATGCTTAGATTGTTATTATCACCTACAGGGCCGTCAGTTCCTGTAATTGATGCGAGTACGTTGGTAACGTTGAATGTACCGCCGTTTAGGGAAGTAGTTGTTAATACATTTGTGTTTACCAATTCGAACTTATAGAACTTATTGGATAATGTAAAATAGTCCGCTGTTGCGCTTAATGCGCCGGTTGCGCCGATGGTTATGTTCCACAATGAGGTTGTGTCTACATCGAACGTGGCTTGTTTGTTTCCTACCAAATCCGCTGCTGCGATGCCGTTCAAGTCAACACATGAAATATCATATGCGTAATTAGCTTTATCTCGTAGATTAGATGCTACAAAAGAGTTATTTTTGGTTCCTTGAGTATCAAACTGACTAGCCATTTGGGAATAGTTATCTGGACCATTAGTGGCATATCTGCAGTCTGCAGGACCACTAGTATTTGCATGTATCAGAGGGTTTGCGGTCTTGAATATTGCGTTAGCTGTTCTGCTGAGCACAGCAGGAGCACTAGTGTCGCCGGTAACTTGTATGTTTATTGAGTCGTTAACATTATTTACCGAATCGTTGGCGGTAATGCTTATAGTACATGCTGCGCCGTCTGAACAACCTAATGTTGTTAAGGTTGTTACAACCCAATACTTAACTTTGGTTGAGTTACTTTCTGAACTGTCGGTTCTGTTCATCTGAACATGAGACGTTCCGTTTAGTGTTACGTTAAACTCTCCAAGGTTAGCATCTATTATATCTACTGAAAAGTTGATTTCTCTGCTAAGATCATTTGTAAATGCTGAACTTAAATTGGTGGTCAAGTTAGATACTCTTGGCGCCTCGCTGTCAATTCTCAAAAGAAGAGTTGTTGTAGAGTTCGTATTACTAACGTTGTCTTTAGCAGTAAATGTAAGTAAACACGTAGTCTCAATAATATTTCCTGTCAATCCACATAACTCGTTAGAAGAGTTAACGCCATGCCATTGTTCAGATGACTCGCCTAGAGTGAAATTCATGAAAGTCGAGTTAGCAGCACTAACTAAAGTAACGTTTGTGAATTCATCAGAGACGTTTACTGTTAAGTTAAAGATTGCGGAGCCTTTAACTAGTACACCACCATCAACTAGCGTAAAACCTCTGAAAGTAGATTGATTAGTACCGGAAATATTTGCTGCGAGAATATTATCACCGGTATCTAAGCCGGAAAAGTTTGACATAAGGAATCCTGATACCGCAGTATTAGCTGCTATTCCACCATATCTTCCTACAGTAGGTGCGGTATCGTCAACTATAACTGTGATATTAGTAGTGTTTGTTTGGTTAAAATTAAGTGCACTGTCATTAGCATAGAAAGTAATGAGACATTCACCCTCTCCAACACAGAACTCACCAGGTCTTATCTCTGCGCTGTAATTCCTTTCTCCTCCAGCAGCCATTACGGTGCTGTTAGCTAGTAGATCCGAGTTTTTATTACTATTATTCCTTACAAGTACATTTTCAACGTTGTTCTCCACGTTAACCGTAATGTTAAGGAGATCTGTAGATTTAACAACAACGATACGATTTGTTTGAACACCTACTGCATTCTGGTCAGATGCTCCATCAAGTGAAGAGTTATAAATATTAGGGGGGTGATTGTCAATAGTTATTGAAATATTGGTATTATTTAATCTACCGAATATATCACTCCAGACGATTTGCAGTTGACATACTCCACCATCATCGCTAATATCCGTGCAACCCAGAGATGAAAGGTTGGACCAGGTGCTACCGTTGTTAGATAGGGTTTCAATGGAAGAGAACCACGTGGAATGATGGATACTCTGATTGGCCGCACCAATATTGTCTCTAATTCCGCCAGCGTCTCCTCCTCGAGTCATGTTGAAGTATAAATCGTTAGGACCGTGAATAGTTACGTTACTCTGATTTGCAACAGCGCCGGTCGAATTGATAGTTCCGTTAATAAGTGTAAAGGTGATATTAATAATCGTCACGTTATTAGTAGTGAAATTGTTACTTACGTTTGAGAAAACCGCGAAGTTAACTTCAGGGTCATCAACCAATAATTCAAGGGTAAAGGTGTCGTTCAAGTTACCCGCCGAGTCGTTTGCAAGGAAGTTGATTGTTAAGTTAACGTCTCCTTGGGTTAGGCCTAGATTCCATAAGGATCTTTCTGATATATTATAGATGTTTTGACCGCCACTAGCCATCTCAGTCAGTGTGCCTGAAACGTTCATGAAAACCGAATGTATTGCTGCACCGCCTGAGTTGTCAACAAAAATAGACCAATTGTGGGTTTGATTGGAAGTAGTGATGTTATCAGGCTGCGCGTCGAAAGCATCATCAAAGCCAGCAATGGAAAGTTGAGGGGCAGCATCATCAATAGTAACGTTAAAGCCCATAAAACTTTCAGTGTAACCTGAAAGACTATAGTTAGTTACGTTTAGATTTCCGGCAGTGTCATTTGCAACTATAACAAATGCAACAATACTGCCGTTTTCAATGAGATTGCTTGGAATAGTAGCATTAAACCTGCCTGCAACAGTGGTAATTACAGTAGTATTCTCCATTTGGACTTGATGAAGGAATGTTTCAGCAAGGGTTGGGTGCGGAAGTACTGGTTGGAACTTTACATGGCTGGATGCATTAGTGATGTTTACATAAAGAGCAACTCCTCCTTGTGCAACAGGACCAATACTGCTTAGCACAGTTGCATTAATAATCAGAGCATTTTTTGGAAGGAAAGTATTATTATTTGAAAAGTTAGTAACAAGGAATGTGCCTGAAGTAACGTTAACTATGCTTATTGTTGGAGCTTCATCGTCAACAGTTACGTTCATTATGGTGTTGTTTTGGGCAGTTGTTCCAGCAGTGTTTTCAAAAGTGTTTATTGTGAAGCTAACATTGCCTGAAGTAGCACCAGAAGTTGCATTAAGCATGAATTGTGCAGAATTTCCAGCAGTTATACCATCATTATTCGTAAATGCTATAAGATTGGCACTTGCTTTATTGCATGTCCAACTAGGAGGGTTACTGTCAGGACAGTTTATGGTTGAGTAACTTGCAGGCCTGTTTACGCCAACATACCTAACAGTATTGCTTCCAGAAGAAACAGTTATAGTGAAATTAACACTGGAATTGTCAGCTCCTTTTACAAATATAGGGTTGCTTTGCTGAGAACTGGAATCGACTTTTGCGGAATAAACTAGAACTACACCAACACTCATAGCGAGTAAGGCTACAATAACAAATAAACGTAAAAGCTCACTTCTTTTTTTATTCAACATTAAAATGAACACCTCAATACGCTATGAACAGTCGAATACTGGGATATACCATCATGTATGCAACAGTTCTGTAATTTGCTGATATTTAAATGTTTCGAATTAGTATATGCTGCCAGCCCCATTTGCTTAGGAAAAAACAAAAGATACAATTACTATTTAAATCATTGTAACAACTCGAAGATAGTAATAAAAAATGTAAAAGTTTAATAACAAGTTCATAAAGTTATAAACTTTAAAAGAATCTAATGCTTTCTGTGAAAAAAATGCCTATAAAGAATGAGACCACAAACAAAGTCATAGCAACCAGCTCAAAAACTGCAAATTCTATGCTGACCAGGTCGATAGGCTTAATGTTTTCAAAATCAGAGCAAGCAGCTTTAATTTTGAGGTTTAACAAAGAAGAAAAAATAAGCCTGCACATGATGTTTGTTTTTTACCCTATCGACGTAATTTTTGTAAACAAAAGAAAACAAGTTGTGGATGTAAAAGAAAACTTAAGGCCTTTTGACACATACTCTTCGACGAGAAAAGCGCTCTATGCAATTGAGCTGCCAATAGGCACGATAAGAAGTACAAAAACAAAAGTAGGGCATAAAATAACTTTTCTCAGAGTTAAAGAAACTCACCATCTAAATGGAAAAAGCATAATAATAACAAAAGCAAGAAAATAATCCTAAACTATCTGGCAGATTACTAAAGGAGGGTCTGACTCTGCCAGCACACAATTCTTTGAATCACATTCCTCACAAGGATCTCCACTCAAACAAACAGGAGCATCATCTCCTGGGAAAGCATAACATTGCTCTCCTTCAGGGCAAGGATTAGTTGAATCACAACTCTCCTCATCATTAAATTTGGGCGTAGACTCCTGCTGAAAATTTCCTTGAATAAAAAAAGTCACAGATATAACTGCAATTATCACCACAACAATCATACTGTAAAGAAACATATTCTTCGCCATCAACTACATTCATGGAATTAGAACTATTTATAAGTTTTGATGTTTTTTAAAATTCTCTAATGAGCGTCAGAAAGTCGTTTCTGAACAGAAACACTAGTTAATTCTTTGAGAGCATCCTTAGCAATCCACTTTGCAGTTTTATCATCTATCTTTTCGATTTTCTTGGCAGCAGCAATTGCTTTTTTGTTTAAGCTGATGTTTCTCTTTCCAATTTGCCTCAGAGCCCAGTTAACTGCTTTCTTAACAAAATTTCTTTCATCAGTTGCTTCTCTTATTATAATAGGGAAGAATTTTTCAAACTTGCTGTCAGGCATTTGCTTGTTTTGCCAAGAAAGGCATGCCATCAAGGCAAAAGCTGTTCTCTTGACAAACTCTTCTTTTCTTATGCTTAGTTCAAAGCATTTTTTGTATGCAAACTTAGTTTTTGAGAAAAGGTTAAGGCAGCACTGGTCTGTTAAATCCCATGAATTAAAGTCTTTTGCCCATTGCTCAATCTGCTTTTCTGTAACAAGCTCAGGCTTATCAACCATGCTTGCAAGGATACGCGCTTCATGCATTTCTGAAGACCACAACTGCTGTGCAAGAAGATGATTGTGCTTTATTTTGCGAGCAAGCTTTCTCAAATCAGCAACTGAAACTCCATACGCTTTTTCTATGTTAATACCAAAGCGAGCCATGCCTTGCCGATTTTCAGGGCTTGACAAAGATTCCAATTGTTTGACAATTTCGTTGTATTTCATTTTAAAAGAAAAGTGGGAGCGCTGAGATTTGAACTCAGATCTAGGGCTTTCTTCAGTCATCGTCTTGCGACTCAGCCCTCCAATTTCTGGAGGCCCCTATACTAGCCAGATTGTACTACGCTCCCTTACTACAAAGTTACTTTTACAGCTTTATTTAAAGATTGTGATAAGGGTAAGTTTTTATATTATAATAATAGTGGCAGTGTTATGGAAAAGAATTTCTTTGGAGCAATAGCAACCTTGGTTGGAACAACTATTGGGGCAGGTGTTCTTGGAATACCGTTTGTTGTTGCTCAGGCAGGCTCATTTATTGGAGTCGGCCACATTATAATAATAGGCGTTGCTATCATCCTGCTTAATCTTTACCTGGGAGAAGTTGTACTGCGCACTAAAGACAAGCACCAGCTCACTGGCTATGCAGAACGCTATCTTGGAAATAACGGAAAAAGAGTTATGGCTTTCTCCATGGTTCTGTTAAACTATGGTGCGCTAACAGCTTATATAATAGGCGTTGGAATTGCGTTGTCAAGCATTACAGCATTAAGCACTTTTACATCAAGCATTTTGTTCTTCATAATAGCAGCAGCAATAGTTTACTTTGGATTGAAAGCAGTGGAAGAATCTGAAATGGTGCTCACATTTTTTGTTATAGCAATAGTTGCAGTAATAACATTCATTGCTTTCTTTTCAGGAAGCTTTGAACCAGTAAACTTATCGTCTTTTGACCTTAGCAAGATTGCTATTCCTTACGGAGTTGTTCTTTTTGCATTTGCAGGAGCACTTGCAATACCTGAAATGAGCCAGGAGCTTGGGAAAAATAAAAAATTGCTAAAAAAAGCAATAATAATTGGAGGAATAATACCTCTAACAATTTACGCTTTGTTTGCATTAGCTGTTGTGGGGATAACAGGCGCAGATACAAGCCAGGTAGCAACAATAAAACTTGGAGAAGTTTTAGGGCCGCAAGTATTGCTGGCAGCAAACTTGTTTGCAATCTTTGCAATGGCAACTTCTTTCCTGGCAATAGGGCTTGCTTTGAAGCAAATGTACAATTTTGACTATAATATTAATAAGAACATTTCATGGGGGCTTGCAGTAATTATCCCAATAGCTGCGTTTCTTATTGGAATAAAAGAATTCATACCGGTGCTTGCAATAGCAGGAGGAGTAGCAGGTGGCTTGCAAGGCATAATGATAGTACTCATGCACCATAATGCAAAAAAGCTTGGCCAAAGAAAGCCAGAGTTCAGCATCGGAGACAACAAAATAATAAGCATTCTTCTGGTTCTAATGTTTGTTGCCGGGATGGCATATGAGATAATTTTGTAACAAAACAATTTTAAACGCTTTCCAGTTGCTTTATAACATGAGAATAGGGATAATAACAGACGAAACTGACACTGAGCTGGTGGGGTTTGGAACGTATACACTGAACATTGTTAAAAACATTTTAAACCTGGACAAAGAAAACGAATACTTTTTAGTTCATAGAAAAAAAGAAAACCATAAGATTTATTCGCAGGCAAACGAAATCATAATTCCTTCTGGACCATTTCCGCTGTCAACTGTAAGAAATTTTGTTACACTGCCTCTAAAGCTGAAAAAATATGACCTAGACATAGTGCATCACACCAGCAGTGTAGGGCCTTTTGCATTCAAGCAAATCTGGCCAACCAAGAAAGGAAAAACAATACAAACATTACATGACATCACGCCAATATTCTATCCGGAAAGCTTTGAGACAACTGTAAGGATTGCATTCAAATACTTAATACCCAGAATAGTTAAGAATGTTGACAAAATACTTGCAGTAAGCGAGCACTCAAAAAATGACATAAGCAAGCATTTCAAAATTCCTTCTGAAAAGATAGAAGTAGCTTATGATGCTATCAACCCAATATTCAAGCTTCTTAATAAAAATAAATGCAAAGAATCTCTTAAACGGTATGGAATAAAAGACAATTTCATACTTTGCGTAAGCACACTGGAAGCTAAGAAAAACATTCCAACAGCTTTGAAAGCTTATGCATTGCTTAAGAAAAAAAGAATCAAACACAAGTTTGTACTTGTAGGCAGAAAAGGTTATGGACACGAAAAAATATTTGAAACCATAAAAAAGCTAGGCCTTGAACAGGATGTTATACTGCCTGGCTATGTTCCTTTAAAAGATCTTCCATTGTTTTACAATGCAGCAGATGTTTTTGTGCTTCCTGCACTTTACGAAGGCTTTGGAATGCCAGCAGTAGAAGCAATGAAATGCGGATGTCCTGTAGTGGCTTCAAACTCTGGCTCACTGCCAGAAGTTGTTGGAAAAGCCGGAATGCTAGTTAAAGTGTTTGATGTGCAAAGTTACGCTGACTCCATTGAAAACATTTTGGAAAGCAAAAAATTAGCAACTGAAATGAAAAGAAAAGGACTGCAAAACGCTAACAGGTTCAGCTGGGCAGAAAGCGCAAAAAAAATAATAAAAGTTTATCAAGAACTTTAACGCTTCTTAACATAATATTGCTTGAAAACATAACCTGTTTCTGGCTCGCTTTTCAAAAAACAAAAGTTTTCACTTATATCAGAATTAACTAATTTAACGTCAATAACGAGCTCAGAACTTAAGAATTGTTTTACAACATTTTCAGGTATGCAGTGCATTTCCATCTTGTATCCAATTCCTAAAGGAACAAGCAGCTTTCCAATTAGCGTTCTTAAGCTTAAGTTTTTTAATTCAAAGCTTTTGCTTTTGCAATGGTCAGGGATTTGAAACACCATTAAACCTCCTGGCTTTAGTATGCGAACAAATTCTTTCAAGTACTGTTTTGCATAGCGAGGCTGCATGTGCTGAAAAACAATGCTTGAATAGATAAAAGAAAAATAATTATCTTTGAACAATGAAAGATCTGGTGAATCGTTAACTAAATACTGGCATTTTTTGGGATAGCGATTATATTTGTTAGCAAGTTCAATCATAGTTGGAGAAATATCCACTCCGTAGCAGGAAGTGAAATGTTTTGCAAAAGCTTGCGTAAGCCTTCCCACTCCGCAGCCAAAATCAAGCGCGCGTTTGGTATCAACAGGCGTTCCTAAAGATTTGATATGCTTCCATACTGTTTCAACTTCTATTTTTCCTGTTAAAAAAAAATCTTCCTTAGACCATTTATTTTTTATTTTACCTGGATGCGTACAAATCGCCCATAAAGGATCTATTTTTGCAAAGCCTTCCCAGTTTTTCTGCAGGTTTTTGATATTGCTCATATAAAAAGCGCAGTTTATTTCATATAAAAAATAAACTATTCCAGAAAAAAACAGCAGTAATTATATATTAGAAGATAAAACTTAGAAAAATGAAAGGATTAATAAAAAACATACTATTGATTTCATTAACTTTTCTAGTGTTGCTTGCCATTTTAGAATTCGCAGTTAGGGCAGGGCCACACAGCGCCTGTTACATCTATTCTGAAGGAATGTTTGAGCAAGACGAACAACTTTGCTATAAATTAGTTCCTAATTTTGAAGGAGAACTGGCAAGCCCTGCTGAGTACAGGATAACTGTTAATACAAACAGCATGGGATTTCGTAATGAAGAAATAGGAGAAAAAGAAAAAGACAGGATACTCATAGCAGGAGATTCTTTTGCATTAGGAGTAGGGGTTGAGCAGGAAGAAACATTCAGCGCTTTACTGGGAAAACAACTGGTTGATTATGAAGTGATAAATGTTGGTGTTCCAAGCTACGAAACATGGAGAGAAAAAGTTTATCTGCAAAACAATAAATTAGAGCCTGATATTGTAATCCTTGCTTTTTTCCATAATGACATTAACGGAAACGAAAATGAAAACATTTGTATGTCAAACGTAAGAAAAGGGTACTTAGTTAATGACAACTATGCAAACATGCCACTTCCACTGTTTAATTTAAGGATTTTTCTGAATACAAAAGCAGAAAGTTATTGCATGCTAAAAGACAATGCCCTTAACATAAAATCTCGCTTGACAAAACGCGAGCTAGAGCCTGCAATACAAGGAAGCCTGCTAACATATTTCACCAAAGAGCCGTATAAAGGAAAAACCGCTGAAAACTGGAACACAACAAAACGCCTGCTCAAAGAAACTGCAGAAGTTGTCAAAGAAAGCGGTTCAGAATTCATCATCTTAATAATACCTGATAAATTTCAAGTGGAAGAAGACAGCTGGAAACCACTAACAGAACGTTATGGCATTACAAGCAAAGACTTTGACATGGAAAAGCTAAACAGGCTAATAAAAGAGTTTGGAGAAGAAAGCAGCATAACAGTAATAGACCCGCTTCCGCAACTAAGGGAAGCAGAAGAAAAAGTTTATTATGATTTTGACAGGCACTTTAATGAAAAAGGGAATAAGATAGTATCAGAAGTAATTTATGAGCAGCTTAAGAGCTAGATTTTCTTAGACGCCTCAATAAAATTATTGCAATAAGCAGGATTACTATTCCAGCAGCAATGTAAAGCCTGTAATTAAGCGCAAAAGTCTTTGTTATTGTTAAATATTTAAGAACAAAATCAGCAAGCTCTGTTCTTACCTTATCTCGGAGAAAATAAACAAGTAAAGCAATTACTGTAAGCAAGAATAAAATGACAAGAGGAGCAATATATTGCCTAATGCCAGAAAGCTTTGGAGTTTCCTTATCTGCTTTCTTCATCAGCTTATCAGCGGTTTTTTTCGCTTTCTTAATCACTGCTAACTTGCGCCTGTTGACAAAGAATATGAAAACTGCCAAAGCAAGAATAACAATTACAACTGCTGCAAGAATAGCGTAAATATACTTTTTATTTGGACTAATTTTTTCAGAGAAAAATTTGGAAATATCAAGTTCTGGAAAAGATACGTTAAGTGTTGGAAAAGAAATATTAAGCTTAGGAGCGCTAATATTTGCAATTGGAGCAGGTTCAGAAACACTAATCGACTCATTTATTTGAATTTCGCTTATAGTCTCGTTTTTAGTTAAGTTAAGCTGAAATGAAGGAACACCAAAAAAGAAAACAGGAGCTATCAATGCTATTGACAGCACTCCTAAGATTACAACACCTAAAAAGATATGCAAAGGAAAAGGCTTCTTTTTTCTTTCAGAAGGAATTTTAAGGTAATCTTCCCATCCATAACGCTCCTGCGGTTTCTGCTCAGGAACAACAATCTTTGGCGTCTCAGGCTTGCGCGTTAAAGCAGCAAGAATTATAATGAAAAAGAGTTCCAAAGGAACAAGCAACAAAAGTCCAATGATAGCAATAAAAGCAAAATCCGGCATGTAACATCCCCAGTTACTACTTTAAAATAGATTCTTTTATTTAAACTTTATGGTAAAAGTTTCCGAATAAACCACTGGACAATCCGGAAGATTTGCGCAATAAGCTTTCAAGCCCTGAAGTCTTCAAAAATAAAGGTTTAAGCCTTTTTGACCATTAGCATTGGACATACAGGGATAGGGTATTTAAACCACTAGTTCTTTACAAGAAAATGAAAAATAAAGAAAAACGGAGTGGCTGAATACTCCAATTGAAAGCACCCGCTCAGATTAATGTGTATTAGGACCAATATATAAATTTTTTCCAAACATTGCCGGGGTGGCTGAGTTCGGCTTAAAGCGCTGGACTTAAGATCCAGATGAGAGTACCCGCTCTCACGCGGGTTCAAATCATCTCACGGGTGAAAGTCCCGTCCCCGGCGTATAATTCTACAATGTAAAAATAAGATGACAAAACGAAAAATAAGAAAAAAACAATTAAACAAAAAAAAGTTTTAGTAGTAAGTTTGGCTTTCGCCTTCGTCTCCGCCCTTTACACGGCGGAAAGCAAGCAATAAGCCGATAACAACTAAAATTGCTACTACAAAGATTAGGCCAGCTGTAAGTGCGTTTCTAAGACTTGATAAGTCTCCAACACCTGCGCGTCCTGAAGAAGCAACATCAGCCTTTAATGCTAGGTTTTTCAAGACGTCACCAGCTGAGTTCTTTACACTTACTGTAAAGACTCTATCACCAGCGCTTGTTCCTGCATTAGCAGAAGCAAATACAAACACAGTCTGTGTTTGACCTGCCTTTACTGTAACCAAATTGCTTGGGCTTACTCTAAAGTTAGCCCAGTCAGCACTGTCAACAGAAAGTGTGAAAGCCTTTGTTGAAGTACCTGAGTTTGTTATTGTAATAGGGTATGAAACTGCTGAACTACCAGCAACTATTGTTTGAGTTTCTGGGCTAGGAGTTATTGTTATTTGTCCAGTAACAACCTGTCCAGATTCTGCTGTTACAACATCACAGTTACCTTTTGTAACAGTAATTTCTTTTGTAGCAGTAACTGTCTCATCTCCATCATCAAATGTTACCTGAGCAACTGCTTCGTAAATTCCTGGTCTTGTACATTTGTTAATGTGAAGGAAAAACTCACCTGCAGTAGTGGATTTGTCTTCTTCAAGTTCATCTATGAAAATAGAACCTCCGAATGAAGAAACACCCAATTCAGGGATGCTAACCTTAACCTGTACATCATCTTCATCTGAGTCTCCCAAATTCTTAACTCTTACATTAGATATAACAGGTCTACCAGCCTGAACTTCTGATTCTGGGCTTAATTCAAAGCTCTTAATAACAACGTTTGTGTCAGCAGGCTCAACCTTAATATTGTAATTCTTTACTATAGGTTCATTGTTCTTGTCAGAAATTATAACACGAACCTGATATTTACCTTCATCAGCTCTGTCAGGAAGCTTTAATGTCAAAGTCTTAACAACATTTTCATTTGCTCCAAGATTAAAAGGTCTTACTGAATCAGAAATCTTTTCAGAACTACTGTGTTCAAAACCTGTAATAAATACGTTTATTTCAACATCTTCTACTACGTCTCCTTCAGCACCTACTGGGTTAGAAGCTTGTAGCTTAACATTCAAATCAAACTCTTCACCACGCTCAAGCTGCGTTATTGCATTTGTAGCGCCTTCTTCAAGCAATTCACCATCAACCTTAACTGTGGTTTTAGTGTCATCTAGATCAAGCAAAGCTGCAGAGGCAGAAACTGCCATCAATACAGACATAATCAAACCGAACATTACAATCATTAATCTTTTCATTTTTTATCCACCCCAAGTGTTAAAATTTTAATTTTTGAGTTCATTTATGTTAGATACGACTCATATATAAACTTTTCGATTATTTAGTATACTATAGTAGTAACTATCTTTAGCCATTATATTGTGATTAATCTGTACTTTACTTGTTTTCCGTCTTTATTAGACACTACAATGCGCACATAATACTCGCCTTCAACAACGTCTTCAGGAATTGGTAAGGTTACTCTCTTTGTTTTTCTGCTATCTTCGTCAATATCAACGCTTCCTGATGCTCTTAAGCCAAGCTCAGGGATTGAAACAACAACTCTGCCATTCCTTAAATCAGTATCTTTATTACGGTTTTCCAGTGATAAAGAAGTGATTAATGGCTTTTCTTCCATGATAAAAACACTGTTAAAAAGAATGTTTTTGTGCTGCTTTTCAGCAAAAGCAACTGAAGAAAGTGAAAATAACATCATTAAAGCAATAGCGAAAATAAATAGTTTTTTCATCAACTCACCAGAAAATTCGAGTAACAGCCTGTTTATTTAAAGTTTATTATTTTGTCGCTATTTTAAAATGATTACAATAAGAAAATTAGCATACGTTATTAACTTCGAAAACTCTGTACTTAACAATAGAGTCTTTCTGGGAATTTACAGAAATTTTCATGTAGTAAAGACCTTCCTCTGCATCTTCAGGAACATCAAAGTTAAGGAATCTTGAAACAGACTCATCTCTTCTTATATTAAAATTGTTTGAAACAGCCCTTAAAGAAAGGTCGTAGACTACTGCAATTATCTTAACATTCTTGACTGTTTTATCTCCGTTATTCTTTAATGACGCGTATAAGAAAGTCTCAGCACCAGGAGAAACACAACTTTCACCAGGAGCAACAGTTGAAACAAACAAATCTCCTGAGTGCTTTACTTTAACATCATCCAAAGCTTCATCAGGCTCTGGTTCAGGTGTTTCTGGAGTATCAGGGATTACCTCTGGGTTTGTTGTACCTTCTTCTGATTCTCTAGTTGCAGAAGCGCCTAAATTGTCAAAAGCTCTTGCAATGAACTTGTAAGCAGTGCTGAAAGCATTCGGAACTTGAACTACAAACGATTTTGCGCACGTAGCAATATTGCCGCATGATTCACTCTTTATAATATCAGAGTCCTGCAAGATTTCTATCCTATCAATAGTACCGTCTGAATCAGTAGCAGTAACAGAGATTGTTATCTGACTACCTTTATCAGCGGTAAGAGGAACATTAAAATCAGTTATAGTTGGATTGCTGTTTGGAACAGGAGTTGGATCTGGAGTCGGAGTTGGACTAGGATCAGGAGCAGGACTTGGCGCAGGAGCAGGTGGAGCATCTATAATTGTGATTCTTGTATCTTTGCATTCAGGCTCTGAAGTCACAATAGGTTCGTGCACAGAAGATTTTTCCATTTCGCAAAAAGTACGATGTATGTTTTCTCCTTCACCACAAGTTAATATAATATCGTCAAATTTACCTTCATCACTGCAGTAAAGAGGAATTATATTCAAATCACTATATTCGCTAACAACACTGCCTGCATCATTGCTTGCAGTGCCTGGTACATTACAAACTTGAGCTACTTCAGTAAAACCAAGAGTTGTGCATCTGTAAAAAGGAGTAGTGCAATCGTCAAGAACAAATTCACCTTCATCATTACAAATCAAAAAAGCTTTGCTATTAAGAGCAGGGCATACAGTTTTAACACTTCCGCTAAACTCTGTTTCATATTTATCAGCATTAAATTCGTAAGGCTCATCACTTGGAGCATAAGTGTTTGTATTTGTAGTGCATGATTTTTGTTCTGGAGTATCAATCACATGACAATCCAACGTGCACCAAGATTCTTCTCCAACTTCACATTCATCATTACCACACTCAGCAACTGGATCAGGATCAGAACAATCAAGATTACACCAGCTTTGCTCACTATCAATACATTTGTTATCTCCGCAAAAAGCACTAACAGAAGTAGATAAAACTGTCAACAAGAATGCTGAAAGAAAAATTATTAGGAAAAATCTCATTTTTAAAACTCACCTTTAATTACCTGCTTCAATTACAACAACGTCCTCAATTCTTTCTGGATTGTCTCTCATAAAATCTAATGTGAAGTTCTTAGCAGTTTGTGCTACAACATCAGAAAATTCAGCTCCTCTTCCTTGTTCACTTAAATAAATCTTTGATATGTTATCAACACCATTAATTACCATAGCCACACCATCAATAGTTACTGCTTCTGCATTAGCAAGATCTCCATCAAACCAGTTAAGTATTTGGCTACGTGCGCCTGGAACAACACCAAATGCGTCTAAAAATCTATTAGGATTACTGTCATACATATCACTTGTTAGCTGTTTTGAAAATCCATACACGAAAGCATCTTGCAATGCTGCAATGCCTGGAGGAACAGGAGTCTCAGTAGCAGGAGGAACAGGAGTTCCAGTAGCAGGAGGAACAGGAGTAGCTGGAACAGGAGTAGCTGGAACAGGAGTAGGAGGAACAGGAGTCTCAGTAGCAGGAGGAACATGAGTATAAGTTGGAGTAGCGGTAAGACTCTTTACAACCTCACCTACAACAGCAGCATCTAAACTAGCTTGGTCAACATAACCTTTACTTGCAAGAATACCATCTATCAATCTTACTACTCGTCCTGCATCAAAGTTATCAGCAGGAACAGCAGTTGGCATTTGACTGATAACATCAGCAATGCTTCTCAAATCGTCTGTAGTAAGACTAACAGGCGAGTAAGCTTTAAAGAAAACCTTAGCAGCATTAAGATGCTCATCTAAATATTGTTCTAAATAATTAAAGACTACGCTTCCATCAATAGGCTCAGTAACAGGTGCGGTAGCAACAATAGGTTCTTGAGCTTCTTCAGAAGCATCGTCTTTTGTTAATAATGCATAAGCAGCACCAGCAACAACGGTTAAACCAAGAGCTGCTCCAAATACACTGTAGCCCCATATAAACGGGTGATCGCGTGCATTTCTATAAATACCTCTAAAACCATGAGCAACAGGCAGTAAAGCGTTATCGTAAACAAAGCTTCCAGCAGAATTAGCGCCAGTGGAAACAGCGCCTCTTACGTTTCTTTGAGTTGCAGCAAGCATGGCAGCGCCGCCAGCAGTGATTGGAGTAGCGATTTGCCAGCTGTTTCCATACCACTTCCCAATCTCGTCAATAGCTGACCTGATAGGAGCAGTGTCTGTGCCCAACACCTTGTCTGCAACAGCTAAGGCAGCAACAGGAACACCATAACCCAAAACAGTGCTTAATGCTTTTCTGGTCTTGGAATTTGAATCTTTCAAACGATCAGTGAGAGAGTTTCTTAATATATGGTCTCTATTGAACTGTTTAACGCTGGCAGGAAGATTCTGACTGCCTTTAACTACATTTTGAACAAGAAATCTATCAGCAACAGTTGGAACAAAAGTGACTGTGTTTTTAACAATATCCTCAGTTCTGTTTAAGATATCAGTCAGATTTGGCATTTTTGAATCTCCAAGCAAAGTTTAATTAACAGGTTAATTTGGAAGTCTTACTCCCATATATAAAAGTTTCTATTGTTACTATTGGATAATGGGTAAAAGAATGCTTGATGGGTGATTAAGAGTTTTGTGTTGAAAACGTAAATCAATATAAAGCTGCTGAAGTTTCCTAAGTGCAATGACTAAAGTCTCTATAATAGGAGCAGGGCCTGCAGGCAATTATAGCGCTTACTTGCTTGCGAAAAAAGGCTATGATGTTGCGGTTTATGACGAACAGCCTGTGATTGGAATACCATGGGCCTGCACAGGCGTAATAACAGGAGATGTTCTTTCAAAACAAATAAGACTGCCGGAAAACATTATTATTAATAGAATAGAAAAAGCCCGCATAATAGCTCCTGATGGAAATTCTGTTGAAGTAAAACTAAAGAACGACATTATTGTTGACAGAGCAAGAATGGACCAGCACATTGCAGGGCTTGCAAAAGAAGCAGGAGCAAAGTATTATGTTAACCACCGCTTTATTGGATTAGAGCAAAGCAATGGAAAAATTACAGCAAGCATCAAAAACAAGAACCTGGGAAATGTTATCAAAGTTGAAAGCGACTGGCTTATTGGAGCAGACGGACCGAGAAGCGAAGTAGCAAAATCTTCTGGCTTGTTTGAAAACAGAAAATTCTATGTTGGGCTGCAAGTTACTGCGAACTTAGAAAATGACAATATAATAGAGTTCTATCCTTCAGAGAAAGGAATAGCATGGACTGTTCCTGAAAATAATAAAATAGTGAGGGCAGGGATTGCTGTTTCTAACCAAGCCAGCATATATTTTGACGAGTTTATGGCAAGAGCAGTGGGAAAAGACTACAAGAAAAAGATAATAGCGCACCAGGCAGGGCCTATTCCGCTTCACAATCCAAAAGCGAAAACACAAAAAGGAAAAATTTTGCTTGCAGGAGATGCTGCAACAATGATTAAGTCAACAACACTGGGCGGCATAAATCAGAGCCTGATAGCTGCAACTGCTGTTACTGAAGCAATTGAAACAGGAAAAGATTACAAAAAGCTATGGAAAGCAAAAATTGGCAGAGATTTATGGCTTTCACTAATGATGAGGAAGATAATGAACAAGTTTTCTGATAACGAATATAACAAATTGATAAGAATTTTCAGCAGCGATAAAAATAAAAAAATCCTTGAAACCTTTGACAGAGACGAACCAAGAAAGTTTGCGCTCAAACTGCTGATGCAAGAGCCAAAACTGCTGCTTTTGTCAAGAAAATTGTTGTTTTGATTTTGGGCAATAACTTTATAAATAATTCATATGTTCTCAATTTATGGCTGAATCTCAGGATAAGAAAGATTATGGTGATAACATAAAAGTCGTTGAAGATAAAAAAGATGAAGATGTTGAGATTGACTTTGGAAAGATAACAGGCTTGTTTAAGAGAAAAAAAAGTTCTGAAGGAAAAGAACCTATTTCTGCAACTACTGTTGATAGCAAAAATGAAACTAAAAGCGAACATAAAGCGGAAGATGTTAAAGAAAATGATAAAAAAATTGAACACGAAACCAGTAAAAGCGATGACAGCAAAGATGAAATAGATGTTGGAAAAGCAATTGCCGGCATAAAAGGAATTTTTAAGGGAGCAAAAAGCGGAGCTAAAGAAAGCAAAGGTGATGAAGACTTCGATATCAGTTCTGTTATGAATTTTCTGAAGAAATATCACATGACTTTGTTTTTGATTCTAGGAATAGTTGTTAGCGTTGGAATTGGATTCAACTTAAGAATGCAATCAGGAGAGTTAGGTTTTACAGATAATTGGGCAAGAAACAGCATTGATCAAACAATAAACAATGACATTGCCAGTTTTGTAAGCCAAACATATCCGAATCTGCCGGACAGCAACAGGCAGCAGCTTGCTGCGGAAGAACTTAATAAAGCAAAGAGGGCAGGAACATACACTTTCAAAACAAGCCAGTTTGCAGGGCAAACAATAAACCTGCAGCAACAGATTGAAATTGCCTCGCAGCAATTCAAAACATTCTACCAAGATGAAACTGGAAAAAACTACATGCCTGACATTGACCCTTATTACTGGTGGAGATATTCCAGAAACATAGTTGAGAAAGGGCACGTAGGAGATGAAATCAGAGATGGCATGCAATGGGATAACCACCAATTTGCGCCTGTAGGAAGAATGATTGCTCCTAAAGATACTTTTTATCCACAATCCATAGTTTTGTTTTACAACGTTGCAAAAATATTCAAGCCAGGCCTTGAGCTGCAAAGAGCATTAATGTTTTATCCTGTTTTCATATCAGCGCTTTCCACATTAATTGTGTTCTTGCTAACAAGAAGAATAGCTGGAAACGTAGCTGCATTTTTTGCAGCAACAATGGTGGGAGTGCATGCAGCTTTAATCAACAGAACCCAGTTCGGGCATGGGGATTCAGATGCAATAGTCATATTTTTTGCAGTGCTTGTGCTGTGGCTTTTCATTGAAGCAGTTTCTGCAAAAAGAATAATGCTGAAAATCGTGTTTGCAGCTCTTTCAGGAATTGCAACAACTTTGTACAGCCTTACGTGGGGAGGCTGGTGGTGGATATTTGACTTTATTTTAGCTTCAGCAGCAGCAACTTTCGGATTGTTTGTGCTTTACCAAGCCTTTACTGGAAAAGGCACAGTGATAAAAAACGGGTTAAACAGTCTTAAGAATAGTGTTTCCAGAAAAATAATCACTATTACAGCAACGTACTTTGCAGTTACTGGCATTACTATGACCATAACATCTGGGTTGAGCACTTTCTTATTAACTCCTGTAGCATCCATAGGCTTTAGGACGCTAAAAACACCTGTGGTTGGAAGTGCAGCTCCAAACGTTCTGAGAACAGTAGCAGAACTTAACGAAGGAACAGCGCAGCAAGCAATAAACCAGATTGGAAGCTCACTTTTTTACATTGCAGTTTTTGGAATAATCCTCATAATAGCAAGAGCGGCATTTGAAGCCTACAAAAAGGAAAGAGACAATGAAAAAATAGTAAGAGATTTGTTTTATGCGGTTGTGCTTACAATATGGTTCATAGCAACTTTGTATGCTGTAACAAAAGGAATTAGATTTGTTCTTCTTTTAGTGCCTGCATTCAGCATAGCATTTGGCATTGTCTTTGGCCTCATCACAGGATATGTGGGAGCATGGACAAGCAAGCAATTCAAATTTAACAAATTGATTGTAATGACTATTGTCTTCGCCATGTTATTCATGATGTTTCCAGGACCAACTTTTAACAGCGACGTAGTTAACGCTGCGCGAAACGTAGTAAACAATGATGTTCCTCTAATAAACGACGCATGGTTTAACTCATTAAACAGCATAAAAGAAAACTCAAAAGAAGACGCAATAATAACCTCGTGGTGGGACTTTGGACACCATTTCAAATCCTTGGCTGACAGAGCTGTAACTTTTGACGGAACAACTCAAGCATTTCCTCAAGCGCATTGGGTAGGCAGATTTTTCAGCACAAGCGACGAGCGAGAAGCAATAGGCATATTAAGAATGCTTAACTGCGGAGCGCATTTTGGAACTCATGAATTAGAGAAAAAATCAGGAAAAGATAATGTTTATGCTGTTAAGCTTACCAAAAAGATAATAATGCTTGACAGAGATGGAGCAAAACAAGTTCTTTTGGAAGAAGAATTGAGTGAGCAGGAAGCAAATGAAATTTTGGAATTAACACATTGCAACCCGCCTGAATCATTTGTAATTGCTTCTGAAGACATGATAGGCAAATCCGGAGTATGGGGACACTTTGGAGCCTGGGACTACACCAAAGCAGACATATGGAAAGCAGTTGGAGGAAAGCCAAGAGAAGAAGCAGTGCAATACATGAAAGAAACACATGAAATGAGCGAGGAAGAAGCAAACAGCATTTATGAACAAATGCAGGGAATTTCAAATGACGGAGCTGCAGATGCATGGATAGGACCATGGAACGGTTTTTCAGGAGGAGTGCATGGATGCAGCATTGTTGATGAACTAATAAAATGCGGAGACGGATTAATTGTTGACCCTGCAGACTACAATGCATGGTATCCAACACCACAAGGAAACCAGCACCCAATTTCAATAAGCTACCCTACTGCTGAAGGAGAAGTTATTAAGAAAACGTTTGATAACAATACAGTGCCTCAAAATTTAGGAATACTGCTCATTCCATCAGGAGGAAACTATAACAGGATTGTAGGAAGCCCTGAATTAGTTGATGGAATGTTTGCAAAAATGTTTTACATGCAAGGACACAGCTTAAAATATTTCAAACTTTTAACAAGACAGCAGAGTTTTACAGGAACCAACATATGGGTATGGCAAGTTGACTGGGAAGGAAAGCAGCAAAACATAATGAACGAACTTAAACCAGTAGAAGAAAAAACCGAAGTAAGTTTAGGCGATGAAGTCATGGTTAACTATATAGGATATTTAGAGGATGGAACAGTGTTTGACAGCTCAATAAATGATTTCAGAGGTAAAGGAGTAACTAAGGAAACTGGCATTGACGAATACCCGCATGATTCAATGGCATTCACTACAGGATTAAACTCAGTAATACCTGGATTTGAAAAAGGAATCTTAGGAACAAAGCTAAATGAAGAAAAAATAATAACTGTTGAGCCAGAGCAAGGATATACTGATCCAAGCCACGTATTTTTCAACACAACGCTTTATTTCAAAGTTAAAATTGCGGAAATAAAGTAAAGGTAAGAAAATGAAAAAACCGTTTGTAATAATACCTGCGTTTAACGAAGAGAAGCACATAGCAAAAGTAGTGAATGAAATAAAAAAATACAGCAAAAACATAGTTGTAGTAGATGACGGCTCAAAAGACAAAACATACCAAGAAGCAAAGAAAACAAAAGTAATCGTTTTAAGACATCCAATAAACCTCGGGAAAGGAGCTGCACTAAAAACAGGCATAGAATACGCAGGCAAACATGGAGCAGACACAATTATTTTCATTGACAGCGACGGACAGCACAACCCAAAAGACCTTCCAAGACTGCTAAATGAGCTTAAAAACATTGATGTTGTTTTCACTTACAGAAACCTCAAAAGCATGAACATGCCTTTAATTAAAAAAATAGGAAACTTTGTACTGAATACGCTTCTGAGCATCCTGTTTAACATAAGAATAAAAGACACTCAATGCGGTTTCAAAGCAATGACCACAGATGCTTACAAAAAGCTTGGCTTGATATCAAGCGACTACAATATAGAATCTGAGATAGCTGCAAAAACAGGAAAACACAAATTAAAATTCAAACAACTTCCAATAGAAACTGTTTACAATGACAAATATAAAGGAACTACTGTGTTTGACGGAATAAACATAGCCATGAGAATGCTATGGTGGAAGCTAAGCAAATGAAATAAATTTAAAAAACAGCGGTAATTTCAAAAAAACAGAGGGATAACAAAAAATGCCATTGGGAATACAAGTATTTGGATTAGTATTTAGCGCATTCATACTTTACATGTCATTTCTGTACTACAAGAAAAAAGAATTTACCTTGACAGAATGGAGCTTTTGGGCATTGTTTGCAATTTTGTTTGCAACCCTATCAGTATTTCCGCAAGTGCTTGACCCAATAGTAAGAAGCCTTAACCTCGGAAGAAAACTAGACTTATTCATAATACTGGGATTCATGTTTCTGATAGCAACCACATTCTACACTTATCGTGTTGCCAGAAATACAGACAAAAGAGTTGAAGAACTAGTAAGAAACATGGCAATAGAAAAAGAAAAAAAGAAAAAGAAAGATTAGCATGATTAAAATAATCAAAAGCTTCTGGAACGGCTTCCTCAAAGTAGGGAAAAAAATAGGGGAATTTAACAGCAGAGTATTGCTTTCAGTAGTTTACATTCTAGGAATAGGATTTTCTGCTTTGATTGCAAAAACTTTCAGAAAACATTTTCTTGAGCTAAAACTTGAGCCTGAAAAAGAAAGCTACTGGGCAGAAAGAAAGGAAATAAGCTTGGAAGATTTTAAGAGGAGTTTCTAATGTACATACTTGGAGTTGCCTGCTTTTACCACGACTCTTCAGCATCAATAATAAAAGACGGAAAGCTAATAGCTGCAGCTCAGGAAGAAAGATGGAGCAGGAAAAAGCATGACACAGACTTTCCAATAAACTCAATAAAATACTGCCTGCGGGAAGCAGGAATTACAATAAAAGACGTAAGTTATGTTGCGTTTTACGAAAAACCTATGCTGAAGTTTGAAAGGCTTCTTAACTCACACTTAGAAATGTTTCCAAGATCATTATTAACTTTTGTTCAAGCTTTGCCTTCATGGGCCATGGAAAAATTAAGAATACCTTCCTTGATGAGCAAAAAATGCGGCTACAGAGGAGAGATTTACTATGTTGAGCACCACTTAACGCATGCAGCAGGCTCATTCTTTGCCTCACCATTCAAAGAAGCAGCAATAATGACAACAGACGGTGTTGGAGAATGGGCAACAACAACTCTTGGAACAGGAAAAGACAACAACATAAAACTGCTTAAAGAAATAAATTTTCCACACTCATTGGGATTGCTCTACAGCACAGTAACAGGTTATCTTGGATTCAAAGTAAACAATGACGAGTATAAAGTAATGGGGCTTGCTCCTTACGGAAAGCCAATATATTATGACAAAGTCAAGAAACTTATAGACATCAAAGAAGACGGAAGCTACAGGCTTGACATGAGCTACTTTGTATTTCATTACAAAGCTAAAATGCACAGCAAAAAATTCGTTGAAGAGTTTGGGCCTGAAAGAGAAAAAGAATCTGAAGTAGAGCAATACCATAAAGACCTGGCAGCTTCGGTTCAAAAAGTAGTTGAAGAAGTTTACTTCAAAATGCTCAACCATTTACAGAAAATTAGCGGGTCAGAAAACCTTTGTTTGTCAGGAGGAGTTTCATTGAACAGCGTTGCAAACGGAAAAATAACCAAGAATACAAAATTCAAAAATGTTTACGTGCCTCCAGCGCCAAGTGATGCAGGCTCAAGCCAGGGAGCAGCCATGGCAGTCTGGAACATGGCATTAGGAAGCAAAAAAAGATATGAAATAACTGACACTTTTTTCGGGCCAGGATATGACGAAGCATACATTGAAAACTTTCTGAATGAAAAGAAAGTAAAATACAAAAGACTGAAAAATTCTGAATTGATTAAAACAGTAGCAAAACTTTTGTGGGAAAACAATGTAATAGGATGGTTCCAAGGAAGAATGGAATTTGGAGAGCGTGCATTAGGAAACAGAAGCATACTCGCTAACCCATGCAATCCTAAAATGAAAGACATATTAAATTTGAAAGTCAAACACCGCGAACAATTCAGGCCTTTTGCGCCAGTTGTTCCTTTAGAAGACGCAAAAAAATACTTTGAAGTTGACTTGGAAGTGCCGTTCATGTCATTTGTTTATCCTGTAAGAGAAGAAATGAGGCTAATACTCACTGCAATAACACATGTTGACGGAACCGGAAGGCTGCAAACAATAACAGAAAAACAAAATCCCATGTATTACAAGCTAATAAAAGAGTTCAAGAAACACAGCGGAGTTCCTGTATTGGTAAACACGTCATTTAACATAAGAGGCGAGCCAATAGTAATGACACCCCAGCACGCTTACCGCTGCTTCACAGGAACAGGCATTGACTATTTAGTTGTTGGAAACTGCCTAATAGACAGAAACGAAAACAAAAAAGACTTGTGGGACTCTGAGAGCCTGGCGAAAGACTAATGAAAAAATTTTTAAAGTAGGAATAAATTGGAGAGTTTATGGAACCAGAGCCAATAGCGCCTGAACAAAAAGAAAAGAGTTTCGTTCAGAGACATTTTTCAGTTCTTTCAGACTTATGGAATTTTATGAGAATTCGCAAGAAATTCTGGCTGCTTCCAACAATACTAATGCTTGTTTTGGTAGGCGGCTTAATAATATTCGGGCAAAGCACAGGACTAAGCCCATTCATCTACGCGTTGTTCTAGAACATTTGTCATACTCTACTCGCTACTGTTCTTTTGCTTGTTTTCCCTTTTCTTCTCCTCTCTAGAAAGTTATTGTCACGCGCTTATTTTCCTCCTCCTTACCTTAGTTAGGGAGGAGAGAAAATAAGCGCAGCATAAGTGAGTGAAGCGAGATTTTCTACTAAGCCTCTTTATCAGTAAAGCTTAAAAACAAAGAGTTGTGCTAGATTGGAATGGTTAAAAACATCCTGAAAAACTTATTATTACTTATGATAACAGTCTCAATACTTTTAGTTTTTACTGAAGTTCTGTTCCATTTCTTTTTGTTTCCGTACTATGCAACATACATTCCTGATGAAAATCTAGTTTATAGAATGGGAGAAAATCTGGATATGCCTCATGAGGGAGCCAGGATTGGGCATGTAGTAACAAATGACGCAGGCTTTGTCTACCAAAACCCGCAAATAGAAAGAAGCACTGACAAAAGAATTTTCATATTAGGAGATTCGTTTGCCATGGGACTGTACATTGAACCGGAAAAACGCTTTTCAAGGTTAGTTGAGAAAAAACTTAACAACGAGTTTGAAGAAAGCTACGAAGTTCTTTCATACGGCGCAGGCTCATGGGGAACAGCAAACCAGTTCAAATATCTTGAAAATGCCTTGAAATACAACCCAGACCAATTGATAATGCCTTATTACAATAATGACCTTGAAAACGTTGCCAGCACATTTTTGCTTGCATTTAAAGATGACAAAGTGATTGATTTAACACCTGTAAAAATTCCATTTATAAAGAAAACGTTGCTTAACTGCGCGAGATTCTTAAACACGTGCCATTGGACAGTCAGGTTTTATGCTGCACACAATGACAAGCTCGGAAGGTTTGTAAGATTAATAGGTGTAGGCGCTAAACCGAAAATTTCCCAGAAAAGCGTGAATTTTGGAGTAGACCCTTACACAAAAGAGTCTAATGAAGCTGTTGAGCTTGCATGGAGAAACACTGCTTTGATTCTCAGGGATATGAAAGAAACTCTTGACGAAAAAAACGTTAGCTTTAGCATTGTTTACGTTCCAGCTAAACTGGAAATCCAGAAAACAGACTTTGATTTGTTTTTGCAGCAGAACAATTTGAAAGCTGAAAATGTCAGCATAACTTCCTACGCTGAAAAGCTTGGAGAAATCGCAGAAGAGCTGGGAATAAATTTCTTTGACCCAAGCCAAGCCCTGATTGAGGGAGCAAAAGATGGCGATGTTTACTATCCAGATGATTTTCATTTTAATGAAAACGGAGAGACTGTTTTTAGCGAGTTTGTATATGATGCTGTTGTTTTCAGTAAACCTTAAAAGGGATTAAAAGTTTCTCAGATTAAGATGAAAATTTTATTTGTTATTGAGAACTATCTTCCTCATATTGGTGGGGTAGAGATAGTTTTCAAAAACCTTGCAGAAGGACTTGCCAAGAAGCATGACATTACAATTATTACGCATAGACCTAAGAATACAAGAAAATATGAAGAGCTTAATGGAGTGAAGATTCATCGCATTAACTGCCTGCAAAGCAGGTACTTGTTTAGCTTTTTGGCAATACCAAAAGCACTAAAAGAGGCAAAGAAAGCAGATATAATCCACACAACAACTTTCAATGGAGCGTTTCCTGCATGGATTGTCTCTAAACTTTCCAGAAAAAAATGCTTGATAACAGTTCATGAAGTCTGGATAGGAAAATGGAAAGAATACACAACAATGAGCACGCTAACAGCGTTTCTGCATAATTTCCTTGAAAAACTAATTTACCTTCTTCCATTTGACAAATACACAGCAGTCTCTAATTCAACAAGAAAGCAATTGTTAGATATAGGGAAAAGCCCTGGAAAAGCTTTAACTGTTTACAATGCAGTTGATTACAAGCATTTTGACCCTAAAAAGCACAGCGGGAAAAAAATAAGGCAGGACTATGAGCTGGAAAACAAATTTGTCTGCCTGACTTATGGAAGACCTGGACCAAGCAAAGGAATCGAATACGCAATAAAAGCCATACCTTTGATAGATGTTCCAAAACTCAAATACTTGTTCATACTAAGCAAAGACAAGCAGTACAATCTAAAACTGAAAAAGCTAAAAGCATTGATAAGAAAATTAAGAATAGAAAATAAAGTAATTCTGCTCGAGCCTGTTCCTTATAAAATGCTGCCAAAACACATAAAAGCAGCAGACTGTGTGGTTGTACCGAGCCTTTCAGAAGGTTTTGGGTATACAGCAGCAGAAGCATGCGCGCTAGGCGTTCCAGTAGTTGCAACAAACACAACATCGCTTCCAGAAGTTGTATCTGGAAAATATTTGCTTGTAAATCCAAGAAGCAGTGAAGAAATAGCAACCGCAGTTGAACGCGTTTACCACAAAAAATACAATAAAGCACCACTCAAAAAGTTCCTGCTGGAAAAAAACATAAGCGGTTACCTGAAAGTTTATAGAGAACTGATTAATTCTGAAGTTTAAAGCCCAAAAACTCCGAAGTTTCTTTACAGTTATAATAACTGTCAAGTAGTAACAAATAGAAAGGTTTATAAAGGGAGAAATATGGGCTTTTGGAATATGAAACGAACAGCAGTAGTAGTTCCTGAATATAACGAGAAGAGTCGTTCCAACTTAGAGGGTAGGCTGGATTATTTTGCTTGGTTAGCAGATACTTATAAAGACTTTTTAGATGTTATTATAATTGATGATGCCTCAACAGATGGCTCAAAAGAAGAGCTTTCAGACTATGTAGAAAGAAACACTCCTGCTTTTAAGGCAGTGTTTATGTCTAAGAATGGCAATAAAATCGGAGCTATCGAGAAAGCTGTCGACACTGCACCTGATTATATAGACACCGTATTACTCACTGATTTTGATTCCTCTATTCCTGAAGAAAGCATGGCGCATTTTGATGATATGGTTGATTCTTTAAATTCTGATTCAGGGTTAGGTGGTTTTGCATTAAGAGTTGATGGAGAGAACACAGATACATTGCTTGGTTATATTCAAAATCTAGAGTATACTCTTGGACGAGCCTTTGATGGTATAGCTAGAAAAGAAAGAAAAACACGATGTATAGCCGGAGCTGGAGGAATTTGGAAAAGGGATGTGTTGGAAGAAATATTTCCAGAGCACAGCGGCAGGCATAATGGAGATGATATGGAGCTTACAACAATGGCCATGCGTCACGGATATGGTTTAACAAATTTTTCTCAATTTGTAATCAATACTAAAACGCCTGAAGATATAATGACTTTGCATAAGCAAAGAGTAAGGTGGGAACTCGGTGCTTTAGAAACATACACTAAAGAACGAGGTTTCTTTGCCAAAACTGCATTATCAGCACTGAAATTAAAAAGGTTTGGGATATTAACAGCTATCCAGATGGGAGTATTCGCTGCTTTACCAATCACTGAATACACAGGCGTATCAAGTGGCATAGATAAAAGTTGGAAATATTTTGCACTTTATTACGGTACTGATCTTGCATTCCTTAGCGCCATGGCGGTTATGGCACGTAAAGAAATTAAAAAAGATGCTCAATTTTTTGCAACAATGCCTTTAATGCCTCTCTACAGAGCTGCAACAATATATCCTTCGAGATCACGCGCCATTTACAATCATACTAAGAACAGCATAAATGATGCTCTTTTATACGCTTACGTAAATCAACCAGATATTGTTGGTGGAGTAACAAAAACGGTTAAAAATATAGCTGGACATGTTCTTCCCGTTTCAAAAAAGGCAGCAACAGCACTGGCAAATTCGTTATATATGACGTTCAGGTAAACAACAACAATTAGTTACTTGGAAAGATTTAAATAAAGACAATAAGAAATAAATACTATGGCAAAAAAAAGAGGTAAAAAGACAGCTATTGCGCTATACTTTGTCTTGCTTGTTTTTCTGCTGATATTGCTGATAATACACGCATTCAAGCTTTATCCTTTAGATTCAGGATTCTTTACACGCTATCTGGTTGCAATGATATTTGTTCTAATGACACTTCCATTAATCCCAAAAATAAAAATATTTGACATAGTAGACATCAAAAGAGAAGCTAGGATGTTTAGAATGAACAGGAAGAAATAGCTAATCAACAATAACATACTCATCGAATCTTTTTCTTGTTTCCAGCCAGTCGCTTATTGGCTTCTTGGAGCGGATGTGGTTTGAAGCCCAGATTGCCATGTCAACACAATGGTCAGTGTTGTTGTAGTTGAACAAGCCAAGCCTGCCAAGCGTTATAAAGTTTTCAAATTTGTCTGTAAATCCTAAGACTTTAGAAAGCCGTTCCTTATAGCCAATTTCGTAAACAGGATAAATGTTTTTTACCTTTAAAATATAGAAGCCAGATGCTTCTCCTTCATTTACAAATTTTCCTTTAGTTAAATCAGATATTACCTTGCTGTACAGCTCTGCATCAGGCGCATTCCACAAACCATCATTATAATCGCACATTATTTCTGCAATAAGAACAGTCTGGTTTTCAGGACCCATTTGCTGGCTAAAGTTTTTCTGCTCTGAAACACGCTGGAAAATAAAATTCTTATCAGGAACAAAAGTCCACACATCCTGCATTACTTTAGGCTTGTTCACTAAAACGTAAACTAACAGCAAAGAGCGAAACTTAAGCTCTGAAGCAGCATTCATTACTTCAGGAGGAGCATTAAACATAGCCGGCATTGCAGTAATAGGCGCAGAAGACACAACATAATCTGCATTGAGTTTCTTAAGCTTTCCTTCATGCTGGAATTCAACAGAAGTTATTTTGTTATTTTCTATGCTGAAATTTTTTACTTCAGCATCCAGCATTAAGTGGCCTTTATTATTAGTTACATGATCGAGCATAATCTCTGACATTCTGATAAATCCTTGACGAGGATAGTAAAAGTTTTCTGCGCTCAGTTTGTTGTCTTTCATAACCATTGATTTGATAAGCTTAAATATACCGTCGAAAGGAACACGCTTTTGAGCAAGCTCAGCAGTCAAATTTTCAGGATTTCCCCAGGATTTATCTGCTATTGGCTTGAAAACTAAATTATAAGCAGGAACTCCGAAATTTTTTCTGAAATAATCAGCATAAGACACTGGAGTTTTGCGGTTTACAAAAGATAATAGAAACGCTATGCCAAAGCCAAACATTAGCTTAAAGCTGGTTAAAGGGCTAAGCTTAAGGAACAAGTCAGTAAACTTAATCGGATAATCTAAGCGCTTTCCATCAATAATAACTCCGGATGTTTTTGGAATTACTGTTGCTTCATCGCCAAGCAATGCTTTCATTTCATCGAGTATTCCTGGAATTAAAGAATAGATTTTGTGCGGACCGAAGTCAAGCAAAAAGTCCTGATGCTTAAAAGTAGTTGCTATACCACCAATAACTTTGCGCTTTTCAAGAATAACAACCTCATGGTCTTTAGCCAGCTTCCATGCAACAGCCAAGCCAGTTACACCTGCTCCTATTATGATGATTCTCATTTTAACCAATAAAAGGAATTCTTGATAATATATTAATTTTAAGCCATCTGAAAGCTGTCATTTCCATTTTTGTGTTAAACCTTCCAGTAAGGAAACTGATAGGTTGCTTAAAAAGTTTTATGGGATGGTAACGCAGTTTCCATAAAAGGAATTTCATGTACGTATGAATTCTAAAAGATGACAGCTTTTTATATTCTTTCCTCCATTTTGGAGAAAAAGTAAGCTGAGAATAATCATCATAGCCCTCTACCTTGTCAAAAGTATAAGTTCCTGGTATCGGAGTCATTATGAACAATGCTATTTCATCAACACCTGCTTTTGTAAGCTCTTTAACATAGTTCTGAGTTAGCTTGCGGTCATCATCAGTCTCATTAAGATAGCCAAGAACAAAGCAGGCTTGAGTTGTTACTTTGTCTTTGTTAAGACGCTTTATGAGTTGCAATGCTAATTGGTGGCTAAACGGCTTGTCCATTGCTTTTAGTATGCGGGGAGAGCCTGACTCTGGCGAGCAGGACAAGTAAGTTAAACCAGCCTTAGCCATCCAGTCAATAGTTTCCTCATCCATGGTTTCTATTTTAGTTCCAGCGCCAAACTTAAACGAAACTTTTAATTTTCTTTCAAGGATTTCCTTTGAAATCTCAACCATTCTTTCCTTCTTAACTGTAGGATTTAAGTCTTCAACATGGAATTCATGCACTCCAAAAGTTTTAATCCAGTGCTCCATCTCATCTACAACATTCTTTGCGGAGCGTGGAGTCCATCTTCTAATGTTAGTTGCAGGAATAACGCAAAAATGGCATCCAAAAGGACAGCCTCTGGAAGTTAGAATAGAAATGTATTTTTTTGATTTTAAAGGCGCATGCGCATATCCAAGCTTCCAGTAATTTTTTAATGGAAACAAATCCCATGCAGGGAAAGGAAGGTCATCAACTTCTTTTATAAAAATGTCTGAAAGCTCTGTCTTCACAATCTTATTGTTTTTCTTAAACATCAATCCTTTGATTTTTTTCAAGTCTTTCCCTGAAACAACATCAACTATTCGCGCTTCAGGATCTCCAATCATAATAATGTCTGCGCCTGCTTTAAACAATTTTGGAGAAGCTTCTTTGATTGAGAAAGAAGTTACCTGCTGAGTGTTTTCAATGCAAATAACAGGAATATTCGGGAATTTTTCTTTTACAGCTGAAATAATTTGCGTAATTACTCTGAACGTAACAACAAGACCGCAATAAACAACAATATATTTTGAACTAGAAGGTATTTGAGCGAGAATTTGATCAGTGGTTAGGCCCTGAACAAACTGGCTGTCCAGCCTGGTGATTTGTTTTGGATTTAATCCAAAAGAATCGATGAGCTTGAATTCAATATTTTTTGCCCTAAGCGTTGCTGCAACATAAGCAAGCTCTACAGGCATGTAAGGAATACCAGTTCCAAACAAGTCATCCTTCTGCATGACAATATTTGGATTAATAAGAGTTATCATGTACGAAAGCAATGAGAGATGATTTTAAAATGTTTTTCTTTAGACCAGCCAAAAAGTATATAAACGCAGAAACAACAGTTATGATTAGATAAAAATGGTTGAAAAATTTACGATAATAGTTGAACAAGGTGAAGATGGGTATTTGATTTCTGAAGTAGTTGGACTTCCTGGCTGTCATACTCAAGCAAAAACACGTGATGAACTGATTAAAAGAACTAAAGAGGCTATTTCGTTGTATATAGACGAGAATAAGCAGATTGAAACAAAAACTAAATTCTTAGGTGTAGAACAAATAGAAGTTGAAGTTTAATGACAAAGCTGCCTTTACTTGAAGCTAAAGAAATTGCTAAAGTTCTGAAAAAGCTTGGGTTTGAGTTTAAGCGACAAAAAGGAAGTCATATGTTCTTCGATCATCCTGATGGAAGAACTACCGTAGTACCTAATCATCCAGGAGAAGAAGTTGATAGAGGTCTACTGAACAAAATAATTAAACAGGATTTGAAAATAAAGAGAGAAGAATTCGTAAAACACTTATGAGTCTCATTTCTTCCTAGCAATAACTCCGGTTTGACCTAGCTGGTATTTTAACGGGAAGTTTTTTACGTGGAGCAGACCTGCGAAAAAGTTGCCAAGTTTGTAGAGAAGCATGCTGTAAGGCTGCATCCTGAAAATAAGGTAGCCAAAGTTTAGTGTTTGCCAGTGAGTTCTATATTTTAAGGTTTGGAACCCTGTTTTTTCAAGTGTTTTGGCAATTGTTTCTCTGGTAAAATAGTAGATGTGGACTGAAAGCAGGAATATCCACTTGCTTTTCATAATCTTGGACGCGTAGCTTTCATAATCAGGATAATTAAGGTATATGTAGCCGCCTGGCTTAATAAGGCGATGGCATTTCTTTAAAACTTCAGTTGGATTAGGAACATGCTCTAAAACATCCCACAAAGTAATAACATCAAAAAAATTGTCAGGGTAATTTAAGCTGTCAATAGTTCCAGGCTGTATGTAAAGGCCGTAATTTTTCTGCGCCCAATTGCAAAGCCATTTGTTTGGCTCAACTCCGTAAACCTGCCAGCCGCGATTTTTAGCAACATGGAGAAAGCTTGCAGAAGCAGTTCCAATATCAAGAATCTTTCCTGGCTTGGCAAACTTTTCTATGAACTTAAGCCCTGCAACAGACGTTGTTTCGCGCCCTTTAACCTGGCTTACAAAGCTTTCATCAGCGCCTTCAGAATAGCCATGAACAATCTTTTCTGCTTTTAACCTTGGATTAACGTAAATTAAATCGCAATTGTTGCACTTAACTATGGTATCTTCAGTTGGCTTGTTTCCAGAAGATTTGTAAGTTTCTTCTTCCTTCGTAGAACCGCCTTCTTCAGATTTTAAAGCGCCTTTGTAAATAACAACATTATCATCCTTGCCGCATAAATCACATCTTACATTTTCCATGTTAGGAGGAAGAGGTTCAGGAACTGGTTCAGGGGTAGATGAAGGAGCAGGAGTAGGTGACGCTGGAGTAACTGGCGAAGTTGGCGTAGTTGTCTGCGTTGGCGCTGCAGGAGTAGTACTTGGAGTTTCTTTTTCAATAAAAATTTGACGACTTTCTTCCATACAATTTAGTGATGAAGAAGTTGTATTTAATGTTTATCAATCAAAAAACCTATACTTGAGAAGTGTCCAGAAGGCTTCTATGCCGTCTCGCATTTTTATCTTTTTGCCTTCTTCGAAAGAGCGGGGAGTGTAGCTGATAGGAACTTCCATTATTTTTATGCCTCGCTTTGCGACTTTAGCAGTTACTTCAGGGCAAAACTCAAAACGAGTGCATCTTAAGTTAAGGCTCTTGATTATTTTTGCGCGGAAAGCTTTGTAACAGGTTGCTTCATCAGTAATTTTAGCATTGTAAAGAAAGTTTGCTATCAAAGTAAGTCCTCTGCCCCCCATATAGAAAAGCTGGTAAGCATTTTTATGCACTTTTTTCAGATAAGTTTTGTTTCTCGCTTTCTGATTTGGGTCAAGATAACGGGAGCCGTAAACAACATCTGCTTTGCGCTCAACAATAGGACGAACAACCTTTGGCATTTCATTTGGATTATATTCCAGATCAGCATCCTGAATTAAAATAATTGAGCCAGTTGCATGCTTAAGACCTGTTCGTATGGCAGCGCCTTTTCCAGAATTTTTTATGTGGCGAATAAGCTTAACTCCCTTAATTTTTGAAGCAATAGAAGCTGTTTTGTCTGTTGAACCGTCATCAACCACAACTATTTCTTTCTGCAAGTTCAGGAATTTCAAGTTTACTTTTTTAACTCTGGTAATGATTTCCTCAATATAACGCTCCTCGTTATAAGCAGGAATAACAACAGACAATTTTTCCATAAAAAAAAGCAACTGAGGACGATTTAAATAGTTTCTGTTAGTATAGAAAACGTTTTAAAATAGCGATAAGTTGTGAAACAATATGAGAATAGCCATACTTACTCCGACTTTTTTCCGGTTTTCCGGGCCTGATAGGGTTGTGAAGAATGAGGCAGAAGAACACGTTGCCAAAGGAAACAAAGTAACAGTGTTTACTTTCAAAGGAGACATAAAAGCCAAGAATTACAATGTTGTTGAGCTTTGGATGCCTTCAAACGCAACTTTGGAAAGGATTTACAGGCTTCTCTTCTTTCTGGACTTTTTTAAAATTATAAAAACTGCGAAAATGCTTAAGGAGTACGATGAAGTTGTCAGCTTTCTTTACCCAATGACAATAATAGCATCTACTGCAAGAAAGTATTACAAGAAAAAATATGTTTATTATAACGTTGGAGTAGCTTATCCAAAACTGTTTAATTTATTTGAAAGAACTTACATGAATTTTTTTAATATATTAACTAATCTTAGTGTTAAGAATGCGGACTCAGCTATTTCAATAAGTGATTTTCTCAGAAAAGAATTATTGAGAGAAACAGGGCTTGACAGCACAGTAAAACATGTTAAAGTTGACAGCAAAGAGTATAATACAAATCTGGATAAGAAAAAAATACAGGCAATTGTTAAGAAACACAAGCTAAAGAAACCAGTAATTCTTTTTGTTGGAAGACTATCACCGCACAAAGGAGTGCATTTGCTGTTAAAAGCATTTAACATAATTAAAAAAGAAATAGATGCAACATTAGTTATTGTAGGAAAACCAACATTTGACAAATATTCAAAGAAACTGATGAAGCTGAGTAAAAATCATAGAGACAGTGTGGTATTTACAGGCTTTGTAAGTGATGAAGATTTGCCTTACTATTTCGGAGCCTGCGATTTGTATGCAACAGCAACATTATGGGAAGGGTTTGACATTCCTACTGTGCAAGCGCAGATGTGCGGCAAGAAAGTTGTTGCATTTGATGTAGGAAGCCATCCAGAAGTTGTAAAGAAAGGAATTCTTGTTAAAGATGGAGATGTGAAAGGATTTGCAGACGCTGTTAAAAGAATGTTAAAGAGTTAATTTACCCTGTACAAGCCGCGTATTTTCCCTTTAAATGTCTCATTATAAAGAAGTGTGAACTCTGGTTCAGCAAGGTTTATGTTAGGAGCAGACTTGGAAAAGAACCTGAATGCTCCTTTGCCATCATCCAGAGAGTAAACGTGCGTTATCTCGAGCTCTTTCAAAAGTTCGTAAGTTTCTTCTTTTGAACTTACATACATTTTTTGAACAGAAGGATCATCAGCTGGAATTATTGTGCGTGGAACAAGGTAAGGATATTCAAAAAAATACAATATCTTAGCATCGTCAGGCAGATTTGAATCTATCCACAAGGGAATTTTTCCTGAGCTTTGGTAAGTTACATCAGAAAAAAGCTCTTCTGAAAAATTTAAGGGTTGTACATGGAGACTTAATGCAGAAGGAGCAAGGAAAACAAGCAGCATTGCAGCTGAAGCAAATTTTAAATTAATTTTTGTTAAAGAAAATGCTATTGCAATAAAGACAACCGCAATCAACACTATGTTTTCTGCAACATCTTTTCTGATTAATATTAGATAAAGCAAGTAAGCTATTATGGAGGAAGATGTTATGAAAAATACTTTTTTCATTTTAGCATTAAGCTCTTGCTTTAGGAACAAAACAAATGCAGGAGCAGCAACAGCAGAAAAGGAAATAATTGCTGGTGTAAGATATCTGTAAGTGTTTGGCATTGCAGGATTTCTTAAAAAAAGAAACCATAATGCGATATAGCTTATGGCAAAGATAAGCAAGATTCTTTGAGAGAGCTTCTTTCTCATGAACAATGACACTGCAGTTAAAGGAAGCAAAAGATAGCTTAACTTAAAGAAAAACACTGGATTAAAAGTGGAAAATGGTTTTGGCAGGTAAGATGATAAAATATTTGCTTCATACCATGGAGATAAGCCTTTTCCACCAAACAATGAGCTTAACCCAGGATAAAGCGGGTTTCCAGTTTCTAATATATTGCGAATAAAATAAGGAGAAATAAAGAGTAAAACCACTGCAACTGAAATCAGGAACTTTTTCTTGTGTGATGCAAAAGAATAAGCTGCAAGAATAACCCATGCTATAATCAATGGAGCAATTGCAGTATATTTAGTCCAGTATGCCATTGCAGTAAGCATTGAAAAAAGCAAATAGTTATGGGCAAGCGGCTGCTTTACTATCTTCAGAAGAATGTAAATGGCTGCTACCACATAAAAAGCAGTAGTTATGTCTGTATTTGAATAAAATATCATGTTAGAATAATAATAAGCTGCTGTGAAAAGCAGCACAGCAAATAAAGATGTTTCTCTGTCAGCAAAAGTTCTTGTAGTGCGGTAAAGCAAAGCAAGCAACAAAAGCCCGAATATTAATGGAAGAATTTTTGCAGGAACAGCAGTCATTGAACCATTAAAGAAACTGGTAAACGCATACATCATATACTGATAAGGAGGGTAAGCGTATTCAAAACGAATTACGCTAGGATTAATATCTGGCAAATGACCTGTTTCGTATATTTTTTCTGCAAACGGAAGGTGATACATGTAAGCGTCCTGCTTATATATCGGAACAGCCAAAGCATGCAAAGACATTGCTATAATAAAAAGCGTTAATAAAACTGTAACAAAAGAAAACTTAAACTGCAGCTTTGGTCTTGGAATTTTTAAGTTTTTTAGAAATAAATTAAATGCAATTACTATGATTAGCATTGCAGCAAGTAAAAGTGAAAGCACAGAAACATTTAGTTTAATTCCTATAAATTCACTCAAAACAAATGCTGTCATCGCGTAAAGCGCGCTGCCAAAAGGAAATGAAAGAACAGCACGTTCAAAATCATCTAGGTTTTTCCAAAACTTCAGAAATAAAAATCCAAATAAGGCAAGCAATGCGTAAAACAGCACTATAAAACCAAATCCCATACTGCTTTCAGACACTAGAATTGATTTTATAAAGATTTAGGAAACTTTATAAGTAAAAGCTAAAGACTCTCTGAAATCATGAAAACACCAAAACTGTCAATAGTGATGACTGCACATAACGAAGCAGGAATTATTGAGGATGTTATAACTTCTTATTACAACGAAATTTGCAAAAAAATTCCCTGTGAGATTTTGATTGCAGAAGATGGAAGCACTGATGGAACCAAAGAAATACTTCTGAGAATGAAGAAAAAAATGCCAATGAGGCTAATCATGGGAGACAAAAAGAAAGGGTTTAAGCAAGCCTGCATTGATGCGTATAGCGCTGCAAGAACACCTTGGATATTCTTTACTGACTCTGATGGACAGTATGTTCCGCAAGACTTTTGGAAACTATACAGAAACATGAAAAACTATGATGTTATTTACGGGCGTAAAATTAACAGAAAAGACCCTTTTTACAGAAAATTCTTAGCAGGAGGATTTAACTTCATAATACGCATTATGTTTAAAATGCCTTATCATGACCTGGACAGCGGATTTAGGTTAATGAGAAAAGAAGTAGTGGATGATGTAATAGGAGAGATTAAGCATTTAAAATACGGATTTACAGCTGAATTTAACATAAGAACATTTTACAAAGGCTTTAACATACTAGAAGTTCCTATCAGGCACAAGCCAAGAAAATATGGAGGCACAAGCATGTTTCCAATCTTAAAGCTGCCTTCAATCGTTTTAGGCCAAATAAGAGACTTGTTTAAATTGAGAAAAGAACTTCTTAAAGACTAACGCGTAATTTTTTGGTAAGAATTCTCAAACCATTGAATTGTTTCTCTAAGGCCTTCATCAAGCGAGTATGCTGGCTTAAAGAAAGCATTTAGCTTAGAATTGTCTGCCCTGTATTTCATTACATCGCCTTTCCATGATTTCTGGCTGAAATCAACCTTACAGTCAGTGATATTGCATAAGCGCAAAATAGAAGAAACTAATTGCTCGATAGGTATTGCATCACCACTGCCTACATTGATGATTTTCTCTGAGCTTGGTGAATCAAGAAAAGCTAAAGTAGCAGAAACAACATCTTTCACAAAAACAAAATCCCTGGTTTCTTTGCCAGTTCCAAGCATGCTTAAATGCTTAGGATTGCTTGCAATCTTCTGAAGAGTGTCAAAAATAACATGAGTATGCTGCCTAGGCCCGTAAACATTAAAGAATCTTGCAATCTTTGTCTTCAGACCATAAATATCTGAGTAAAGCTTTACGTAATGTTCTCCTGCATATTTGCTTAAGCCGTAAAATGAAATCGGTTTGACATCTGTTTCCTCAGATATTTTTTCCTGATTTGATTCGCCATGAACAAGAGCAGTAGATGGGTAAAAGAAAGTTATGTCAGCCTTATTTTTTCTTATAAGCTCGAGGAGCCTTAAGGTTGCATGCGCGTTTACTTTAAAATCTGTAAGCGGGTCTTCATTGCTTTTAGGCACTGACGCAATCGCAGCAAGATGAAAAACAACATCAATATCTTTTAAGATGTCTTCAGGAAAGCTGTTTACATCCTGTTCAATAAGTTTTATCTTAGAAGTGTCTATGTTTTCTTTTCTGCCTGAAGAAAAATCATCAACAACTGTAATTGAACCTGCACTCTGAATGGATTCAATAAGGTGGCTGCCAATAAAGCCTGCGCCTCCTGTAACTAAAACGTTTTTCCTTTCCAAGAATTTTTGATTAGATTCCACTTTGATTTCTATACCAGTCAATTGTATTTTTTAGCCCTTCTTCAAGCGGCACTTCTGGCTGAAAGCCAAACTCAGCTTTAGCTTTTTCAATATTAAGATGACGCTTCATCTGGCCATTAGGCTTGCTGGTATCCCACTCTATTGTTCCGTTAAAATCACAAAGTTTGCAGATAAGCTCCGCTAGTTCCTTAATAGAAATTTCTCTGCCTGTTCCAATGTTAACAGGGTCTGGCTTATCGTATTTTTCAGTTGCAAGAAGAATACCATTAGCTGCATCTTTAACATACAAAAAGTCTCTTGTTGCAGAGCCATCTCCCCATAAGGTAATTTTGTTTTCTCCTTTTTTCTTTGCCTCAAGCACTTTTCTGATAATTGCAGGAATAGCATGGGAACTGTTAAGATCAAAATTATCGCGAGGACCGTAAAGATTGGCTGGCAAAAGAGAGATAGCGCTGTAGTCGTATTGCTGCCTATATGCCTGAGCCTGAACAATTAGCATTTTCTTTGCCAAACCGTAAGGAGCATTTGTTTCTTCTGGATAACCGTTCCATAAGTCTTCTTCCTTAAACGGAGCTGGTGTGATTTTAGGATATGAGCAAACAGTAGCTAAGGCAACAAACTTTTTTACATTAGCTTTACGCGCTTCTTCCATTAACTGAACACCCATAACAAGGTTATCATAGAAGACTTCTGCAGGCTTTCCCTGATTAAAGCCAATACCGCCTACTTTTCCAGCCAAATGAATGACAATATCCATTCCTTCAACTGCTTTCTTGCAGTTTTCTAACTTTGTCAAGTCAAGCTCTTCATGAGAAGGTACAAACAATTTTTTAGGGTTTTTTTCTTTAAGCAAATCAATAAGTTGCTTGCCTAAAAAACCATGCCCGCCGGTTACGAGCACATTTTTATCATCCCAGAACATATTAAAACGTGCTTAAATCAAGATTTAAAAAGCTTTCTATGAATAATTTTTTAAATGTCATGCTCGTGCCATTTACAGATGAAGCTTGACATTGAGAAAGTGTTATTGCTGGCATTCTTTGTTTTAATGCTGTGGATAGGCATAGGCACGTTCTGGGGCCATACATTAAAGCATGATTTTCCTTATGGATATTCTGCAGCAGACGCTTACCAGCACCAAGTAAGGGCAGAATGGGTTAAAAATAATGGTTATGCAAATGAAGCGCCTGAAATCGTTGGAGGCTATGAAGACGTTGTTGGCTACTACATGCCAGGCTCTTTTCAATTAGTAGGAGTTTTCTCGCACGTAAGCGGTCTTGAAAGCTATGATTCATTATATTTTCTTGTATACTTTTTTTCAGTAATGGCAGCGCTTGTAATGTATTACGGATTAAAAGGCTATAACAAGCACGTGGCATTGCTAGCGCTTCCAATAACAACTTTAACATTTGCAAAAACATTCTATGCAGGAATACTTTTAGGCCAATGGCCTTTTGCTTTTGGAACAGTTTTCTTACTAGGTTCGTTCTGGGCATTGACAAAACTAAAATGGCCAAAGTCAATATGGCTAATTGCTTTGTTTGTTAGTTCTGTTGCGCTAACACACACTTCTGAACTAATATTTGTAGTAGGACTAACCGGAATAGCGTTCTTGCTTTCTGTAATGAAAAAAGACTGGAGTGGAATTAAAACATTAATAGGAGCAGGAATAATAACAGCAATTGCAAGCGTATATTACCTGATAATATTCAGCTATTCATGGGGGCCGAGATTTGCATACAGCTTTAACGTAGCGCAATCCAGCGGGAGTTTTCCTAACGTAAAAATTTTTCAGGACTTTCAGCTTTGGATAATAGTTTTCATGGCAGCAGGAATTATAGGAATTTATTACAGAAAAACAATAATTGCCTTTGCTGCAGCAATACTTTACGTTGCAATAATGAAGCTTTTCAATATTTCTCCAAAATTAACTTCTGATGTGGTTGTTGTTGGAATATTTGCTGCATTTTCAATAGCATTTCTTTTCGTAATCTGGAAAAGAAAACCGGATTTTGTGGAAACCTTTGCTCCTTACATGCTTTTAATAGGCTTTTCAGGCCTGGTAGGATTCAGGGCAAGAGCATTCCAAACAAGATTTATGTGGCCGGTAACATTAGCGCCGTTATTTGGAATTGCAGCTTACAAGCTCATAATGCTGGCAAAAAGCAGAGGAATGAAATGGAACACTGCTTACACAATGGGAATAACAATTATTCTAACAATTGTTATTTTAGGAATGAACTATGACCCTGTTTCCACATCTGGCTCAATGTACAAGGAAAGATGGGATATGTTTAAGTGGCTGCAGGAAAACACAGAGCACGGTTCTGAAGTAATGTTCTTTTACGGAGACGGATACGAACAAACTTCAATTCTGTACAATTCCGGCAGGTCAAACTTCCTAATACAAATGGAAGACTATGCAGACGGGTTGAACAAGCAAACAATAAAACGAGAGTACAAGCACTCAAGAAACATAGATTATGGAACAGGGCTTCCATACAGAACAGGGCTTCTGAGCTTTGGACACCACCTTGAAGACCCGGATTATGCAAAGCCAGACTTTGACATATGCAGATTTGAGTACTATGTTTTTGACAAAGGAACTTCAATACAGCAACTAGTTCCTTTCATACAGTATAACAACTTGATTAAACAAACTTTTGTGCAAAACGGAATGGAAGAAGTATTCAGCAACCAGGCAACAAGCATTGTAAAGAACACAAACCCAGGAGGAGATTGCATTGGACAAAGCGCTTAAGAGCGAAATCATAAAGCTGTCATTAATGCTTGTAGTGTTAGCAGTAGTCATGAAAATAGTGTTCTACAAGCAAGACTTAATCAGCACAACAAGAACAGCACTTGCTCTTTTCTGGATGTTTGCACTGCCAGGATACGCAATGCTTTATTACTGGAAAGAAAAACTAGACTTTGCAGAAAGAATTGTAATCGGAACAGCTGCTGCTGCAGCAGTTGTATCAATTGCAAGCTATTACCTTGGCTTGATTGGCTTGCAAGTAAAATATCATGGGATAGTGCTGCCTGCAGCAATGCTAATAATTTCTGCTGTTATAATGAAAAAGAAAAAAGTAGCTTAATTCTTTTTAATCCGCTTCAAAAAAACAAAAACCAGCAGCAATACGATAAAAGCTGCTGCTATTGAAAGCCTGTAAGACGGAACTACTCGTCCAACATAGAAAACAGTTGTTGAAAACAAGCCAAGGCCAATGAAAAATGAGAAAAATATTCTTTCATCGTTTTCAATATTAAACCTTCCGAGAATAAGATAAAATGGAAGTGAAAAGAAAATAGCCATAGCTGCAAGAGTTCTTAAGCCAGTCAGCTGGAAATGGTAAAAGGCTGTAGCTAAAACAACTGCAAGTCCTGCTATTGCAAAATGCTTATTGGAAATTTTCAGTTTCAACTGAATACACCCTTATATTGTTTTTATTGTATAACGCGTCTGAAATATTAAAATGGTCAAGCTCGTATTGTTGCAAAGCCTGAGCGCTTTGCCGAGCCATCTCCTGCATCTGATTAGGAGCTGATGCAAGCAGCACTAAATCAGAATAATCAAAGATAAAATAAAAAGAATCATCTTCAAGGTATGGATTGGAAGAAAATTTGCCTGAAAAACCACTAGCAACGTGCCTTTGGGAAGAAGCAAGAATCCACCTAAGCTTTTGATACTGCCAAGAGCCAAGCTTGTATTCGTTGCCTCCGGGAATATAATGAAGATAAGCATTTTCAGGAATGTTTTCATACAGCCAGTCAGCAAACTCAGATTGAACAGGAGTTATACGGAAAAGGCTTTGGTATGACGCAGATAAAGTATCTTTAGAAACATCTACATTGTTTCCATTAAATATTATCAATACAAAAATTGCTGTAACACCAATCTTTGCAATGGTTTTTGCATTGGAAGGCAGTTTAACAAAGGAAAGAGCAAAAGATAGCAATGAAATTATTCCAACAGCCATTAAGGAATAAAACAAAGCAGCTTCTGAAATAAGCAGGCGAGCAGATCTTTCCTGGCTAACACCAAGGTAAAGGTCAACATGCAGAACAAGATAAAGTCCAGCGATCCATGCAAGCATTAGCAAGTCTTTATTTCTGCGCCTTAATAATGCAAACAAGGCTCCTAGCAACAACAAAGGTAGAACAAAAAAAGAATATTTGCCTAACGTATACATAGAAGGGTAACTTGCTGCAATAATACCAGGGTCAATACCCCATTTGAAAACCCTGCTATAATCAGGAGTAGAACCTCCAATATCAGGAGCTCCTAAATAAATTGTAATAAACGGAAGGAATATTATCAACACAATAGCAGTGATAGCAGCAAGATGTTTTTTGCTTTCTTTGATAAACGGAAGCTTTCTGTGCTTAACAAACATCAAAACAGTAAAAGGTGATAAAACAAGGACAGAAAGCGCAAAGCCTTGAATGTGCAAAAGATACTGAGAACCCAGAAGGAAAGCAGTAACATAAAGATAAACTGGTTTTGAGTTGTTTTTGTAATAAGAATCAAGGTAGCGGTAAAAAGCATAAAAAGTAACAGGAGCAATAACCACAGATATAAGAGTTGGCTGCTGGCCCCAAAGATAAATCATCTGCTCCCTAATTGAAAAAACAAGGCTGGAAGAAGCAATAATAGCAGCATAAGTTCCAAACAACTTTGAAACAAGAAAGTAAACTGCAAAAATTCCCAGAAAACTTGCGATAGCGCGGTACATAATCACAGGAACAAAGCGCTCACCACCAGCAACCTGCATCAAAGCATAATTGTAATGGTTTGGAGGAGGATACTCAGGAGCAAACGGGCCAAGGATAGAGTTATAGCTGTAATACCACAGCCCTATATAAAAAGGAAGCCTCCAGATAGGCTCATCAGAAGATGCAATGTAATCGCCAATAGAAAAGTGCCAGGCAGCATCACCCTCACCAAAAGGCCTGGGATCATTCTGCAAAGGCAAAGTCCACAAGGAAAAAGCAACTATGAAAAGAACAACCAAAGCTGCAATGTCTATTTTATTCATGAATTTAAGAGTAGATGGAGATTATATAAAAGTTATTGTGGTCAATGATGCCTGAATATAAATATTCGGTTGATGCCAAAATTAATTACAGAAAGCACAAAAGTTATGAAAAAGCTTGCGATTATTCTTCCAGGAATCATTAAAGTTTGCTCTAAGAAAATAATGCTTAAATTAAGCTTTGCTAAATCAAAGCTTGCTGCAGTCAGGGAGAAAAAGGCTCCGTTAGCTAATGTAATTGCAGTTACAATTATAACAAACTTCACGAACCGTATTTTCCAATTAGATTTTATTTTAAAAGTTATAAGCCTATGATAGACAAAAGTGAAAATATCTGCGAATAACAAACCAACCCAATACGAAAATATTTCACCAAGCGAAGCAAGAAAAACTGCCTGCATACCAATAATAATCAGCCACCCAACAAAACCGCCTGTAATAAAAATAAAATAGCGCTTAATAGTAGCCATAAGGGGGTCGCCAGTAAGACGCTCCTGGTGCGCTAAAGCCTGCTTAATCATTTTAGAAGAAAAGTAAAAGAGAGGTTTATAAAGTTTTGGGATTGCCAGCAATCACAGAACAAACCCGCTTTATATCCTCATCAGTAAGAAGGGTTGAGCTTGGAAGATTCATGCCTTTCCTGGAAAGCTCTGAAGCTACAGGAAAGCCTTCCTGCCTGTAAGGAGGAAGCTCATTCATTGGAATGAAAAAAGGCCTTGAATCAATGCCAGCGTCTTTCAGCTCTTTCATTAAAGCATCGCGGTTGCATCTAAAATCATCTTCTATAAGGATTGAGTGAAGCCAAAAAACACTTTTCGCATAGCTTTCTTCAGGCTGAAAAGTAATGCCTTTCACAGAGCTAAGCAGCTCCTTGTAAAGCTTAGCATGCTTTATTTTAGTTGCAATAAGCTCGTTAATTCTTTCTAACTGCGCAACACCAATAGCAGCTTGTAAGTTTGTCATGCGAAAATTAAATCCAATCTCAGGATGGTAATATTGCTCAGTCATGCCATGGTCTTTCAGGAAACGCATGCGTTCAGCAAGCTTTTCATCATTTGTAACGCACATTCCGCCTTCACCTGTTGTGATTATTTTATTTCCGTAAAAACTGAAACAGCCAATTGTTCCTAAACTGCCTAACTTTTTTCCTTTATACTCGGCTCCGTGAGCTTCTGCAACATCCTCAATAACATAAAGATTATACTGTTGAGCTAATTCAAGAATCGGATCCATATCACATGGATGACCGTACAAATGAACAGGAATTATTGCTTTAGTTTTGTCTGTGATTTTTTCCTTAATCTTATTTACATCCATGTTCCATGTCTTTCTGTCAGCATCAACAAAAACAGGTTTTGCGCCTAAGTAAGTAACTGCGTTTGCAGTAGCTATAAAAGTAAGGGCAGGAACTATAACCTCATCACCCTCTTTTATGTTCAAAGCAGCCAAAGCAAGCTGTAATGCAACTGTTCCATTATAAGTTGAGACACCATATTTAACACTGCAGTAACTGCTGAACTTTTCCTCAAAAGCAGAGATGTACTTACCTAAGCTGGAAATCCAAGTGCTCTCAAGACATTCCATTACGTATTTAGATTCATTGCCTCGCAAATCCGGCTCTGCAACAGGAAGCGATTTCATAAGAAAAAGGTTACGAAGTTTGGTTTATAAATGTTTATTAAAACAAAAAGACCAAAAAGCTTATATAGTAGTTTAATACTTCTTTATAAGTAGTTTATAATAGGTGATGAAAATGAAAACAACTATGATACAAGTAAAAAAAGATACAGCTGTAAAGCTAAAAGAGTTAAAAGATTACAATAGACAGTCTTATGACGACATAATTAGGAAGTTAATTCAAACAAATGATACAGATGTGTTAACAAAAGAAGATATAAATGATATAAGGCAAGGATTGGAAGATATAAGAGCTGGACGAACTGTTTCTCTTGAGAAAGCAGCAAAAGAATTAGGTGTTAAACTAAAAGGCTAGAATAATGTACAATGTAGAACTATCAGCCACTTCACAGAAGTTTCTAAAAAAATTGCCTAGGAAACAAACGGAAATAATTCTTAATAAATTACAATCTATAAAGAGCGATCCGTTTCATTATGTAATGAGGCTTAAAGGAACGCAATTGTGGAAATTAAGGATAGGAGTTTACAGAGCAGAACTAGACGTCTTAATAAAAGGAAAAACGATATTTGTCGTTAGAATAGGGCATAGAAGAAATATATACAAACAATAGATAATTATGCGGTTCTAAGCAAATCGTAAAAAATTCTGTGAAAGCTATCTAGCAGAAACTAATGCGTCTATACCTTTTTGCAAACGTTCTTGAACAACACCAAGAGCTTCATCAAATTCCGGACGAGAAGCTAGCAATGTTTGACCATCAGGCATAACAGTATGTTCCTTATAAGTTTTTAACAATCTTCCTGGTTCGTTTTCAACTGCAGCAGCATATGCCAAACCTTCTGCAACAACTTTAATATAATTTAAACTAGGTTCAGCGTCAGACACAGCTTGGAAATCACGGAAATCGTGAACTCCATTTGCTCCATCTCTAACTTTAAGCTTGTGAGCTTGAACAACATAAATCGGTCTACTTAAATCACGAGGATTCTCTCTATCACTCACATATTCTACTGAAACTTCTGGTGGTACTTCAACAAACCTATAATCTTGCTCTCTCATAAAAGTTCTGTGAGCATCTTTGTTATCAACATTAGCATCATAAACTATTGCAACGAACCTACCAGTTGGATTCTCTCTAATATTAAGTACTCCAGTTCTTGCAACAACTTCAGGATCTTTTTCCCAGAAACCTCTACTTGGAAGTTTATCCAGAATTACTTCCATGCTTTCTCCAATCATCCAGTATACGTTACCGAAATCAATACCAACAGGAGTGGCATATGTTGAAGCTAATTCAGCAACACGCAATAAGCTGCCATATCCACCAATTAATGGATTGTCTTCAGAAAGCGCTTTTTCGCCTCTAACATCAAAACGTCCATTAGGTCTCTTAACAACTGCAAAGCCAGTTACTTCATTGCCATCAACTTTCATTCTTTCATCATCCAATAGAAGGACATCAAGAAAAGCGTTTTCTGCAACTGTATCGACAGTTTGTGAAAATAAATTATGAACACCGTTTAACGCGTCATTAAAATCAGTCAAATTTTCAGCCACAATTAGATCATTAGGGAGGCTTCCATGATTTTTAACTAAAAAAGTAGTGCCTCTACTAGAATCTGTATGCACTTCAATATTACGACTAGTTAGATGATCTATTTTATCTTGATCTAATCCATTCTCAAGTCTTGCGTAGCTTAACATATCAAAAAGATTGAAACCACTAGTATTTAAATCTTTCTATTTGTAACTACTTCATAGTAGGAATATGTATTATTTACTATATTGAAAATAAATAGGTTTTATTGCTTTTACTAAGCAGAAGAGCTAAGCTTGAGAATGCGAAGCATGCAGATGTTTTGTGCTGTTAATAGCTGGGTCTTGGCGTGCAGAGGGTCTGCAGCAGGGTCTTTGTTGAGTATGTTCTTTATGCGCCGTTTATGGGAAAAAACACTGCGAACAAGGGAATGGATGTACTTGATATAATGGGTTTCTCCAGGATGGCTTTCTCTTGTAAGTTGGGAGACTATCTTAAGCCTGTCAAAACCTCTGCGGGAACCAAGTTCCTCAATTGCTGTGATTAAATGTGTATACAATTTCAGATAATAAATCAGCTTTTCCCTGTTTTTGCCTTCTTCTCTCATAATAGGCAAAATCTTCTTTTCAAAAAACGTCTTGTAAACATTTACTTTAGCCATTTTTCCAAGTTCTCTCCAAGCATTCTTCTAATCTGATGGGGTTGCTTTCTGGCAAGCGTAGCTGAATCAATCAACACCTGCAAAGAAAGCGTTTGGTCGTAATAAGGAACATCTGAACCAAAAACAATTTTTTTTGAAGAAACAGACTTCAGCAATTCAAGCAAGTCAAAAATGCGCATAGTGGAAATCTCAAACATAATATTATCGCGAGCTTTCAGCAAACGAATTACACTTTCCAAATCTGGAAAACCGCCATGGCCGACAAGTATCTTAAGCTTAGGAAATGTCCTTGCTATGCTGTTAAGGTCTTCAGCAATTGAATCAAGGCCAAAACCAGCATGAATAAGCAGGATAAGGTTTTCTTTCTCAAGCTTTTTGTATAAACTCATTGCTTTTTGTGATGTCATAAAAAATTTTTGAGCGCGTGGGTGAAGCTTTACACCTAAAAATCCCTGCGAAACTCTTTTTTCAAGCTCTTCTGTCCAGTCGTATTTTGGATTTAATCTGAAAAAAGGTATGAATTTTTGCGGGTTGTTTTGGTAAGCTTTAAGGATATGCTCGTTAGGATGTGAAAAAGTTCTTCCTGCCCGCTTATCATCAGGAGGAAATATAATGGCCTTATTGATATCATTGTGTTTCATGCTTTTGAGCAAGCTAGGAACACTCAGCTTATGCCCGTCAACATCAGAACCAATGTGAGTATGCGCATCAATGATAGTCACTTTTTCAAGAATTTGTTCATAAATCCCAATGTTTTCGCTTTCTATAAAATATTTTGAAAGAGTAGTCATGCTTTGAATTATGAATAGAGTTATATTTAAATTTATGGTTGAAACCTTTAGATAATGCAACAAAACCAAACTCATTAAATTCGTAGGTTTTGCTGAACAAAACCTTTAAAAGATGTTATTTGATGCTTTTTCTTATGGCATCAAAAGTTTCTGTAATACTCCCAACCTATAATGAGCGCGGGAACATCAGTGAATTATGTAAAGAACTTACTAAGAAAATCAAGTCAGCTGGTTATGCTCCTGAAATCATTGTAGTAGATGATAACAGCCCTGATGGAACAGGAAAAGAAGCTAAAAAGTTGAAAGAAGTCAAGGTAATAATAAGAACTGAAAGAGGATTAGGAACAGCTATTCTAAGAGGAATTAAAGAAAGCAGCGGAGAAACAATTGTACTAATGGACACTGACTTTAGTCATCCACCAGAACTTGTTCCAATGCTTCTCAGACAGTTGAAAGACGCAGACGCTGTTTTTGCTTCCAGGTATGTTAAAGGAGGAAGCATGAATACTGATTTTGTTCAGTACAGCCTAAGCAAGCTATTTAATTACATCATTAAAATGTTTCTTGGAATCCAAGTACTTGATTCAACAGGCGGATTCTTCGCAATCAAAAGAAAAGCTTTTGAAGGGCTGAACATAGAAAAGATTTTTCGAGGTTATGGGGACTATTGTTTCAGAATGCTCTACGCATTAAAGCCTTCAAAATTAAGAATAAAAGAAATGCCTTTTGCTTACATGCCAAGACGCTATGGGAAAAGCAAAACAAACCTGCTCAAAACAAGTATTTTGTATTGGATTGAAGCTTTGAAGTTGAGGTTAAGATAATACAAGCCACACCTAAGCAATGCTCAAGTTCATTTTCCCTTCCCTAAAAAGTTAAGGGGAGGAAAAATGAAATTTACTTAGCAAATGATGATCGGTAGAGGAATTGAAAAATGAAAGTAGGAATAATAAGCAAATTCATGCCTGAAAAAGACGGAATAGCAATATACTCTGAAAATCTATGCAGAGAGCTAAGCAAGATATGCAAAGTTGTTAAGATTGGAGATTTGAAATCAGAATCTGCTGATTACAAAGTTAATTTCAAATCATTCCGGCTGAAAAGCCAGCTGCAAAGAATAATAGAAAAAGAGCAGCTTGATGTTTTGCACATCCAATACATAGCAGCTTATTTTGGAAGGCATACTTTAAACCTAAACCTTTTGCAATCATTAGGACAAAAAATTCCTGTTGTGAACACAATGCATGAAGTGCATTACAATTATGAAGGTTATAATTTTTTAAGAAAAAAAGCAATGGCATTTCTTGAAAAAGAAATTGTAAGAAAGTCCAGGATGATTATTGCGCATACACCTCAGCAAAAAGCTTTCTTAGCAAAGAAATATGATGCAAAAAATGTTACATGCATATGCCATGGGCTTGAGTTATTTGATGTTTCGCATAAAAAAAGCAATAAAATTTTGTTTTTTGGAAAAATATCCAGAAAAAAAGGGCTTGAAATGCTCATAAAAGCAATGAAAATGCTTCCAGAATACCATCTTAAGATAATAGGAAGTTTTGTTGACAAAAAACAAGAAAAGCAAATAAGGAAAATGGTAGATGTTCCAAACATAAGCTTCAAATTCGGATGGGTAAGCAATAAAGAACGATGGAAACAGTTCAGAGAAGCTGATTTACTAGTTTTGCCTTACCTGCAAGCCCAATACCAGTCAGGTCCTTTGCACAATGCAGTTTCAGTAGGAATTCCTGTTGTTGTTACTAATGCCGGAGCATTGCCGGAAATGGTTGAACACTTTAAGTTTGGAGAAATAGTTGAGAAAAATCCCAAGGCTGTAGCAAATGGGATTAAAAAAACAATGAAAAACTATGACCAATACAAAAAAGGACTTGCTGCTTACAGAAAAGAAGCAAACTGGAAAAAGACTGCAGAAAACCACTTGGAACTTTACAAAAAATTATGCTAGAATCCTGCTTCTTCCCTGTTAAACTCAACAGACTTTATTCCCATTAGTTTGCAGTATGCAAAAGAAAAGCCATTTAACAGCTTTGCAACAAGTTTTGCACTTTTGTTTTTGAAATACTTAACTTCAAACAGTTTGGAAGACAAGTAAGGAGTTATCTTAGAGTCAGGAACTTTTCTCTGCTTTTGAATTTTAAACCTTTTTGACAATATTGAGAATGCATGCGTTAAAAGCCATAAATAACTTTTCAGCCTTGAAGGAATCTTTTTGAAATCATAAACATTTATGAAAAATATTGTTAACAAAATTAGCGGCAGCATCTTCAGCAAGGTTAAAGGGCTGTAGAAAATGAAAAGATTCATCAGACGATTGCGTTCACCAAGATAAGTGAAAAAATTGCTCATTCCTTTAACACTTTTGATAGTTGCTTCGCCTTCATGGTAAACCTTTGCTTTAGGAACAACACCAGCTTTGTAGCCTTTTAATCTTAAAAGCCATCCAAGATAGCTGTCTTCATTGTACATGAAGTAATCGTCATCAAAAGGAATCTCAACAAGGTTTTTCCTGTAAATCATTGCAGCGCCGCTTGTGCTGAACATAGGCACGTATTTTTTTTCAGAAACATCAAAATCATATTCAGAAACAAACAGCAAGTGCGTAGGTGTTCCGTAATAGTCAAACTGGTATTTTTTATTGTAATACTTGTTATAAATTTTTGATTCTGCTTCGCCAAGCTCTGGGTTTGCTTCCATGACACCAACAAGCTCTTTAAGCCAATCCCTGGAAACAGTGGTATCATTGTTTAGGAAAGCAATGTATTTTGTAGCTGAGGAAGCCTTAACACCAACATTGTTCCCAGAAGCAAAACCAAGGTTTTTTGAATTTAAGACAAGCTTGATTCCTTTTGTTTTTTTAAGTATTTCAACAGAATTATCTTTTGTAGAGCCGTTATCCACAACAATTATTTCAAAGTTCTTGTAAGACTGCTTTTTCAAAGACTTTAAACACGGAACAGTATAACGAATTCCATTCCAGTTCAAAAGAATGACTGATACGACAGGATTGTTCTTAACCATCTAAACAAGCTATTAATAATACGTATATAAATTTTGGTAAAATCCAAAACAATTAAATAGCATGCAGGCAGGAAAAAAAGGTTATGGTGAGGATAAGCAAAGATCGGATAGTGTTGCTGGTTTTTACTATTGTCGTCTTTATTCTTGTGGCAGAGTTTTCGTTAAAGTTAATGGCGCCTCAGAAGTGTTATGCTTATCCAAAAGGAATGTTTGTTGAAGACGAACTGCTATGCCACGAACTCAGCAAAGATTATGAAGGAAGCATAAAAACAGCAGAATTCAGCATAAACATCAAAACAAACAGCCAAGGACTAAGAGACAGCGAATACAGCTACGAAAAACCTGCAGACACAACCAGAATACTCGGGTTAGGAGATTCATTTCAGTTTGGAGTAGGTGTTGAAGGAGAAGAAGTCTATCTTAACGTTCTTGAACAGAACTTAAACAAGAATTCTAATGGAAAGTACGAAGTAATGAACATGGGAGTTCTAGGTTATGGGCTTGACCAGCAGCAAAAATACTTTAACGAAGAAGGCAAAAAATACAATCCAGACATTGTGATACTAAGCTTTTACCAGAACGATGTAGTAAGAAAACTTTCAGACAGCTGCGATTGGTTTGTGAGAGACGGCTACCTTGTTGATGACTATACAGCAGCGCAAACAGCTTTGTCTTTTAAAGCAAAACTTTTCCTAAACAGAAAAAGCGACTTATACTGCATGACAAAAAACACTGCACTCCAACTAGCTCCTGTAATCAGAACTAAAACTGTAACAATAGACGCAGAAGCAACAGTTCTTCCATACCTTGAAAAAACAGAACGAGAAGATGTAAATGAATGGCTTGAGCTTACATTTGACGCAATAAGAAAACTCAAAGAAGACGTGGAAAAAGAAGGCGCACAGTTCTGGATTGTTATGATTCCAGACCAGCTTCAGGTTGACAATGAACTATGGCAAGACATAATCAAGAAAACAGCAGTAAACCCTGAAGACTATGACTTTGGAAAGTTCAGCAAAACAATGAGAGAGTTTGCAGACAAAGAAAGAATAAAACTTGTTGACCCGCTTCCTGAATTCAAGGAAGAAGGAAAAAGCAGGAAACTATACTATCCAATAGAAGCGCATTGGAACAAGGAAGGCCATGCTTTAGCTGCAGAAATAGTTGAAAAAGAAATAATGCAGAGTGAAACAGAAAGCTAAGTTATTAACATCAAACTCTTTTCTAGCTTAGCTCGATTCCTTATCTCTTCCCCCTAATTTTTAAGGGGAGGAGATAAGGGAAAAAGAGTAAATGTCGGAATTTTTGATTAACTTGAAATTACCTTACAGCATAAAGAAAGGGAATCACTTTAGGAAACAGTGTTGAAAGAACTAATGTTCCACCAACTAACACAACCAAAACAATAAGTGGCAGAAGCCACCATGCTTTCCTTGCTTTCAAATACTTCCAAGCATCTGAAAGCGATGAACTGTTTGTATTTTCTTCCATTCCAAAAACAGTTCCTTAAACAGAAGTATTAAAATGTTTCGTTCCCACCAGTAATTAAATTTTTATAGGGAGTAAGTTTCGTGAAAAGAATGGCGAAGCTTAATTTAGGGTGTGGGACTGATGTGAGAAAAGGGTATGTTAATGTTGACATCATTAAACGTGATGGTGTTGATGTTGTGCATGACTTAAACAAATTTCCGTATCCTTTTCCTAAAAACCATTTTGAAGAAATACACGCATCGCACCTTCTGGAGCATGTGGATGATGTGCTTAAAGTAATGGAAGAGCTTTACAGAATCCTAAAGCCAAACGGAATTCTAACAGCAATTGTTCCATACTTCAGCTCAAGCGGAGCATTCCAAGACCCAACACACAAGCATTTCTTTGCAGACGATACAGCCAAGCATTACATTGTAAATAATGGATACAACAGGAAGTTTAAGTTTGAGCTTGTGAGCCAAAAATTGGTTTACACAATGCCTTTCCGCTACATTCCATTCAGAAATTTGCTAAGATACGTTCTCCTGAATGTTGTTAATGAAATCAAGTTTAAACTAAAAGCAGTCAAAGAATGAAAAAAGCAATAGTAATAGCGCCAGTTTATCCGCTAAACCAGCCTGAAAAAGAAGACTACATCAACTTACCAGCAAAAATACTCAAGCAGTTAGGGCTAGGAGTGCAAATATTAACTGTAAGGAAAAAAGATGAAGCAAAAGAAGAAGTAATTGACGGATTCAAAGTAAAAAGATTTTCTAATTTTGTTACACTGCTTTGGTATGCTCTAAAAGAAAGACCTTTACTGATTCATACTTTCCTAAGACCATATCCTGCATCGCTTTTTGCAGCGCTATTGCCAGGCAAAAAAGTGCATACAGCAGTAACATACATATTGGGTTCAAGCAAGCCAATCGCAATGCTTTCCTTATTCCTGCTAAAAAGATTCAACAAGATACTGGCGCTTACACCATATGAAACAGAAGTTTACAGGAAAAATCGCATACCAAGTGAAAAAGTTGAAAGAATTCCGCTGCCAGTAAACATTGATTTGTTTTCAAAACCAAAATCACAAGCAAAAGGGCTTAAAATTTTAAAATTAAAAAAGAAACCTTTCATAATAACATGCGTAGCTAACTTCAGAGGAATTAAGAGAGTTGATGTTTTAATCAAAGCATTCAGCATAGTGAAAAAAACAGTTGATGCAAAACTTGTTCTAATAGGAAAAGACTGCCTTGCAGAAGAAGGAAAGCCAACTATTAAACAAATGGCGCAGGACAAAGACGTAATTCACCTTGGATTTCTGGAAGGAGAGGATATCAAAGCAGTACTTGATGTTACAGATGTTTTTTGCATGGCATCAAACGTAGAGCCGCAATGCCTAACAATTTACGAAGCAGGAACAAACAGCATCCCGCTTTGCTTATCTAATTTAGAATCATTTACCACAGTTTTCAAGGATTCTGCATTGTATCACCAAGTTGGAGACGCAGAAAAACTAGCAGAAGACATAATCAAGTATTACAAAGACCCAGAACTAAGAAAAGCTAACGGTAAAAAAGCAAAGAAGTTTTCAGAAGTAGCAAATTACAATGTAGTGCATAAAAAGATGGAAGAAATGTTCAGGAAGTTGTTATTATAATGGGAAAAATAAGAATAATTATATTTCTGTTGCTTGCACTACTTATTTCATTCTCAATTTATTTTCTTGCAATAAAATTTTACGTTGACCCTTACTTAGAAAATTATTCTGACTTAAACAGAGCTCCGATGCTGTTTGAATTCTATGAGAAAGAGAAGGAAGCTGATAAAGTTTACTATTGGGGCGCATCTTCCATAAAAGAAGATGTTGACGCTAACATAATAGATGATTTGGATGACTCGTTTACGCATTATAACCTTGGAAACCCTGCATCAACTCCCTTGAGAAGAATTGCAGAACTCGAAGCTGCAATCAAATCAAAACCAAAAGCAGTAGTGATAGGCCTTGGCTACATGAGCTTAAGCGGGCACTGGCTTTTCCCGGACGACCAATACGCGCTAATATCAAAATACGTTGATTTAAGAGACTTAACTGTGTATAATGAAACTTACAGGGAATTGCTAGGCAAGAACAAGTTAGAGCTATTGATATACAAGAGGAAATTCATTAACCCTGCAACAGATAATAATTTTGAATTGCTTAAGCATGCAGTATTCAAAGCAAAAAAGCCTGGTTTCTACAAGAAATACAATTCAGATTTTAAATCTGAAGGTATTTTACTGCAATTTGAGGAATTGCAAGATCCTGAATTTGCAATGAAGCTGGAAGCAAAAGAAGATTTTAACGAATACAGTGTTCCTGAAGGAGAAAATTCAGAGAAACTTGCTTTTGAGATTATTGTTAAGGAATTATTGAAAAACAAAATAAAAGTCATCATAGTAAAGATACCCTTAAATCCTGGATTGGTTGAGAAAATACCTGAAGAATACAAGAATAATTTTGATGTTTTCTTGGATGAAGTTTCTGAGCAATATGATGTTGAGGTGATAGATTACACCCTTCAGTATAATGAGTCCTACTTTTATGACGGGCACCATTTGAATGTTAACGGGAAAGAAGTTTTTTCAAAAGAATTGGGATTAGAAGTAATAAAAACACTAGAGCCGTAAAATGCTATTCAACTCAATACAATTTGCAATCTTTATGATTGTTCTGCTCCTGGTTATTGAATTATTCAGGAAAAACAGGTTAAGATTATCTCTTTTGGTTGTTGCAAGCTACTTTTTTTACTATGCAGACAGTGGTTTGCTGTTTGTTCTTCTTTTGTTTTCTTCAGTGCTAGACTTTTACATTGGAAGAAAGATATATGAAAATGAATCATTGCGAAAAAGAAAATTTTTTCTCATCCTAAGCGTAATCGGTAATTTAGGAGTGCTTGCTTTTTTTAAGTACGCGAATTTTACAATAGGAGTAGCTAATGACATAGGGAACTTGTTTGGAGCAAGCCCTTCGTTAAGCGCTTTAAACATAGTTCTTCCTGTAGGAATATCTTTTTTCACTTTTCAGACAATGAGTTATACTATTGACATCTACAGAAGAAAGTTAACCCCTTCAAATTCGTTTTTAAAATACGCGCTTTTCGTTTCTTTCTTCCCACAACTTGTGGCAGGTCCTATTGTAAGAGCTTCTGAATTTTTGCCTCAATTAGAAAATAGAGTTACAATAGTTGCAGACAATTTAAAACTTGGCTTAACCTACATTAGCTGGGGTTTGGTTAAGAAAGTTATTTTCGCAGATAATCTTGCTCCTTTTGTTGACTCAATCTTCTCTGACCCAACTGGCTTAAGCTCTTTCCACATAATACTTGGAACTTTGGCGTTTGGAATACAGATTTATTGTGATTTTTCAGGATATACTGACATTGCAATTGGTGCTGCAAGAATACTTGGATTTAGATTGCCTAAGAATTTTAACAAGCCTTATTTTGCGCGCAATCCTTCAGATTTTTGGAGCAGATGGCATATATCTCTTTCAACATGGCTTAGAGACTACCTGTACATTCCACTTGGAGGCAATAGAAAAGGAAAATCCAGAACTGTCATTAATTTAATGATAACAATGCTTTTAGGAGGGCTATGGCATGGCGCTGCGTGGAACTTTGTTATCTGGGGAGCTTATCATGGAACACTGCTAGTAATTCATAAATGGATTACAGGCAGATTCAACATAATCAAAAGCAGGGTTGTTTCTATCTTTATCACTCAATATTTCATATTTTTAGGCTGGCTTATTTTCAGGGTTGGAAACTTTGATCATTTGATGTTTGCCATAAAGAAATTCCTGTTCTTAGACTTTTTTTCTGCAGGCGTATCTGAAATAATTCCTTTTTTGCTGGCAAACAAGTTCGCAATTCTCCTTATGATAACATTCATTTACTTGCATGTTTTTTCATATAAAGTTCACAATATCATTTATAAGGTGAATTCATTAAAATTAAGCCACTGGACAGTTTACGTTGCGTTTGTTTTATTGCTTTTATTCTTGTTTACACCAAGCTTAAGCCAGGCATTTATTTACTTCCAATTTTAAATGCTTTAGAACGGGTATTTTTTTGTTATTTTGTATTTGAAAATGTAAAAGTAAACGAGAAAATTGTAAAAAGCAACCTGGAAAGCCATTCTCAAACCCAAAGAGCCATGAAGAAAGCTTTTTTGATAAACAAAATTATACGGCATTAGGAGAGTAAACCATAACATTGCTTTAATCAGATAAAAAAAGAAAGGCATTTTTGCATAGCCGTACAAGATTCTATGGCGGGCATCGTAGCGAGCTCGAGGCCAGTTCTTACGCTTAAAGCCGGAAAACTGCCAGTTGTCGTAAGGAACAGTGTGCTCAAGAGTGAGGTTCAAGCGTTTGACATTTCCTCTGACCTTATACCATTCATGAAACTTTTTCGGAGCAACAGTTTTTGCTTTTCTAAACAAAGCCAAGCGAAAGCCTTTGGAAAGCGGGCCTGAAGTGATTTGATGGCCTTTGTCATAAAAAGACCAGTAAAACTCATAGCCATCAACGCTATTATCCTTAACAAGACTTTTGATATTTTTTTGCAGTTGAGGAGAAAGATACTCATCAGCATCTAATGTTAAAACCCATTCAGAAGTTGCCTGTTCCATTGCAAATGTTCTGTGAGGTTCAGCTTCACCGATTCTTGGCTGAATAAAAACTTTTTTTGTGTATTTCTTTGCTATCTTTAAAGTGTTATCAGAACAAGGGCCGTCATGCACAACAACAATCTCATCAACTAAGGAAGAAACAGAATCCAGGCAGCGCTTGATATTCGATTCTTCGTTATAAGCTATTATTGAAACAGTTATTGTTGGTTTCACCATAAAAGAAGCAAACAAATCTTGCTATTTAAGCTTAACGATAAAATTGCCTATTACAAGATAATCCACGCATTTCATAAATAAATAATCCAAAGCATCTTCAGGAGTGCAAACAATAGGCCAATTATGCCTCCTTAAAGAAGTGTGAAGAACAGCAGGAACACCAGTCATCTTATCATACTCTCTTATCAAATCATAATACAAAGGATTTTGCTCTTTAGTTACTGTTTGCGGAACAACAGTATTGTCAGTATGAACTGTAGCAGCAATATCATCTCTTGCTTTAAGCAAAACATCATAAGCCATAAGCATGAAAGGGCTTTCAGACGGGTTTTTCAGGTATTCATGAGCATCTCTCAAAAGTATTGAAGGAGCAAAAGCAGAGAAGTCCTGCTGTTTTAATCTGGAATTAAGCTTTTCTTTAATTTTAACATCATGCGGGGCAGCAAGAATAGACCTTGCACCAAGAGCTCTGGAACTCCATTCCATTCTTCCCTGGAACCATCCGATAATTCTTCCTCTGCTGATAAGCTCAGCAGCATCTCCTGAAGGGTCAGAAGTTTTCCTGTAAGACAAACCGCGATTCTTCTTTAAAACTGCTTCAATTTCAGAATCACTGTATTCTGGACCTAGGTAAACATTGTTTTCAACTTGGGGAATAGTTTTTTCTCCAGTAAGATTGTGATGAGCTTCAAGAGCTGCTCCAACAACAGTTCCTGCATCACCAGGATTTGGATAAATGTAAATGTCTTTAACTTTCTTAAGCTCTCTGAGTTTTTTATTAAGCTTGACATTCAGGAAAACTCTTCCAGCAAGGCAAAGCTTGTTCATTCCTGTTTCTTTCAAAGCATTTTCAATCAGTTCTGTAACGCGCTCCTCAAGAATTTTTTGGGCAGCAGCAGCAACATCCTTATCAGAAAAGCGCTTAACCAATGAGCGAATACGGTTCAAATCATTAAAAACAAAGCGTTGATAATTGTTTACTACAGCAAAGCTTGCTTTAAAGTTTCTTTTCTGCTTTATTAAATCAATTCCTCTTACTGTTGAAGCATAATTCTTTAAACTTTTGTAAGCGCCAGTATGAGGGTCGCCATATGCTGCCAAGCCCATAGTTTTTCCTTCTCCATCAACAGCTCTGAAACCAAGGCCTTCAGTTACAAAAGCGTAAAACATTCCAAAACCTGAAGTAAATGCTTTTATTCTTTTCAAGTTTCCATTTTCGCCAACAAAGATGCCGCCTTCAGCGTTAACTACATCTTCCTCAGAACCGCCAAGGTCAAGAGAAACAACTAATGCTTTCTTAAAACCAGAAGTTCTGTAGGCAGAAGCAGCATGAGCGCGCTGGTGTCCTATTCCAATTATCTTTTTCTTTTCAAAAGGTAAAATAGGCCTGTGGAATTCTGCCTTAAATCTTGGAATTGCGCTATAAAGCTGTTTGACAATTTTTAATTTCTTAGAAGTGTTTTTCTCCAATGGCCAGGGAATTGCAACAGCATCAACATCAGAATACAAGTATCCCAACTTTAAGAGGTAATTAACACTCATCCAGGGAAAACCAGCATGATGTCTGTTTCTGGTAAAGCGCTCTTCAGAAACAGCGCCAATTATCTTAGCTTTGTCAGTAATGCACGCACTGGAATCATGAGTGTTCTCGCTGTAAGGCTCAAGCCCTGTTAAACCAAGGACAGTTGTCATTGGGACAAACGTTGTCAGAGCTTTTTTTAAAGGTTTCTGAATAAAAGGACTAACCTAAACACTTAAATAACACATCAGATTCTCTAAAAAACGATAATAATGGCTGTAAAGAAAGGCGACAAAGTAAAAATTGACTATACTGGAACGTTTGAAGACGGAACAGTGTTTGACAGTTCTGAGAAGCACGGCAAACCACTTGAGTTTGAAGTTGGCTCAGGCAATATAATCAAAGGGCTTGACAATGCAATCGTAGGCATGGAAAAAGGAATAGAAAAAGACGTTAAAATTCCTCCAGCAGAAGCTTACGGAGACCACAATCCAAGCATGCTGAAAAAGGTTCCAAAAGCGCAGTTTCCTCCTGACAAAGAAGTAAAAGCAGGAATGATGCTAAGACTGCAAAGCCCTGACGGACAGCAAATACCTGTAAAAGTGGCAGAAGTTACAGAAACAGAAGTAACGCTAGACTTAAACCATCCGCTTGCAGGAAAAACACTTAATTTTAAGGTAAAAGTTGTTGAGCTAGCGTAAGAATTCTTATTCCATCAAGCCCTTATCCCTAAGTTCCTGGGTGGCTTGGTCAACTTTATCATCCGACTTTTGCGAAGAGCCCCAATCTATAAGCTCCTGCATTCCCTGCTCGAAAGAAACCTTAGGCTCAAAGTTAAGCAGCTTTTTAATTTTTGAAATGTCAGCGAAGCAATGTCTTACATCGCCTTTCCTGAAGCTGCTAGTAATCTGCGGAACAAATTCTTTTCCGTAGAGCTTAATAAGAGTGTCGGCAACGTTTTTTATTGTTGTTTGAGCGCCTGAACCAACATTCAAAACTTCATAATCCGCAGCACTTGACTTCATAGCCAAAAGATTTGCCTGGACTATGTCGTGAACAGAAACAAAATCCCTGCTTTGACCGCCGTTTTCGAAAATAGTAGGCGGATTATTATTTTTGATGCGGCTCATGAAAATAGCAGCAACACCAGTGTAAGGATTGGAAAGAGACTGCCTTGGGCCGTAAACGTTAAAATACCGCAGTGCGACAGCAGGAATACCGTAAGCCTGGCAAACTGTTAATACCATTTGCTCCTGATTCTGCTTGGTAATTGCGTAGACACTGTTAGGATGCAATGGCTTGGACTCGGGAGTAGGAATAGGAACGAGCTGCTTTCCGCAACTACAAATTAGCTCCCATTTCTTTGATTTCATCTGCTCTTCTGTTCTTAATGGCGGAGATACAATCCCGCAGGATTCGCATTTGTAAGAGCCTTCGCCATAACTGCTCATAGAAGCTGCAACCAAAACCTTTTTTACATTGTGCTTTTCATTTGCGAGAATGTCAAGGAGGTAAGCAGTTCCTATAACATTAGCAGAAGAGTAACGAGAAACTTGGTACATTGACTGGCCTACGCCAACCATAGCAGCCTGGTGTAAGATTACATCAGCGTCTTCCACTGTTTTTTTGAAAAGCTCAAAGTCAAGAACACTGCCTTTAACAAACTTGGCTGAATTGTTTATGTAGTCAGGAGTGTTTCCTTGATGGACTTGAGGCTCAAGATTGTCAAGAATAACAACTTCATTGCCTTCTTTGACAAGTTCATCCACTATAAAAGAGCCTATAAAACCAGCTCCTCCAGTAACCAAAACCTTAGCCATGGGTAAACGAATTAGCAAGCTTTTTAAAAAATTTGTCATTTACACACTTAAAATGAAGCTTTCTGTCGTGTTGGCAGCACATAATGAAGAAGAAAACATAGCTAAGCTAATACCTGGCTTAATAAAGAGCTACAACAAGCATATTCTTGAAATCCTGGTTGTTAATGACGCAAGCGCAGACAAAACAGAAGAAGTTGCCAGAAAGCTAATGAAAAAGCACAGCAAAATAAAGCTGATTAACAGGCAGCCGCCATGCGGTGTTGGAAGAGCCCTAAAAGACGGGTTTAGAAACGTAAGTGAAAAAGCAGACTGGGTGTTGACAATGGACTCTGACTTTATCCATAATGTTCCTGACTTGCAAAGATTTATTGAAAAAACAAAAGAAGGCTATGATTTAGTGATAGGCTCAAGATACATGCCAGAAGGAAAACTGGTTAATTATCCTCTGTTGAAAAGGATTACAAACAGGATGTATCATATCCTGCTTAGGAATGTCTTAGGAATCAAATGCCATGACTTAACAAATAATTTCAAGCTTTACAAAGCAGAAATCGTAAAAAGCATCAAATGGAAAAGCAATGATTTTGCAATCAATGCAGAAACAGGGCTTTTTCCATATGTTAAGGGATATAAAGTAGTAGAGATACCTGTTGCATGGATACAACGCTCACACGGAAAGTCAGATTTCAAAGTGCTGGGCCTCGCGCCAAGCTATCTTAAAGTTCTTTCAAGAGTGCTGTTCAGAAAGGTCTAAATGAAAGTTTCAAAGTATTACCATGTTGGAGGGATAGCGTGGATTTTGGTGTTTGCTTACTTGCAGCTTTTTCTTGCACCAAATGTTAGAAACTGTGCTTTGGAAAACGGATTGTTTTCTTCTTCAATTAGCAGTGCATTGCAAAGTTGCACTAGCTTAAGCTTGTCGTTAACAATAGCAATTCTTGGCTTACTTACAGCTGTCATGCTGCTTGCATTAAAGCAAGGGTATTTTACTGAGCTGTATGACCGCTTAGAAAAGAAAAAAAGAGAATGGAGTATAGTAGCTGTACTGATTTCTTTAGCAACACTTGCTTACCTTTCAAAAGGAGATGTTGTTTTAGGAGATGCAATGCAGTTCTCTGCATTAATTGTTTATGTAAAGCAAGCGCTTACTTCATTAACATATCCTTTCTGGACATTTTACTGGTATATGGGAAGCGCGCCTTTCGCATTTTATGGATGGCTTCATTCTTTCGTATTTGCAATAGTAAACATCTTTGTCGGAATAAACTGGACTAACAAAATAATGTTTTTCTTACTGCACCTTGGCAGTGCCTTGCTAATGTACAAATTCGTCAAGGTTACAACAAACAACAGCAAGATAGCAATAATATCAGCGCTTGTATACGGCTTGAGTTTTGAGCACATGGCAAGAGTAATGATTGGGAGAAGCATAACCTCACTAACTTACTTTTTAACGCCATTGCTTTTCCTTGTGTACTCGCTAAGGCTGAATAAAAAATTAAGCACAAATAAAGCAGTAGCTGGAATAGCGGCAATTGTTGCTCTTCTAATGTTTAATCATCCTGATTCTGTGTTTATTGTAGCAATATTTGTTTTGTATGCTGGCTTTAAAGCAATTGAAGAACGCAAACTTAAAGAAATCTCGCCTGAGATGGTGATAAGCTTGCTGCTTGCATTTGTTTTGATATCTTTCTGGACTGTGCCTATGCTTGTGGAAAAAGCAGAAACAAGCGGCACTGACAAAACTTTGGAAATATTTATGCCAAAAGCTCCAAGGATTGAAGTGGTAAAAGAAATGGTTTCATGGCCAGGAAAATGGGGAGCAAAACAACTGTATTATCTAGGGCTTAGCTCGCTGCTATTAAGCATTTTAGGAATGTACTACTTAAGCAAGCAACGCAAGTTCGCAATAACAGTAACTACACTGACTGTAGTAATTTTGTTAATAATACAAACAACAAGATATGCTCCAGTAATGCTGCTAATGCTCAGCTTAAGTGCAGGGTATGGGTTTATGTATCTGAATAAGAAATTGAAGTTTGACAGCAGAAAACTGCTATTCCTGATATTAGCAATAATGATTGTAGACATGGTGCCTGCTACTTTGCAGCTCGGATATCCTGACTTTAGCTACAAAGAATCGTTTTACAATGAAATAAAAGCTGGAAGTGGCGAGAGAATCCTGGACTTATCAACAAACAGAAGGATTTTTTGGCAAGGTGAGCCTTATCTTTTCAACAAAGATGAGGCATTGTTTGGAGCACTAATAGAAAGCGCGCCAAGAAGCACAGGATATGCTGCTTCAATCTCAACCAAAGCTGCTCAGGAAATTTACGATTTGCAGCAGGATTTTTCAGAAGAGACTTTGCAAGGGCTTTATCTTTTAGGAGTAAAGCAAGTAATAGTCCATCAAGAGCAAATAGGCAAAGATGCTAAAAAAGTTTTTGCAGAGAAAAAAGATGCTTTAGGACTGGAAAGAAATTTTCAGGCAATAGAACTAAATCATTCTCCAATAATAGCTTCAAATCAGAAAACACTAGCTGGTTTTCCAGAATTGGAAAAAGAACATGCTTGGGAGCTTAGAACAAGATTTGAAGACAGAAACATAGACTTCAGCGAAGTAAGTTCTATACTAAACTTAATGCAGGTGGATACTGAAAAAAGAGTGGCTGGGCAGATATTAGTAAAGGACAGCTCAAATGAGTTCATAGCAAGCAAAGATTTAGAAATAGACATTAAAGAAGCAAGAACACGCATAGACAAAGCAGAAATAGATTACAAAATAAACAGCGATGCTTTCCTGCAGCTAAGCTATTCCCACAGTCCATACCTTTCAGTTAAAATAGACGGAAAAGAAACAGAATACTGGAAAACAGCAATCAACACCATAGCAGTAAAGACAGAGCCAGGCGAGCATACAATAACAATACAAGGCAAGCAATCAACACTGAGAAAACAACTCATGCTAGTGTCACTATTAGGGTTGATTGTGATTGTGTATTTATTCAAGAAAATTTAAATAAACGCAGAACAAACAAAATAAAATGGCAATAACTTCAATAGCGCTCTTTTTTGTGTATCTTTGGGGGTTTGGTTTTGCAGCTGGGAAGTTGGCGAGAGTCAAAGAATCAGAGAGTTTTCTTGAAAGGCAGCTTACTCGTTTAGGAACAGGGCTTGCAGCCATCATAATATTAGCCATGCTTCTTAACATTGTTAACATTCCATTGGATTGGAAAATATTTTTGGTTTTAGCAGTTGCAGTTCCTGCTATTTACTTGTTCAAGAATTTTAAAAACATTGGAAAGGCAAAACTAAAGGTAAAAAAATCTGACATTAGCATTGCTTTTGTGCTTCTCATCTTTTTTGGAAGCTTTTACATGTATGCATCAGGAGCTTTTGCCTACCCTTATCTTGAAAATGACGACCCATGGGGGCATGCTGAAGGAACAAAATACATTGCGGTTGAGAAAACCTTTGATGCAAGCCCGCAAAAAGCTTTCCAGTACATGAATCCTTACCCTCCAAGCTACAATTTTATATTAGGATTGATGCACCAAACAAATGACTCGCTTTACTGGACTCTCAAATTTTTTAACGCGCTTCTAATCTCACTAAGCTTAGTTTTCTTTTATTTTTTTGCAGCAGAATTTGTTGGCAACAGAAATAAAGCATTATTTGCAACAGTTGTGCTAGCAGCAGTTCCTGCTTACCTAAGCCATTTTATCTGGGCACCAGCACTTGCAATGACAATGTTTTTCCCTGCACTTTATGCACTGGAAAAAGTAAAGCACGACAAAAAATGGCAATGGATTGCAGCAATCACAATAGGAGGATTAATAGTATCACATCCAACACACACGTTAACATTATTTGCAATGATATCTGTTTACATTCTTGTAAAATTTGTTTCAGAAAAAAAGCCAACATACTTTATAGCAGGTTTTATGGGAGCAATAGCGTCATTGAGCTGGTGGGGTTTTCATGGAAAAGAATTTCTTGGAGGAGTGGTTAGTGCAAACAAAGCAAGCACTGCAGCAGTAGTAGTCCAAAGCACAAGCATTTTTGCAAAGATAATGAACACGTTCCTAAGAGTTTTTTCAAGGTGGACAGGAACAGCATCAAGGCCCTACACGTTCAATGATTTCTTTTTCGCTAAAGGGCAGAACTTAATAAACAATCCAGTAGGGTTTGGCATTGTTGTTTCTATTCTGACAATTCTTGGAGTTTTATTTGTAATTGCAAAGCTAATAAAATTTGCAAAAGTGAAAACACTGAAGAAGAACAATTATTTGATTATAACACTGATTTGGCTTGTTTTTACTTTTTTGATTGTAAACAACCAAACTTTTAATTTGCCAATTGGATGGTTTGCGTTCAGAACATGGATGATACTTGCAGTGCCTGTATCATTGATTGCTGCTGAAGGGTTATGGAGCTTGTTTGGAGTTCTGTCTTTGCTTAATATAGATAAAAAAATGATTCCAGCTGCTAAAATAGCAATAGTTTTAGTTGTGCTAGGTGGGATATGGTTTACTTCTGGGCAGCAAAAGTATGAAGTAAACACTGCTGTCTGGCCGCCAGGAGCTTTCTGGGGGTCGCCTGATGAAGTAGGCGCTTATGTTTGGCTCAAAACATTGCCGCCAGACACAAAAGTTTTTTCATTTGTAACAGACGGCCAGGTTATTGGAATGGATAAGTTCAGCTGCGGATGGTGCGAGGCAGAAGCAGAGTACAGGCAGACAGGATTTGACGATACAGCTGAAGAAACTTCTGCATGGATGAAAAGAAACAGCTACGAATACTTAATAATGGGTGGAATGGAAGTCAATAAGTTCGGACAAAACATAACAGTAAATAAAGTCAATGGAATAGCAACATCAGGACTCTTTACAATTGCATATCAAACAAATGGCGCAATAGTGTTTAATGTTATATGAACTGCTTAAGATAACTTTTAATCAAAATTACTTCTTCGTTTTCTATTCCTTTTATCAAGAATAAAGCAGCAAAGTAAGTTATTGCAGCAACTGGAAGTATTATTAGCACATGCAATTGCAAAGTTAGCAGTATAACCAAGCTCATGACAACAGTTGCAGCAAGAGGCTTCAATAACAATTTGAAAATGTTAAATGAATAACTGTTTTTTCGTGCAAAATAAAGCAAACCTAGCAAAACAACCAGCTCTGTTATTAGCGTAGAAGCTGCTGCGCCCATGTAACCCCAATATGGAATGAAGAAAAGGTTTAAGCCAATGTTTAAAGCAGCTGCAAAAGCAGTTGTTAAAGTGAAAAGAAGCTGCTTGTGAACTGCATTTAAAAGATGGCCTGTTATTGAGCTGAGGAAAACAGCAACCAATGCCCAAATCAACACCTGCAAAGCAATGTTAGAGCCGGAAAATTCGCTTCCATAAATGAAAAGAATCAAGCGTTCAGCAAGCAATGTAACTCCTACACCCATAGGAAGAGCTATTGCAAGAAGGTAATAAAAGAATTTTCTGTAAAGGCTGCGCAAAACAGCTTTGTTTTCCACGTAAAGCCGGGACATAGCAGGGAAAATAGCGTTTATGACAGCAGCAGGAACAAAATAAAGAGCGTCAAGCAGCCTGTACGAAGCATTGTAAAGGCCTGTCTCTGCTGAGCCTCTGAAAAAAGCAATCATAACAGTGTCTATCCTGAAATAAATTGCAATAAAAAGACCTGTAAACCAGAAAGGCATAGAGCTTTTCACAAATTTTTTCTGGAAATCAAAGTCAAAGCCAAAACGTATTGTAATTAATTTTCTTACTGCAAAAGCGCTTAAGACAAAAATAAGAAAATAAGATATGAGAAAAGCAAATGCAAGGCCAAGCAAGCCATAGCCTGCAAGCAAAGCCAGAATTCCTAAAACAACCAAGAGAAGCATTTCAAGAGACCTAGCAATCCCAACAAAAAGCATTCTTTGATGCGCTTGGAAAACAGAAAAAGACAAGTCCTTAAAGCTTTGGAAAAAAACAGCCAAAGCAACAACGTAGATAGGCAGCGCTAAATTAGCTGAAACACTAGTAAAGTTAGCACCAATAATAGTAGCTAAAGCTACTAGTGTAACAAGCAAAATTTTTATCGAAAGAACGTTCTTAAAAAGGTAATCTGCTTTTTTCAGGTCTTTTGCAGCTTCCCTTACAAACAAAGTTGAAATCCCGAGGTCATTGAAAACCCAGAACAAGCCTGTGAAAGCAAAGATGAATGAATAATCTCCTAATCCTGTTTTGCCAAGCGTGCGAGCAATTACCAAGAACAAGGAAAATGAAAGGAGCCTGGAAATAACATCAGCAGAAAACAAAAAAGCTGTGTTTTTGAATACAACATTAAACGCTTTCATGGCTTAAAGCTAAAAGAGGTTTTATTAAATATTTTTGCATTGAATTGGGTGCAAAATCTTTATATATAATATTCTTGTATTCAAAGCCATTCTGCGTGGGTTAATTGTAGAGATTTGGAGTTATATTAAAGAGAAAAAAAAGTTATTGATATCTACTATTCTGATAATGCTTATCTTGGTGAGTATTTTAATAATTTTTGCCCAAAGCAGTTCAGAGACACCATTCATATATGCTTTATTTTAACAAGAAAATGGCACTCGATTCAAGAAAAATAGCGCTATTGATTGGAAGTATAATTTTAACATTAGTAATTATTGAAGGGTTTCTACGCATTGGCGGTTTTGTTTTTTTAGCTTTACAGCAAGCTGATAATGAGTTGTCTGAATCATCTGAAGACTATAGAATTCTGGCACTGGGTGAATCTACCACTGCAAATTTACACAACGGGCAAGGAGCTTGGCCTGCAGAATTAGAAAAGATTCTGAACAATGAGAGTCCTGGCATGTATAGGGTATTCAATGAAGGCCGTCCTGGAACAGTAACTACTGACATTTTGAAAAATTTGGAATATAACCTGGATAGGTATAATCCACACATGGTAATTACAATGATGGGAACTAATGACCAAGGAGCTAAAGTTAAAAGAAAGTCCGACATTTTCAAAAAATTTCGGACATATAAGCTAGGCAAATTGATAATTGTGGGCTTAAACAACAAATTTACCGGGAAGTCAGATAGTGCACTGGCTCCTGAACAAAAAAAACAAGATTATGCTATTGAAAAGCAGTTGATTAATGTTGTAACTGATGAGCCTGATAATATTCAAGCATGGATGTATTTGGTCACTTATTACGAAGAACGAGGTGATATTGAGAAAATGGCTGAAACAATGGGAAAAATGCTGAAAGTAGCGCCTAATAATGTCCAGATATTCCAAAAAGCAGGCAGCAGTTACCTAGGATATGGATATTATGATGAAGCAGAAGAAGCGTTGCTAAAGGCAATCTCTATTGATCCAATCTACTACGAAACACACTTAGGGCTAGGCCATTTATATACTATGACTAACAGGTCAGAAAAAGCTGTGCAGGTATTGAGCATTGTAATCGAACGCTCCCCAGCACATAAGAATGAAGCAGATGAATTGCTCAAAAGAATTTCTGAACTCAGGAAGAATTATTATAGCCCGGCAACCCGAGATAACTACCAAGAGCTTTATAAAATTCTGAATAAGCAAGGTATTAAATTAGTGGTCATGCAATATCCAACCCAAAAAATTTCTGAATTTGAGAAGTTATTCACAGGAAATGAAAAGGTATTGTTTGTTAGCAATGAAGAAAATTTCAGAAAAGCCTTGGAGAACTTCAGTTACGATGAACTGTTCGTAGACAGAAGCAGAGGCTCTTTTGGACATGCAACATTCCAAGGCAATATGTTAATTGCAGAAAATGTTGCATCTGCTGTTCTAAACGAAGTTAGCAGTGAGCAAATCAATGTTGTAACTTAACAGGTTTTTTTATCCATGCAGCCATGCAAACAAGAGAGAAAAGCGAAACAGAAACCAGAATAATAGCTGAGTATGCAATTGCCAGTTCTTGGGATATGCCAACAAGCGAAAAGAGGAAGACAAGTACCAAATCTCTGGTTCCAATACCAGAAACAGTAATAGGGACAAGATTGACAAAGATAATCAAAGTTATAGCAAAGATAAAGAAGAACAGTTCCATCTGAATGCCAAGACTAATCGCAAGCAAGTAATAATAAAAATAATGGAAGACAAATGACAAAGCAGTAAGACTGGCAATAACAAAAACATTGGTTAGTCCAAGAATGCGTGCAGAAGCAATAAAATCATGAAGATTTCCTTTCAGCATTTCTCGGTGTTTCTTAAAGACATAATTGTTCAGAAAAAAAATTGTCAATTTCTTAACTGCATGTCTTTTAGCAAGCACTAAAAGGAAGATAAGAACAGCTAAGGAAAAAACTAGAGTCAGTATTATAATTTCTCGCTGAAACCATTTTGCAAAAAAGAACATGCTAACATATCCAAACATCAACAGAAATACAATGTCAGAAAAACGGTCAAAAAAAACACTGAAGAAAGATTTGCCAAGAGAATAACCATCATTTTTCAGATACGAGGTGCGAAGCATTTCACCAAATCTGCCTGGAGTAACCAAGCCGAGAGGTATAGGAGCTAAATACATAAGAAAAATGTTGTTTAATGAATAGTTTATTTTTTGCAGCTTCATGATATACTTCCAGCGCAAAGTTTTTAAGAAAAAAGTAGGAAATATCATCAACAATGCGGTTAAGAAGAGGGGAAGGTTAGTTTGCTTCAATATAGAAAGTGTTTCAGAAATGTCAATGCGGGAAAGGATTAAAAAAAACAAGCCAAAACCAATTAGGTAAGGGAGAAATTTCTTAAGCTTCATTGGAATCAAAAATGGTTGTTCGTTTATATATCTTTTTGTGGAAAGATTTATAATGATAGAGGAAGCAGAAAAAGAGAAATGGCACGTATTATTGCTTACTTATGGAGAAAGAAAGCAGAGCTGTTGCTGCTGCTTATAACCATAATAATATTGCTAGTGGGCTTGGAACTTGCTGTCAGGTTTTGCCTTTTCTCACAATCCTGCACAATTGAAACAATAAAACAGCCAGGCATTTATGCACAATTAAATGATGATGATTTCTGGTATTTTAAGAATTTGTTTGACAAGTCATTTGACGTGGAGAAAGAATATACTGAAGATGAGATTACTGGCGAATTTTATGACAACTGGGGGCTAAGTTTAGAGCCAGACGGATTATTAGGATACACAAGAATATCAAACATTACAACTCCCTGCCATGAAACATCAAACTTAGGAACCAGAGGAACAAAAAAATACAGTCTTAAAGAAAATAAGCTAATATTTTACGGAGATTCTTATGTAGAATCAAATGCGTGCTCCAACAATACGCTTACAGCTAAAATAGAGAAAAAATCAGGCATAGACACGCTTAATTATGGCGTGGGAGGCTATGGATGGGACCAGATATACCTTCTATTTAATGAAACTTACAGGCAGTTTAACGAATCGAAAAATGTATTTTTATTAGGAGGGATTAGCGATGACTTAAACAGGATGCTTCTAAAAGCCAAGAGCAACTCTCCTAAACCATATTTTAAAGTAGAAGACAATGAACTGGTATTGCATACTGAACACATTAATGAAAGTGACTTAAACCAATATTTTAGGGAATATAAAGTCAAGTTCAAGCTGTACGGGTTGCAATTGCTTTTCAGCAAAGCAGGGAAAGCGCGTTTAGTAGACATGCACAACCATCTAGTTTCTCTTATATCACTCCTCTTAGACAAAGTTATTGAGCTAAAAGAACAGGAAGAGCTGGATGTTGTCTTTGTTCTCTTGTATAGGGAAAATGAAATAATGGATGAAGATAACTGGAACAAAGATATACTGATAGAACTTCTTAAGGAGAAACAAATAGACTTCATAGACACGCAAGAATGTGTTTTAAATTATTACAACAAAACAAATAGTTCAGAAGGGATTTATGTAGGTTATCCTTCTCACCCTAATTCTTTAGGAAATGATGTTATAGCAGAATGTGTTATTGACTATCTCACTTCAACAGGAAGGTTGTCTTAGCGATTTTTTATTACTTCAGCCAGCAATCCGTAAAGAAATATTTGAAGTGAGCCTAGGAAAAGAATAAGCACTGTTAAATCAAGAAGGCGCTGAAGAACAAAGAAGCTGTACAGAAAAACAGATACTGATGCAGCAAACAATAAAGCGCTAATAGTAGAAAAAACCATAACAGGCTTGAAAAGCGTTGCCATGCGCAAAATAAGAATCATGAATCCAATGAAATCCTTAATCGGGTGTATTGAAGATTTACCAGTACGGGAAAGATAATTGATAGGAACGTATTTGACAAGGTAAGCATTTGTAAGGCATGCAAGCGTAATTGTGATAGTGAAAGAAAAACCTTGAGGGAAAAGATTAAAGAAACGCATAGCAATTTCTTTGCGGAAAACACGAAAACCAGAGTTAACATCAGGAATTCTTTGGCCTACAATTAAATTTGCGAAAGTTCCAATAATAAACTTAGCTGGCTTTCTTAAAAAAGGAGTTTTTACGCTCTTACCTGTTCTCGCACCAACAACCATGTCATAATTATCATAAGAAAGAAGCTTAGGAATATCTTCCAAAGGGTATGTGCCGTCTGCATCAGTTATTAGTATCCAGTCTCCTTTGCTGGCAAGAATTCCGCGTTTTAACGATGCACCATAGCCAAGATTATAAGCATTATGAACAACATTTATGTTTTTTACGTTATCCAAGATTTCTTTGCTCTTGTCTTCAGAGCCGTCATTCACTGCTATAATTTCATAAGTAACAGAGGTGCTGGCCATTACTTTTCTGATTTGCTTAATGGTTTCATCAATAGAACGCTCTTCATTGTATACTGGGATAACAATGGAAAGTAATTTGATTTTCATAAAAAGAAGTGAGTAATGGATAATTTAAAAAGCTTTCTAGGTGAGAAGAACTCGTTACTTTTTTCGTAAAACAGCTACTTGATTTAGTCCGAATTCAAAAGTAGAATGATGGGTAAGATTAAAACCTTCAAAGTTTTCAAAATCCTGTTTTACAAAATTTCTGGTATGCTGCATGCCTTCTTCATGCCTAGAAGCATACAAGTTTATGAACTTTTCAGCTTTGTGGAAAGGAGTTGTTACAACTAAAACTCCTCCATCTTTAAGCACACGCTTTACTTCTTTCAAAACTTTTGTGTGGTCTTTGAAATGCTCTATGACTGCAAGCATAACTACATAATCAAAAGAATTATCAGGAAATTTCAAGCCTTTTTCAGCATCCTGACCCAATGTTATGTCTATTCCAGTCACTTTTGCTTTTTTCAATGAACGCCCAAAATAACCGTCAGCACAACCAATGTCAAGGATTGTTTTACCTTCTAAATCCTGAATGTGCTTTTTTGCGTGGTGAGCTCTGATTCTCTTTGTAATTGGTATTATAAGATTCATCAGAACTCACAATCAAAGTTCATATTATAAATTTTATTGTTTATCCAGCAATTTGTACAAAATAATGCTTTTATCTTCGTAAACTTTTTCACCGTATTTCGCAAGCAAGCCATCCATGAGGTTGAACTCTTTTTCATTTAAACTTATTTTGGGCAGCAATCCAGGATTTAACATTACATGGGTTATTCCGATTTCGCTCAAACGCAAATACAGGTCTTCATAAGTTTCCATAGTTCCGTAAGCAACATATCCTTGAACTCCAGGCTGGCCCCAAACATATTCTGTATCACAGAAAAATCCTCGGGATTCTGAAAATAACAATGTTTTAGAATCAGGAAAATTATCATTCAGGTGCTGGCATGCCCTGTATGGATTTTTATCTATTAATTTATCATAAAATTCACCTTCAGATTCCAAGCCAAGAGCAACAGGAACATTTTTTGAAGTGGTTCCATACCAAAGGACAAAGCCAAAAAGTAGAAAAGTCACTATTACTGCAGCTGTAACATATTTAACAGGAGTTTTCATTGTTTCCTTTATTGAATAAGCTGCAACTATGCTAAGTAAAGCAACACCAACCATAAAATGGCGAATGTTAACAGAAGGAACAACAACATACCAAAGGATTGAGAACAATAAAAGAAAAGCTAAAAGGTAATTAATTGACTGTTTTTTCTTAAGAAATATGTAAAGAGGTATAAATGCAAGAAATAAAGGGCCTATTCCCAAAAGCCTGCTTATTTGAGAGCTGTGCATGGTGAGGTTCCAAGGCAGAAGCAAAAAATTAGAAAAGCCTGAATAAGGATAACTCTGAGCAGCAATATCGTTCCATTTGTCCTGCTCATAACTTGACCAATGCGTTCCCCCAAAATAATTATAGAACAAAGGGTAAACAGGGTTGCCTGTGTTTACGTAATTATTAATGTAAAAAGGAGAAGCTACTAAAATCGAGATAAGACCAAATATAGCTGCATGCTTAACCAGCTGATTATTCCTGGAAGCATACAAAACCAGCAAGCCAACAATAAAAATGTTAATCAAGCCTATCATTTTTGTAGATGCGCTTAACCCCAGTACAACCGCAGACAAAGCAAGCCAGCGCATTTCCTTTTTCTCTATCCATAGATAAAACGCAAACAAACCAAGAACTGCAAATAAGGTCGTGCTAATATCAATAAGCGCAGAAGTGGCATAAAGAATAACCATTGGAGTAGAATAAAAAATAGTGCTTGCTATTATGCCAGTTTTCTTATTTAATATTTGAGAAGTAAAAGCATAAACTGAAATGACAGTAGTTATTCCAATCAAATAAGCTATGAGATTTGCCAATACATCATTCTGAATTCCTAAGCCAAGCATAAAAAGCATATTAGTAAGAAAAGGCCAGTTTGAAAAAAATATGTGGGGAACAGAGAATATTTGATGTTCAGACAGCCAAAGTTTAGGAACAGCTAACTGATAGCCTAAAGCATCATATGAGTATGCAGGAGCCATAGCTCCGATTAAATTTAAAAAAGCAAGCAGCAATAAAAATAACAAAAGCAAAGTGTAAAAGTTTGCTTTCAAGCTTATTTTAGTTTTTCTGACAGTTGAGAAAAGATAAAAAATTTCTTTCCAGGTAACAATAGCAATTACAACAAGCATTGCTAAGAAAATTTGCTTGTACAAGAGCCCTAACAAACCTAAAGCAAAAATAAAGTAAGCAATAGTTGCAAATCCTATAGCAAGAGAGAAAGCAAGCTCTTCTGCAAAAGAATCCCATTTCCAGTTAAAAAAAGAAAATAGTTTTTTACCTAAAGAAAAACTTAGAAGAAATATAACTAAGATATAAAATAGCTCAAACATTGTTCACCTTGCCAACAGATAACCTAGCAATTCCTGAATTTTATAAAAATAATAAGCAACATTAACAAACAAAATCCAGGCAGCGAAAAGTAAATACTTTTTCATTTCACTTGGAGAGTGGCAAGAATTATTTAAAGTTTTGTTTTTAAAAACCTTTAAAAAAGGCCTCAAATTCGTCATGAATGATGATAGCCTATTCAAGAATAATACCCAGAATATTTCGAAGAACAATCGATGATGATGTAGAAAGTCCAACTTATACAATAGCAGAAACATTGAGAGCTGAAGGCTATGAGATAGCGAATCGTATTGGAATAAGACAAGGAAAACCAAACAGGAAAGTTATAGGAATTCTGAAACCAAAAGAACCAGTTCGAAGAAGTAATTGGGGGTACAGTTGGACTGAAAAACAACGTTCACTACATTTTGGAAATATATGGTTTGACAACGAAAAAAAAGGCGCAATACCTAATGAAAGATGGGTTGCAGAAGGTTATGGACGAGAAACTTATGATGAATTAACAACGCTTGTTAAAAATCTAGCAGCTGAAAGGGGAGTGGAAATTGAAATCAGATTACTAACAGAACGTGCAAAAACAGAAATGTATTTAGGTGGTTGAATTTAAGAAATTACATCATTAAGTAATGCCTGCATTTCTTTTCTTTTTTCTTCGTTTGAATCGTAAAGGTTTTCCTGCTCTTCAGGATCTTTGTCCAGGTTGAAAAGCGATGGAGGAAGAGTTTCCTTTTCTGTATAAACTTCTATGAGCTTCCAGTTGCCTTGCCTGAGCGATTTCTGATTTGTCTCTCCAAAATATTCTCTTCCATGAAGCTCTGACAGAACATATTCACGATTGTAAGAACCATTTTGAATTAAAGGAAGAAAGCTTATGCTGTCAACATCTTGCTGTTCTGCATTCAGCAAATCAAGAACAGTGGAAAATACATTCATTGTTTCAACTGGAGTGCTAATGCGCTGAGGCTTTAGTTCCTTAGGATAGCGAATAATAAGAGGAACATGAATGACTTCTTCGTATAAAGTTTGGCCATGACTAAATAAACCATGTTCGTAAAATTCATCACCGTGGTCAGCAGTAATTATCACAATAGTATTGTCTAAAATACCGCGTTGCTCAAGATTTTGAAAAAGACTTTGCAATTGCTGGTCCTGGAAAAAGATTGCTGCATCATATAAAGCTTCCATGTATTCAACAACTTCTTTGTCAACAGGCTCATAGCGGGATGTTGCAAATGCAGCCTGAACTTCGCTAAAACTAATTGTTTCACCAGTGAATTGTTTGAGGATTTCCGGAGTGGATCTAAATTCATGAACATTAAAATACTGCATAAAGAAAAAAAACGGCGCCTGGTTTTTATCAAGCCATGAAAGGAAATCTTGGTTCATTTGCTCATCAGTTATTAGCCCGTCAAAATAAGCTGAATCAACAGGAAGGAATTTCAAGAGTTCCAGCAAGCTAAAAGAAGAAGCAGGAGCTGTAAGAAAGTCAAGGCGGTCTCTATAAGTTATAAAGCCTTGACTAAAACCGAATTTTCCTGTAAGAAATGCTCCAGTGATTATAGCGCCAGTGTTGTATTTGCGTTCTTTAAGAATTTCTGCCAATGTTAATTGCGAGCTGTCTAGCTTTTGGTGAGTTTTAACAGCGTTATGGTTGGAAGGGTAGTTTCCAGTAAACATAGAAGCATGAGAAGGCATAGACCATGAGCCTGCTGAAACCGCGTTTTCAAATACCACTGCGTCTTTTGCAAATTCTGCAAGAACAGGGGATGTGTTTTTATCATAACCATAAAGAGAAAGATGGTCTGCTCTGACAGTATCCAAAGTTATGAGAAGCACGTTTGGTGAGTTCTCATCAGATGGTTGTGCAGTTTTGCTCCATTGCTGAAAAGAGTAAACATCTGTAACTAATGAAACTGATATGAAAAAAATAATGAAAAACAAAAGGTTTTTTGCAATTACATTTATTTTTTTACTGCCAAGAAAGTTTAATAGCCTTGCAATTGCTTTTCCTTTAATCAGTGTTAAAAAGTACAAGATACCAAAAATCACAACAACAGATAAGTTAATAAGAATGCTTTTAGGAGCCAGAAGCGCTGAGCGTATCCACAGCAAATTCAAAGAGATGGAAAGGTAAATGAATGGAAGCAAATAAAGTGATGTTACAAAATAAAAAAACGCTAACTTATTTCTTGAAACTGGTATTTTAACCAGTCTAAAAAGAAGTTCTAAAAATAAGCCAATAATAAGGAAGATAAATACAAATAGGATAAACGCAAACAAGTATATCTGGTATATTTCATACCATTCAAAAACAAGGGTGAAAATCTTATATGCAACTTCAAGAGTTCCGGCTACAAGACCAACAAGCATCCCAGTAAAGATAGCAAGACCAAGTCTTTTCATCAGTGCCATGAATTCTCCCCAATACTACTTCCTAAATAATCCTTTAATAGGTCTCCAGAATATTTTCAATAAAACACCGACTATGGCTGCAAATACAGCAATCAGCAATTGCCAAATACCGCCAATTATTGTTGCTCCAGTGCCTGGATCAATATAAGCAAACGCGGTTTTGCTTAAAACAGCAAAAACAGCAAGTGATGTAAAAAAAGGTTTTTTCATTTTTATTATGTATTTTAACTGGGCTTTTTAAAAGTTTCCTCTTTAAAGTTAAATTATGTCTTTTTCGCTCAAGGAAGCAGATACTTCTGGACGCATAAGCTCTGAAGGAACAGGCTCTCTTTTTGTAACAAAATTACGAATATCAGTTCCGCTAATCTCTATGATATCTTTTCCAGTGTGAGGGCAGATTTGTTCAGTGACAGTACTGGCGCAGCGTTTGCAATAATAAGCTCCTTTAAACAGCAAAGGCTCTATACCTAAATCAGGATATTTCTCAAAAATTTTATGTGCTGCATATTTATCATAATATCCATGAACGCCAGCATGGTCTCTGCCAACAACAAAATGAGTGCATCCGTAATTTCTTCTTATCAATGCGTGGAATACTGCTTCTTTTGGTCCGGCATACCGCATAATAGTGGTTAAAGTAGAGAAAACAACGTTGTTAGAGGGATAATAATGCTTGATTAATGCTTCATACCCTCTAATTATAGCTGAAGGATGGAAATCTCCTTTTTTCTTCCAGCCAATTAAAGGATGGATAAAAAGACCGTCGGTAAGCTGCAGCGCTACTTTTTGCTGGTGCTCATGAGCGCGATGAGGAACGTTTCTTGTCTGAAAGCCGGTAATTGTTTTCCAGCCGCGCTTCTTGAAAAGTTCTCGAGTTTGTTCTGGAGTAAGGTCATGATCCAAAAACTCAAAATCAGGCCGTTTGAACAAGCTAACTTTTCCGCCTAAAAGCAGGTCATTAGAATTATGCACGAATGTTACTCCAGGATGCTTCAATTCGTTAACACCAAAAACACGCAATGAACGGTCAGCTTTGTCATGAGCATACTTTTCTTCCAGTGAAAGAAGGCCAAGCGGCTTGCCTGAAGCTTCTTTAATGCCTATAAGTGACTTTTCTTCCAAGTTTTTTGCATCATCACGGTGCACATCCAATGTTACAGGAATAGGAAAGGGGCTGCCATTGCTTAAGCGGCCTTCTTTGAGTATAGAAAGGTAATCTTCCTTAACTGGAAAGCCAGTAATAGGAGAAAACGCGCCTACAGCAATTTTATCCATCTCAAGGGCAACATCCTGATTAACTGTGAGAGAAGGCAGTTCATTAAATTCATCGAGTCTCTTCTTTTTTTCCTGTTCTTTAAGAAAACCGTTAACTAGCTGGACTGTCATTTGTTATTCTCTTCTATTGATTTTTCAATTGACTCTATAAGCTTTAAACAGTCTATCGGATTCTTGCCAATTGAAGTTTCTTCAGACAACTGAATGCCATGAATATCTTTTTGCAAAGTATTGGTTAAATCTACGACTTCTGCAATTGTAGGAATAGGCACGAGCTCCATGTTCTTCAAAAATTGTGTAGCAAGGAAAATTTTCTTGTTTTTTTCTTGTGCAGCTTTGATAATGCGAGCTTGGTGGTGCGGGACATTAACCAAACCAACATCGGCTGACAAGTCTCCACGGTCAACAAGAATATGTTCTACTAAATCCAGGATTTCAGAAAGGTTTTCAACAGCTTGCTTAGTTTCAACTTTTGCTATTATAGTACTATTCTTAACGTGCTGTTTGGCTAGCTTAATATCTTCTGCTGTGCGAACAAATGACAAAGCAACGTAATCGATAGCATAACGGTTTACAACATCAAGAATTTCCATATCTTTCTGGAACAAAAAAGGAAGGTTACTGCTAACGCCTCTTACGTGAATTCCTTTGTTGCTGTGAAGAATACCATCAGAGTGTGAAATGAATTTGATAAAGCCGTCTTTTATCTCATCAACAGTAAAGTTGTATATGCTGTCATTTGCGTAAACTTTATCGCCAGGTTTTATGTGCTTATGAAAATCAGAAAAATTTGTCTGATCAAAGCCAAGAAAAAACGGTTTTTCTTTCAAAAGGCGTATAGGATTGCGAAGGTTTTTTGTGCGAATTTTATTTCCAGGCAAATCTATCAGAATCTTCGCATTAGGAGCTTGACTTCTTATATTCTGGATGTAATGCTCCATGTCAGGAATTGTTCCATGGGAACCGTTAATTCTGTAGATATAGTGGTCATTGTGGTTATCTTTGATTATGTTATCGTACAAAAATGAAGGGCCTGTTGTTATAATAACGCGTTTCATGTTAATCTATTAAAAAGAGCTAATGGCAACTTTAAATATTTATTGGGTGGTTTCTTTCTTCTGGCAGGTGCTTAGGATATGTTGGGCGCTTACTTGAGAAGATTTGCCAAAAGAGTAAATATAAGTGTTGCGAAGAGTGGTAATGCGATTTTTGTAAGAATCTGTTGTTCTTATTAGCGTAGCAATAGCATCTGAGATTTTTTCCAGCTGTTCAGGAGAAACCACTATTCCAATCTTTGACCTTAGAGCAAGTTCAAGAGGCTCTATGCCTAACTTTTCATAATCAGGATTTTTTATTTTTTTAGGAACATCAAGGAAGAGCACAGGCCTTTCTGTGCCAAAAGCATATTCTAATGCGATTCCTGAGTAATCGCAGATAAGAACATCTGCTTTAAGAAGCGAGTCATCTGTTCGAACAGATTTTTCAAGCTCAAAATTAGGGTTTGTTGAGTAAAGTTTTTCCAATGACTCAATAATCTGCGGGTTATGCTTTATTGTTTCAGGGTGTGGTCTTAAGATAACATGATAGTTTGCATTCAAAATAAGCTTGATGAGTTTTTCGCCGCAGGATTCTATGATGTTTTTATCTCCCCACGAAGGAGCTATCAGAACTGTGCGGGTTTCATCTTTTTTCTTATACTTCTTATAAGCTTCATGGATGCGTTCTAATCGGTAATAGCCAGCTTCTAAAAGCTCTTTTTTAGGAAGATTATAGACTTCTTCCCGTTTCTTTATTTCCTTTAATTGTTGTGAGCCAGGACAAAGCAGAGAATCATAATGGTCAAAAGAGCCAGCTCTAAAAGCCATGTGCGTGCTTAAGAGAGAATGGAACACATAAACATAGTGAACAGGATGTGTTGAGCGCTTTAAGTGAAATTGATTCAAATCTGTTAAGGTTATAACAAAAACTTTGCAGTTAACAAGAGAAAAAAAGATTGTAAGCAGTTTTCCAATGTAAAATGGCTTAATGTTTTTTGTTGTTTTAAGGATAGGGTCAGCTGAATCTGAAGTTACGTAACTGAAAGGCTGATTGCGCTGCAAAAGCTCGTTTATAATACCTTCAAAGTAAGGATAATACCCTGCATTTTCTGAATAGAAAACAATATTCTTGTGAGATTTAGGAGTTTTAAGGAAAAACCGGAAAAAATCCTTCACTTCTCTGAGAAAATTGGAAAGTTTCAACTTGAAATTTTTACTTTGTCTTGATTTTTAAAGATTTTCTTTTTTGAATCTCATAATAATAACATATTTAAAGCCGCTTCTGTTAGCCAAAAATTATGAAATTAGTGGTTACAATACCAGCGTATAATGAAGAGAAAACTATTGCCTCTATAATAAAGAGAATTTTTACTGTTGCAAAAAAACTAAAGCATAAAAGCGAGGTAATTGTCGTAAATGACGGCTCAACTGACAGAACAGCAGAGGTTGCAAAAAAAGCTGGTGCAACTGTTTATTCTCATCCCAAAAATTATGGGTTAGGGACTACATTTAAGACAGAATTAGAAAAAGCGCTTGAAAGAAAAGCAGACGTGATTGTGCACATTGATGCTGATGGCCAGTACTTGCCTGAAGAAATTCCGCTATTGCTTAAGAAGTTAGAGGAAGGCGCGGATCTGGCTTTGGGCTCAAGATTTAAAGGAAAAATAGAAGGCATGCCATTAATTAAAAGGTTTGGAAACAGAATTTTTTCCCTAATTGTTTCTTACATAACAAAAATGCCTGTTTCAGATGCGCAAACAGGGTTCAGGGCTTTTACAAAGAAATTAGCAGAAGAAGCAAACATAACATCTTCATTTACTTACACGCAAGATCAGATTATAACAATCAGCAAAAAGAAATTCAAGATAGTAGAAGTTCCTGTAACATTCCTGAAAAGAGAGGGAAAAAGCAGGCTGATGAAAAGCCCGCTTGACTACGGAATCAGAGGCGGGGCAAACTTAGTAAGACTGTTCAGGGATTACGCGCCTATAACCTTCTTTGGCTCAATAGGAATGGTTTTCATAACAGCAGGGCTTGCTATTGGAAGCTGGCTATTGTACAGATTCCTAACTCTAGGCGCAATAGGAAAAACGCCCTCATTAATACTAACTGTGCTGTTAATTGTAATTGGACTGCAGTTCATACTGTTCGGGTTTTATGCTGATAGTAGGAAGAGATGAGGTTTTCATAAATGAATTATTTTCCAGACTCTGAACCTAAGCGAGAAGCTCTATACCATGCCGTATTAATACGTGCGAGAAAACTGGGAGTAGGATCAGTCAGTGCCGACAGGGGGACAAGACGACTGTTACTAGAGCATGGAACCTTTGAGAACATTTACGCCCAAGAGAGCAGAGGCATGTTTAGCCAAGGGGAAATGCCAGTTGATGATGACCTAGTCAGAAGGGTAGGTAAGTCTCCAGATTTTTCGATTCTATTTAATTTTTTATCAAACATCCTTTATCCCTGTCTCAGTGATGTTGAATATGGCTTCTCCTTCTGGAAGGTTAGGAGAGTCAACAAGCTTTGCTACCCTGCTTCCTTTTTTGCCGCGCCTCAAATACATTCTGTAGGTTGAAGCATGCGCTACAATGTGACCGCCAATTGCTTCTGTAGGGTCTCCAAAGAAAACATCAGGCTTAGACATTACTTGATTAGTAACGTAAACAGCAAGGTTATACAGTTCAGCAAGCTTCATTAAAGTGTGCAAGTGTTTATTGATTTTTTGTTGTCTATCTGCCAGTGTACCACGGCCAACAAATTCAGCTCTGAAATGAGCTGTAAGTGAATCAACAACAACAAGCTTTACATTCAATCCGTTCTTTATCAGCTCTTCAACTTTTTCAGCAAGAATAACCTGGTGGTCAGAATTGAAAGCACGAGCTACTTTAATTCTTTTGAGAGCATCATCAGGATCTAAATCAATATTCTTGGCAATGGAAATAATTCTTTCAGGTCTGAAAGTGGATTCTGTGTCAATGTAAACAACAGTTGAATCAGGAAATTGCTTTAGGCAGTTAGTTGCCAAAGCATGGCCTATTTGAGTTTTCCCGGACCCATACGACGCATACGCTTCTGTGATTGCACGAGTCTCAAAGCCTCCGCCGAGAAGATTATCAAGTGCTTTGCTTCCAGAATAAATTTTTTCGATAGTTTCTCTTTTCTTAAGAACATCTTCACCTGACTCAAAACCAAGGTCAAGTTTTTCGCGAGCGTATTGAATCATTTTTCTTGCAGTTGCGTCAGTAACACCTGCAACCTGAACAAGCTCGCGAGGGCTGGTAACAGATATGCTAAGTAAAGTATCGTAACCACTGCTAATGAGTTTTTCTGCGGTTGCAGCGCCTACTCCAGGAATAGTATTAACATCTTCAGATTTTACATCTTCTGATTTAACAGATTCAGGTTCACTTTCCTGAATTTCTTGAGTTTCTTCTTTTTCCAATTCAATAACCCCCTCTTCAACAACAATTGCTTCTTGTTTTTTCATGTACCTCACCTCATTATAAATTTTTTGCATAAACTATAAAAAAATAAAAAAAATAATTTCAGTTACACTATTTTTTGTTCCATAACCTGCGGTGTTTGCGTTGCTTTTTTATTAAGCTGCAAATGCTCGTATGCTTTAGAAAGCACCAAAGCAACTTTTGGCAGGTCAGTTACTTTATATGAATTGGTTTCTTTCCAATTCTTATCCTTGTCCATGTAGGACCTGGACAACGTAACTGTGGCGTAATTTCCCTTTGCAGAAGTGTTCTGCCATATAGTAGCTGAGACGCCTCCTGCCTTAAATTTTGTTTCTGGTTGCATTTTCTTTCCTCCTCCCTTGGCAAATGTAATCATATAGTATAACATAAGTCCTTTATAAACCCTATCCACCCATGTCCAGTGTCCAGTGGTATTTTTATGTAGAACTCAATTGAATCTGTTTTTGCCTCTGTTTCTGATGAAGGCTGGTCTTGGCCGTGATGGAAAGCGGTTTCTGCCTTGTTGAGGTCTGATAGCAATTATTCTTTTCAAGTATGGCTTGTCAATTTTTTTAATTGAAAAGTTTCTGTACTCTCCAAGTATTCTTGAAAAGTTATCGTAATCATATTCGCAAAGCAAGTTGATTGCTTTTCCTGCTTCGCCTGCTCTTGCAGTTCTGCCTATTCGATGAACATAATCTTTAGGGTCTTTTGGTATTTCATAATTGTAGACATGAGATACGTTATCAATGTGAAGACCGCGGGCAGCTACGTTAGTGCAAACTAAAACATGTGCTTTAGCTCTGTTGAATGAGTTAATAATCCTGTTTCGCTTATTTTGAGACAAGCCGCCGTGTATGGAGATTGCATCAATTTTGTTTGCTTGCAAGTTTTTTACAACAAAATCAGTTGTTCTTCTTGTATTGCAGAAAACCAAAACCAAACCTGATTTTTCAGAGTCAAGCAAGTGAGTAAGCAAAGATAATTTTAGATTTTTCGAAACATCATAATAAACCTGCTTAAGCTTGCTTGGATCAACCTGATTGTCTACTGAAATCTGAACAGGGTCAATCATGTGCTTTCTAACCAAATCTTTTATGCGCGGAGGAATTGTTGCAGAAAAAAGCATGGTTTGCTTTTTAGCAGGACAATGTTTAATAATTTTTTCAACATCTTCTATGAACCCCATATCAAACATGCGGTCTGCTTCATCTAAAACCAGAATATTAACTTTTGAAAGGCTAATTGTTCTGCGTTCAAGATGGTCAAGCAGCCTGCCAGGAGTTGCAACAACAACATCTGTTCTTGGCAAATCACGAATCTGCGGCCCAATGGCTACACCACCATAAATCGGCAGTACATTCAATCTTTTTAAGTATGCTAATTGCCTTAGCGAATGCTTTACTTGTTCTGCAAGCTCTCTTGTAGGTGTGAGTATAAGTGACTGGAGACCTGCTCCAGGAATTACTTTCTCAACAATACCACAGCCAAAAGCCAGTGTTTTTCCAGAACCAGTAGCTGATTCTCCTATAACATCTTTCCCATTAAGAATATGTGGAATTGATTTACTCTGTATATCAGTCGGCTCACTTATTCCCAGCTTCTCAATAGCTTCAATTGTATGCTTACTTAATTTAAACTTTTCAAATACATTCATTCTTTACCTCATGTTTAGCACTTATCTAGAAAAAGCGAAATGTCAGGACTCTGAGCAATTGCTCTTTCATAACGAATTATGCTTTGTGATAATTGTTGTTTAGCCCAACTATATAAACGTTTCTATTTCTAACCACTACAAAGTAATTAACAAAACAAAATCAAAGCGTAATTTTCACTTCTTCAATGTTTTCTTTGATGTCTTTCTCTAGATTGTTCCTTAACTGCTCAATATCAATAGCTTCGAATTCCGTTGTTTTCTGCTGAAGCTTATGCTTAGCTTCCTCAATTCTATAATTAGTCTGCCTTAAGCTTGATTTCAGCTGTTCAGCTTCTCTGGAAACTTCTTCTTTTTCTATTTCTGAGCTTAACTCAGTTAACTTTTTGTCTAACTCAGAGTATTTGTTCAAGAATTCTTCGAAATGAGTCTTGTTAAGTTTATCAAGTTCCTGCAGTATCTTGACTTTCTTTTTATCTTTCAGCTCAAGCTCGCCTTTTTCAATGGACGCTTTCATTTTATCAATAACTTCTGCTATTTTAAGCTGGCTGTCTTCAAGCAATGCTTTAAAGAAATCTTTCAGATAATCCCGAACAAGTTTATCGTCTAAGGTAAGCCGCTCGTATTTTTTCAGAGCAGTGTTTATAACTGAAAAAGAATGCAATAATTGATTTTTCAATTCTTCAATTTCTTGTTCTAACTTTTGCTTTTCATTAACTAGTTCATTAAATTTCAGATAAGCTTTGCTTTGTTCAAGCTCTTGAAGAATTTTTTGAGTTTTTTCAATTTGCTCGTTTTCTTTTTTAAGTTCTTCTTCCATTAGCTTGGTTTTTTCCTTTATTTCCTGCTTTTGCTTTATTTTCTTTTGCACATTCGCAACTTTATTTTTTAATTCAGTGTGCTTTTCAATTCCAGCATCTTCTACTGCTTTTTTAACTTCTTTAACCAAGCTATCAAGAGTTCTAATGTTAACAGAGATAGAACTAACTTCGTTTTCAAAAAATTGCTGGAGAACCTGATAGTTCTTCATAGTACTGCTGCTAAAATCAGACAAAGCAGTATCAAATTCATTGCAGAAAACCACTATCTTGTCAAGCTCTTCAGGAAAACTAACCTGCTCCAGAAGCAAATTCACTTTTTGCACGTACGTAGTTCTGTTGCCTTCCCTAATTTGCTTAACTCTTTCAGGAATGCTTGGATTTTTCAGTTCTGCATTCATTAATATCCGGAGGTTTTTCTGCACACCATTTTTTTGCTCAGTAATACTTGTCCTGAGAACGCTTAGTTTTGAATTTGCGTCTTCAATAGTTTTTTTTGACAAAGAATCTGCCCATTCGTCTAACTGCTCTAGCTTAATCTCTTTTACTTCTTCCTTTTTTTCAGAAGACCGCTTTAAGAAACTGAAAAATCCCATAAAAAAAGCGAGAGTACGCTATTTTATAAATAATGTCATAACTACAATGGTAATTATCACTATTAATAGTAGCATTGTGACTATTTTTTCAGCAAAGCTGTTTGTTCTTATGAAGCCTTTTATTTTGAAAGGCAATGGGTAAAAGAAGCGTATACCTCTTGTTGTTGTTGCATCCAATAACAAGTGTGAGATATAACCAACTAAAACAGCTGCTGCTATTGCTGAATCAATTTTGAATATCATAAAGTACAAAAGCAATGGCGGGAATAAGGAATGTATAAAGCCGCGGTGAGCGAATAAAGAATGTGAAACAATTGCAAACGGAGGAAGCTTTCGGCTTATCTTTGAGCTTACGTGGTCTATATCAGGAAAAGATGAAGCAACAGCAGCTATTGAAACAAATAAGAAAGTATTATCGCAGTTAAGAAAATTGCATGCAAAATAACCAGAAAGAATTCCAAACAGAAAATGGGAAACAAACATCATTTTTACTTATTAGCTTCACTGCTGGCCTGAATGTTTTCAGCAGCAGGAGTAGCGTCAGCAGGAGTAGTAGGAGTGGCAGGAGCTTCAGGAGCTGGAGCAGCAGGAACAACAGGTTCAGCAGTTGCCTTAGTTTCTTCTGGAGCTGAAGTAGCTTCAGTAGAAGCAGTTGATTTGGTTGCAGTACTCTCCGGCAATTGAACGTCTTCAGGCTTTGCTTCTTCAAGCTCATTAGCTATTAATTCAATCCTGTTGAACATCTCGTTCTTGTTGACTTTTGCGTTTATTTTTATGAAGCTTCCCAAAGAGTCATTCTTAATCTGCTCAAATGCTTCAGGAGCTTCCCTAAAAGCAAGAAGTTCTTCAGCAGTTTTCTTAAGGAATTTTTCAGCAACATTCCTGAAAAAAACAGTTCTAACAGCAGCAGTGCCGTCATCAAGGAAAACATTAAGGACATAAGAATAATCAGGGCTAACAGCACCATGTTCTGGGCACATGTAATTGTTTTCTTCTGGCTTTGCTCTTTTGCCGCACTTATTGCACACTTCATAAAATCTCAAGTCAAAAACTTCCACCACAGTGCCAAAAACCTCAACAAACCTGTCAGTGTCTGCGATTTCATTAATGCGCTTCTTTGGAGTTTCGCGCTTGAACTCCTGAGCTTCCACAGTTTCGCCAGGAGGATTCACAACCATTGTGCTGCGGTCATTGAAATGCAGCTCCAAAGAATTGTCTCGGTTTTCCTTAACATAAACACCTTTAATTTTTAATACGTCTCCCTTATTTAGGAATGCAAGCTTATTGGCTTGTTCGTTCCAGAAAACTGCGCGAATATTTCCAGTCTCATCACCCAAAATTGATGAGCCAACCTGGCCTTCCCTTCCTTTGGAATTAAATTGTCTTACAGGAAAAACAGCAAGAACTTTTGTTAAGACTTCAACATTTTGCATGCCTGCCATAATGTTGTTAATCTTAAGCTTGCTTACAGCAGTAGGATCTATAAGCTTGATTCCAAGCTCATTGGCAAAAATATGAGCAGCTCCTTCCTTGCTGACCAAGCCAGCAAACTGATTAAGCTTAGCATCAATGTTAGACTTTATTTCTTCCTCACCGAGACTAGAATGCTCTTTTATCTTTGCCACAGCCTGCTCATAAGAAAGCTTCATCATCAAAAAAACAGGAAAGCACTGATTATAAATAGTTTTTGTAAAGGTAAAACTGTCTTTAGCGTGCTTACACAACAACATTTAAATAGTTCTAAATGAGATTTAGAAGTATGAAAAAGGGGTTAGTTATAATTCTCTTTGCAATTCTGATTTTGTTAATGATTGTTTTTGCAATAACAATAAAAGCAATTTCTCTTGCCATCTGGCTGATTGTATCTCTTTTAGTAGCAGCAGGAGTAGGCTACCTTTACTACAGAAGGCTCACGGAGCCAATAAGGACAACAAAAAAAGAGCTTGAAAGAAGAAAACAGCAGGACGCAGCAAGCGAACCGCCACTTATACAGCAGCCAATTCAACAAACTCCTAAAAGTCCTAAACCGCCTGAAAGAAAATACAGGCCAGCACCAGTCTACAAGCCAATAGCAAGGCCACGGCACGCTCATGGCAGAACAGTTGACGCAATCAGAAGAGAGCATGCAAGGCTTTCAGGAGAAGAAGTCTTTCATAGACTAAAAAGACACACTAGAAGACGAAGGAGAAGACGATAAAAAGATTTATAAGAATAAAAATACGTAAAGAGCTATGCTTGAATGGTTAACCGGCAGTAAAAAAACTGAATTTCTTGCTTGGCTGGATGTTTTGAAGAGCTATACTGAAGATGAAATCAAAAGAGCTAGTCAGCTGGATGATGCTGACGGCCACCATGAACAGCTCCAGAGAGTGCTTGGAGAGGAGAACGTAGAAAGAAATGTTGAACACCACTTAGTTGCAGAATTTATTAGAAAAAAACCTGAATTAATGAAGAAAAGCCCGGCTTTAACTATGCGTCTTGAAGCTCTCATAACAGGAATAAGAGAAAAAGTAGAACATGTTTTTTATGACTTAACTGAATTGCAAGAAGCCTTAAAAGACTCTGATCAAAGAGAAATAATTTCTGCTAAAAGAACGCTTTCGGCTCGTTTAACAGGTCTTGAGAAAGACATAAAAGATGCTGTACAAGTAAGCACAGGCTTACAAGAACTTGAGCCAATACCGAATGTTTATTGTACGAGTGAATTCAGGAAGCATCTAAAGAGAAAGGAATTCAGTTCCAAATTAAAAAAAATAGAAAGCTGGCTTAGCCGAATTGGTAGGGATCCTGACTGGTTTATGGGAAACTCGGAGAAACTACATAGATTTGATTTCTTTGCTTTTCCCCAAGGTAGAGAAAGAATAAGAATAATATATAGAGAGACTAAAGGAGGATATTTAATTTATGATATATTCACCCACGATGATTATATAAGAGCTTTCAAACAAGGAAAGAAACTTCCTGACTATCACGGAAAAATCAGAGTTATTAAGCCTCTGAAACAGTTTGCATTTGCTGCGTAAAATGGGTAACGAAATGCTCTGTAAATGCAGGCAGGTATTCTAATGGTATTTTTTGAGTGTGATAAACTGCAGGATGACCGTTATCAACCATTTTATTTACTCTGTCGATGAATGATGCAAGAAAAGCTGCTGAATTGCTAGTTCTTATCGCTTGCTCATCTATAATAACAGGAAGATGCTCAGGCTCCGGATTAAAATAACTAACCCACCCCATCGGTGTTTCTTCCCAGAATTCAACTTCTTCTCTCGAAGCTTCTTCATCATCTTCACCATCATCGATATGAACATACATTCTGTCCTTAACAGGAGAATAAGTAATTCTTACACCACCAGCATAAACTCCTGTAATGGGTTCTTCGCCTTCTGGAGTTATTTCTAACTGAGTGAACAAAGTGCTGGCTAAACCACTAATATTTGTATCTGACATGTGACAAAGTGAAGCTAGGTTGACTTTTAAGCTTAACTATTTTCAGCTATATTCAGCTATAAAAAACTTTTATAATGAGCTTAGATTAGCTTGTTGTTCATGGTTAATAAGTTTGATGTTGCAGCTTTCATTGTTTTGCTGGCTTTTGCAGGGATTCTTGTAGGAGTTTCAACGCAAAACTCAGCAGTTTTTGAAGAAAACAACCATCTTTCTACAGGATATTATTTTTTGCTTACAAACGATTACCGCCTTGGAACAAGTCATCCACCATTAACTTATGAATTATCTGCAATACCTTTGCTAATCGCAGGAAAAGAATTTCCTTTTGAAAACCAGTATTGCAAAGATTTTCTTTACTATGGTTGCGCCCAAGAGTTTCTCTACAATTCAGGCATTGACAGCAAACTGTTCATATTTCTAGGAAGGCTGCCATTCATAATAATAGCTATGCTGACAGGACTTGTAATTTATATGTGGTCAAAAGAACTTTATGGAGCAAAAGCAGGCATAATATCATTGCTGCTCTATTCTTTCATGCCAGTAATACTTGGCTGGTCTGCACTCATAATGACAGACTTTTCTGTTTCAGCATTTGCATTCATAAGTGTTTATTTTCTTTGGAAGTTGATGCGAAAGTCAGGAATCGCAAACCTGTTGCTTACAGGACTTTTCTTTGGCCTTGCCATGTCATCAAAATTTACAGCAATACTATTTTTGCCAATCTATCTATCTATTGCCATATTCTGGTTTTTATCAAGAAAATCCTATGACTTTCCACGATTAAAAAAATATTTACCAAAAAAACTGAGATTAAGCGAAATATCATTTATAATCAGCATGATAATAATATTAATCATTGCATTCTTTGTTGTCTGGAGTGCTTACGGCTTTGATGTTGGAAGCTATTCAAGCGGAGCTCCTCAACGCTATACTGACTTGGTATATGAAAATGTTCCTGACAATTTTCAGAATACTGCTTCTTTTTTAATTGAAAAAATGCCATTGCCTGCCCCATCTTATTTTGTAGGAACTTCTGCGCAAATGTTTATCTCAGCAACAGGCTCAAAGCCAAGCTTTTTTTTAGGAGAGACTCACGAAGGAAGTGTATGGTATTTCCACATTATTGAATTCTTAGTAAAAGTTCCAATAGCTTTCCTTATCCTGCTTGCAATCAGCATTGCCATGATTTTCATCAACAAAAAGAACTATAAGAATGACAAACTATTCCTTCTTCTGCCTGTACTCATATACTACATTGCATTTGTTGTGATTGTAAACATAGGCTCAGGCATACAGCATGTTCTGCCTGTTTTCCTTTTCTTACCTGTATTCATGGGAAGACTAGCGCTGTCAAAACAACCATTACAATACTTAGTGTATGCACTTATTGCATGGTATATTATTGCTAGTTTGTTGGCATTTCCTCATTATATATCATACTTTAATGAAGCTGTTGATGATGACAAAGGATACGAATATTTTCTAGGAGCAAATCTTGACCTAGGCCAAGACTTAAAAGGCCTTTCAGATTATGCAAAACAAAATAATTTAGACATAAAGTTAAGCTATCTGGGAACAACAGACCCAGCAGCTTACCTTGATTACGAATACCTTGCTTCCCCATTTTTCCTTTCGTGGGTTCCAGGTTTTGCACACTCAGAAAAAGATTTAGAAGAAAATTACACTGAAAGCTGCGGTAAAACAACAGGAATAATAGCAATAAGCATAACAAACAGAGAAAGCGTGTTCATGCAAAACAAGTCATGCTATGACTGGCTAGGCAGCTACGAACCAATAGAAATAATCGGGCACACTATTTTTGTCTACAATATTACTTCATAGTTTCATTATACCACTTTACAAACTCAGCCATTCCCTGCTCAATAGAAGTTGTTGGCTTAAAATTAAGAAGCTTTTCTGCTTTGGTCATATCAGCAAAAGTTGCTCCCATATCACCAGGCTGCTCAGCTTCATGCTGAATGTTAGCTTTCTTTCCAACAAGTTTTTCGATGATCGCAATAAAATCAAGCAGTTTTACAGGATTGGAATTTCCGATGTTAATAACTTCAAAACCAAGGTCAGCATTCAGTGCTTTTAACACACCATCTACAACATCTTTAACATAAGTGTAATCTCTAATACTAGAGCCATCACCAAACACTTTGATAGGTTCGTCTTTGCTTATCTTTTCAGTAAAAATATAAGGAGCCATGTCAGGCCTGCCTCGAGGACCGTAAACAGTAAAGAAACGCAGGCAAACTACATTAATGCCGTGTAACTTGTTATAAATTCTGCATAAGTTTTCTGCTGCAAGCTTGCTAACACCATAAGGAGAATCAGGAATAGTCAATCCACTTTCTAAAAAAGGCGTTTCAACAGAACCGTAAACACTTGAGGAAGAAGCAAAAACTATTTTTTTAACATCATACTTACGGCACGCATCAAGAATATTCAAAGTGCCGTTTACATTCACGTCAAAATAAATCTTAGGATTCTCAATTGAAGGTCTTACACCAGTTTTAGCAGCCAAATGAATAACAGACTCTATCTCATGATCTTGGAATAACGTTTCAAGAGCAGTTTTATTAGTTATATTAATCTCAACTAACTTAAAATTATCATTGCCAATCATTGAAGCAATGTTATTTCGCTTTACGCTTTCAGGATAATTAGAATCAAATACATCAGCACAAACTACTTGAGTTGTCTTAATTAACTCCTCGCAAACATGAGAACCAACAAACCCAGCCCCACCAGTTACAAGAATTGCCATAAACTTTGAGAATTAATGACAATATAAATAGGTTTTCTTTCCAAAAATTTAAATAGTCTCCCACGACACCCCTCTGATATGTCAACAGAACTTTCTGTAGTGATTCCTGCGTACAACGAGGAAGAAAACATAGAGCCGCTGGCTGATGAAATAGTTAAAGTTCTTCAGGGAAAGCAGTATGAAATCATTTTCATAGATGACGGCAGCACAGATTCAACTACTGAGAGAGTTATTGCGCTTAATAAAAAGAACAAAAACATCCATCTTATACAATTCAGGAAAAATTTTGGGCAAACAGCAGCAATGGACGCTGGCTTTAAGCATGCAAAAGGAAAAATAGTCATTCCGATGGATGCAGATATGCAAAATGACCCTGCAGATATTCCAAGAATGCTCTCTGAACTTCAAAATCACGATGCTGTCGTCGGATGGAGAAAAAACAGAGCAGACGGATTCTTCAAAAAATTCTTTTCAAAAATCGCAAACTTTTTCAGAAAAAGACTGACAGGAGAAAAAATCCATGATTCAGGATGCACTCTAAGAGTGATTCGCAAAGAAGCACTAAACGGCCTTGACTTGTACGGAGAAATGCACCGCTTTATTCCTTCACTTCTTATGTGGAAAGGATTTGATGTAGGAGAAGTCATTGTAAGACACAGACCAAGACATTCAGGAAAAACAAAGTACAATTTCAAGCGATTGCTAAAAGGATTCTTAGACATACTTGTAATTAAATTTTGGACAAAGTACTCAACCAGACCAATACACCTTTTCGGAGGGCTTGGATTGTTTTTCAGCTTTCTAGGAGTTGCCATGGGAATCTACTTAGTAGCACTAAAAGTTCTCACAGGAGCATCATTAGCCAACAGACCTTTGCTGTTGCTTGCTGTGCTTTTAGTGGTTTTAGGAACACAATTTGTTTTGTTTGGTTTTATGGCAGACATACTAGTAAAAACACATTACAAAGGGCAAACTTCCTACTCGATTAAAAGAACACTCTGATTTAAATGGGCTTATTCAAATTAATGAGAAAACTTCCTATTGATTTAGGACAGGAAGGCATGCGCTTAAAAACAAAAGGAAAACTTATAGCATACAAAGCAGTTCCAGAACCTAAGCCAGGACAAACAGCTTTAGATGTTGGCTGCAGAGAAGGAACCCAGTCAAGAAGGCTTGAGAAAAAAGGGTATAAAGTAACGAGCATTGACATAGAAAAAGCATATGAAAAATGCAGGGTAGTTGACTGCAATAAAAAATTACCATTCAAAACAAACAGTTTTGATTTTGTTTGGTGCAGCGAAGTAATCGAACATTTGGACAATCCAGAAGCATCTGCCAAAGAAATGATGCGTGTTCTAAAACCAGAAGGTTTATTGGTATTAACAACTCCAAACAGCAAATGTTGGGTATACCGCGCTTTATCCTTGATAGGCTTGTCTCCACAAAAAATACAAAATCCAGACCACAAACATTTTTTTGGTGAAAAAAACATGAGAAATATTTTTCAGAATGCTGCAATGCTTGGATATTTTCCTTACATGATATACAAAAAAACCATTAGAAAAAATCTTAATTTCTTAACTCCAGCTTTTGTAATCATTTGGAAAAAAGGGGCTTAAATGAAAAAATACCTGATTTTTATAATAGGCGGAGGGATAGGAGTTTTTTTAACAATGCTTACAACAACTTTGCTAACAGAAGTTTTCAAGCTTTGGTATGGATTTTCTTACGCATTCGGACTTGGCATAGGATTGACTTTCAAGTTTTTGTATCACCGCAAAATAACTTTTAACAAGCTGAGCAAATGGAAACTCAGGCTTGCAAGGTTTTTCTCTGTTTTTGTTGTCATGGTCATAGTTAACTGGCTTTTGGTTTATGCAAGCACAGAAACACTGGCTAACATTTCACAGCAAGAAGTCAAAGCAGCACATTACTTAACTACAATAGTTTTAGTCGCGCTATTGTTATCAATAATTAATTTCATAGCAAGCAAGAAATGGGTATTTGGAGAACACTAGCCAAAAAATTTAAAAAATAGTGAAGTTTTCAAAAAAAATGGCAAGCCCCTTGTGGAACGGAACAACTACAGTTGAAACAACACATTCAGATAGTGAAGGCTATAAGACTATCTGGGAAATTGTGAATCGAGGGGAGCTACCACCTTATTTTTCGAATAGCGGAAGCGGCAGAATTTCTACATTTGGCTACGCTACAGGTCGTGAAGGTAGATGGGTTGCAGGAGTTCTTAGGCGAGCAGGAGTAGAAGTTGATGTATATCCACATGGACTTAATCCTGAAGCAAAAGAATATAGAGCTGAAAGAAAGAATGAAGGTTTAACAGAACTTTTAGATTAACTTGTTCTAAACCATTCAATAGTCTTCGTTAATCCTTCGTCTACTCCGATTGTTGGCTGCCATTCGAGAATTGTTTTAGCTTTGGTAATATTAGGGCATCTTGTTTTTGGGTCGTCAACAGGGAGGTCTTTGAAAACTATTTCACTAGTGCTTCCTGAAAGCTGAATTATCTTCTTCGCTAAATCAAGAATTGTATACTCGTTAGGATTTCCAATATTTACAGGTTCATTAACATCTGAAAGCATCAGCTTGTAAAGCCCTTCTATCAAATCAGAAATATAACAAAAGCTCCTTGTTTGTGAGCCATCGCCATAAACTGTTACTGGCTGGTTGGCTAAAGCCTGTGTAATGAAATTCGGAACTGCTCTGCCGTCTTTCTTCCTCATTTTTGGTCCGAACGTGTTAAAGATACGGGCAATTTTGATATCAATCTTATGAATTTTATGGTAAGCTATGGTCATTGCTTCAGCAAAACGTTTGGCTTCATCGTAAACGCCACGTGGCCCAGTTGGGTTAACATTACCCCAGTAAGACTCAGGCTGAGGATGAACTAACGGATCGCCGTAAACTTCTGAAGTTGAAGCAAGCATGAAAACAGCATTTTTAGCGCGAGCTATTCCAAGAGCATTGTGAGTTCCCAACGCACCAACCTTAAGTGTCTGGATTGGAAGTTGAGAATAATCAACAGGGCTTGCAGGACTTGCAAAATGCAAAAGGTAATGAACATCTTCATCAATCTCTAAAGGAAGAGAAATATCATGATTGATTAATTTAAAGTTAGGATTTTCTTTAATATCCTTGATGTTTGATTCATTACTTGTCAAAAAATTATCAACAGCAATAACACGGTAGCCTTTCTCAAGCAAAAATTTAGCAAAATGGCTTCCAATAAATCCTGTCCCGCCTGTAATTAAAACTGTTTTCATGTTCCAAACTTCTGTCTTGCTTCCTCCAAAGCTTCAATCCAGCCAATGTCAAACCATTTCTCAAGATAAACATGGCCGAAAACTTTTTCCTGCTGCATAAGCCAGGTAAGAAAGTAACCCATCTTGTCAGCATTGTTTTTTTCGTCAATGTAACGCTTAATCAACTCTAACTTCTGCTTGGGAAAAAAATATATTCCAAGAGAAAGCAAAGTTGACTTAGGATTAGGCGCTTTTTCCATAAACTCTGAAAAAGAATTGTCATCTTCATTTAAAACAACACTTCCAGACTCACGAGCTGCCTTGAAGCTTTTAGATTCCCACAAAGGATTAACAATATTAGTATTATTTTTGAAAGCTTCAAAAGAAGGCATCAAAGAAAAGTTAAACAAATTATCACCAGCAACTATTAAAAAATCGTCATTGACGTTTTCTTTCTCTATAACAAACTGAATATCTCCAACTTGGCCAAGACGATCATCATTACTTGTAGTGCTGTCATTCAAAATCTTAATTGGAACCTTAAATGACTTTCCTTGAAGCCAATTCTCAAAATTGTTGGAAAACTTTTCGTTAGTAACAACATAAATTCCATCAACCTCAGAAATTTCAGTAATCTTATCTATGATATGCTCAATAATAGGCCTGCCTTTCACTTCAAGCAAAGGCTTAGGAGTATCCTTAGTCAAAGGCCACAAACGCGATGCATAACCTGCGCAGGTAATGACCGCTTTCATCGCCCAACTCCAATGTAATTAAATCCAAGAGATTTTAAATCCTCAGGATCGTACATGTTTCTTCCATCAATAACATTAGGAGCAGCCATCAAGCTCTTCATTTTTTCCTTGTCAAGCTCTCTGAATAAATCCCATTCAGTAACAACAACCAACGCATGCGCTTCTTCCAAAGCACTTAAAGGTGTATCTGAAAAAGTAACATCCTTCAGAATTTTATTAGCAGCTTGCTCTGCGACAGGGTCGAAAGCAGTTATAACAGCGCCAAGTTTCTGAAGCTCATTAATAATAACAATTGAAGGCGCTTCCCTCATGTCATCTGTCTTTGGCTTGAAAGACAAACCCCAAATTGCAATTTTTTTCCCATTCAAATCAGGAACAAGATTTTTAATCTTTGGAATAAGAGAAAGTTTTTGTCTCTCATTAACAGATTCAATTGCAGTAAGCATGTCAGTACTGCAGCCATGTTCTTTCAAAGTCTGAGCTAAAGCACGAACATCTTTTGGAAAACAACTGCCGCCATAACCAACACCAGCTTGCAAAAACCTAGAGCCAATTCTGTTGTCAAGGCCAATGCCTCTTGCAACCATCTTAGCATCTGCACCAACTTTCTCGCACAAATGAGAAAGCTCATTCATAAAAGAGATACGGGAAGCAAGCATACCGTTGCTAGCGTATTTAATAAGTTCAGATGTCTTAACATCTGTAAAGACAATTGGCCTTCCAGTCCTTTCAATAGCCTTGTAAAGAGAAGTCATTATTTCCTTGGCTTTTCCATTATCAGTCCCAATAACAATACGGTCAGGAACAGTAAAATCTTGGATAGCCTCACCTTCCCTCAAAAATTCAGGGTTTGAAACAACATCAAACTCATGCTCACCTTTCATTTTTTCTGTTAAATGCTCTTTAAGCTTATGAGAAGTTCCAACAGGAACAGTGCTCTTCATAACAATAATCTTATAGCCGTTAATGAACTTTGCAACAGTATCTGCAACCTGGAAAACAGAACTTAAATCAGCTTTTCCATCCTTATCAGACGGAGTTCCAACAGCAATAAAAATAATTTCAGAGTTTTCAATAGCAAGCTGGCTATCTGTAGTAAACATTAACCTTTTCTGAGCAATATTTTGCTCAACAATCTCACGAAGACCAGGCTCAAAAAAAGGCAGAATGCCGCGACGCAAATTAGAAATGCGTTCATCATCAATGTCAACACAAATAACATCATTACCAAAGTTAGCAAGGCAAGCGCCTGTAACCAATCCAACGTATCCAGTTCCAACAATAGCAATTTTCATATTAAAAGATAAAGACAAAACCCAGATATAAATATCTTACCGTTATCCTACTTTATCCGATAGGTTTATATACTTCAAAGCTTTACACCGCATAAGCTGATGCATCTTAGCTTAAGCTAAAGTTATTTTATCTTCCCCTTACAAAGTTATGGGGGAGAGAAAATAACAAGTCAAAGACCATAGTCAGCGTTAAAGGGGAAGGAACATGAAGCAAAAGATAAGCATTACCTTGGATGAGAATATTTTGAAAGATATAGACGCTATTATTGACAACATAGTAATCAGAAACAGATCGCAAGCTGTTGAGTTTCTTGCAAAAAACGCGTTGGGAGAGAATAAAATTGCTGTTATTTTAAGTGGAGGGGATGAATCAAAACTCAAAATAAATGAAGGCTACAGAATAACAGCTCAAATAAAAGATTCTACAGTGATAGAGCTCGCAATAAAGAAGCTTCGGGAAAACGGGTTCAAAGAAATATATGTTGTTGCTAGGCAGAAAGTCCTTACCAAAGTTTTTGACATAGTAAAAGACGGAAGCAGCTACAGTGTTAAAATAAATTATGTGGAAGAGAAAGAAAGCAAAGGAAGCGGAGATACATTAAACCTTGTTAAAGGAAAATTGAAAACAAATTTTCTTGTAATTTACGGGCATGTTCTGTTTGAGAAAATTAACCTCGAAGAATTATGGAATAGGCACATAAAGCAGAATACAGTTGCAACTTTAATGCTTACAACAGCAGCAAACCCGCAGGAGAAAGGAACAGTAATGATGGAAGGAGATAAAATACTTGAATTCGTACAGAAGCCAAAGAAAACAGATGTCTATCTTGTTTTCTCGCCGATATTTGTAGCAACACCTGATATTTTTAATTACACAGAGCAAAGTCTTGAGTACGACGTGTTTCCAAAGCTTGCAAAACTACGGTTATTATCAGGCCACATCTCAGCAGAAAAAGAACAACACATACACAACGCTGGGGATGTGAAGAGAGTTAAATAATTAAGTTTATAATAACAAAAGCATTATCTTAAATAAGATCAAGAATGATGCAACCACCTAAAGTTTCTGATGAAAGGATTGAAACTAGAACAGTAGTAAATTCTAGACCTGTAGGACCCAATACTATTCAAACAGACGGTATGCCACTGGCAGCTCCTGATTTAAATCAAAATGACATAGCAAACTTGTTAGAAAAACCAGAAACTAATTCAAGGTCTTTATACCCAGCAACGACAGTTGTAGGCGTAGGAACAGTTCAGACATATCAACGTGAAGAATTTGGAATAACGCATATGCGTGGCGTAGAAAAAGAAGGCAAATTAATCGTTAATAAAAATACTTTTATTGTCTGGGGTCCTGATATAGTGACGAACTTAGTTCTATAGTCGGGCGAGTACGTGATTTGTGCGCTGAGAAAGGTTATACTGAACAAAGTCAGATTCATTTATAGTTAGTTTTATAACTGGTTCTCGATTCGCCAATGATAACAATGGCAAATAACCCTAACTTGATGTTAACAAATGAACAATTTCCTGTTGGAGTAACTTATACGTCTAATGGAGCAGGACACCCTATTATAGATCAGGTTGAAATTCCACCTTATCATCCGTCTATGGGCAACGGCATAAATCTTAAAATGATAAACCCCAAACTAAGACGCCAAGTATTGGAACAAACTCTGACAGACTTTGAAGGTTTAACAAAAATTCCTGATATTGAGCATACTTTACGCAGATTAGAAGACTCAAGAAATGGCATCACTAGTACGCCAGATGTAGAGGGTGGTAAAATTACAATAGATCGTTTTCCTTTTAGCAATGGCTTAGTTATCAAACCACATCAAATAAGCTCAGCAGAGAATGAAGATACTCGTTATATTGCTATGCGAATTGGGCAACTTGGTTACTTTAAAATGCCTTCAAATGTATGCTTACCTCCAGAGTTAATGCACGAGTACACTATGCGAATAGTGGACGAAGATGCTGATTTCAGAATAATTGAAAGTCCTCATACGTGGGAAGCAATTGGTTTAACCAGACGTCAAAGAATTGTTTTTAAGAATTTAGTTATGACACTAAATAATTTTGCAGTCAATAAAAATTAGTTCTGACGTAAAGTTTATAAATCAAGTAAAAATCCTATTTCTTGATGAACGGTCATAGCCGTCTGGGTACACCCGATCCCATTTCGAACTCGGATTAAGCTCAGTAATACTGGCTTACGAGAGAGTTAAGCGGACGCACGTTCTCATGTGTACTGCACGTTGTGTGGGAAATTGAGGTCGCTGTTCATCACTTTTTTTAAACCGTGGGATCGGTTTTAATTTTATTTATTTTCATCATACAAAAACATTAAAAATAACCTTTGTATTTAGTTTTTTCTAACATAACATAAAAACCAAAAACTTTAAATAATACTTCTATTTACTTAATATTATGAAGAGTGATAACTCGTTACGTAAACTGGAAGGACTGCATACAGCGGAAACAGCAACTGAGCGGCTTGGCATTAGCAGGCAGTCTGCACTCAACATGCTCAGCAAGCTAAAGAAAGAAGGTTATGTAACTGTAAGTGGCGGAGGCAGAAGGAAAAGACTGTACAAAATAACAATGAGAAAGCAACGGCCGAGGGAAAAAGGAATGTTTGACATCATAAACAAGTATTCACCAATGAAAATAGCAGAATGGTATGATCACCAAGTGCACGGAACCTACGGCCCTGAGGAAGCGTTAGTGGATGCGCTGCAAACAAACAGCTTCAGAGTAATACTTGCAAGCATGCGGCTATTCAGCCACATTACCGACTGGTCAAAGCTTTACAGGCTGGCAAAGGAGAAGGATTGCTGGCAGAAAGTAGGAGCACTATATGATGTTGCGAGACTCAGCTTCAAAATTAAACGCATGCCTAGGCGTTACTACCATAACGGTCACGGCCGCTGGCGCAAGCTATCACAACTCAAAAAGAAAAACTTTCCGCAAATTTCAGAAAAGTGGCATGTTTACATACCATTTAACCAAAAAGATTTGGAGGAAATGAGATGATAACCCATGAAGACCAGCTTGAACTGTTCAAGCTAATAAGCGACAGCATAGCAAAAGACATGGAATGCTGGGCGTTTGGAGGCAATGCAATGATGTTCTACGGCTACAAAGATGAAACAAAAGATGTAGATTTACTGTTTGACCATGAGGAGGACAGAGCCGAGTTCATCAAAGCACTTGAAAAGCTAGGCTTCTGGGAAACAGGACTGAGTAACATCTACGTTCCTGAAAAGCTAAAGGATAAGTACAAACCCCTGATGTACACGAGGTATGACATAAGATTTGACTTGTTCGTTAAGAAAGTCTTTAAGACTGCAATCAGTCCAAAGATGAGGGAAGATGTTTATGCGGTCCATGACTTTAAAGGAAAACGTAATCTCCGTATTAAGGTACTGAGGAAAGAATTCATTGTTCTGCTTAAGTCTGTAACTGAGCGAGACAAAGACTTTGAAGACATCCTTACCATTGCAAAAAAAGATAAGCGTTTCGACTGGCAATACTTAATTGACGAAGTTATTTGGCAACACCAGCACGGCGACAACTTGGTGTTGTTAGACGCTGAGAAAACGATCAAGGAATTAAAGAAGTACGTGTTTGTAGAACAAAAATACCTGAAGCAGTTGTATGCAGTTTTAAATAAGCGTTAGTTTCTCGTCGACAAAGCTAAATATTCATCCATATCGCAAGTATTATATATCACCTGGTGCCTAAAAAAGTTTAATGGCTTTTGTACGGGTTAAGAAGATTTCTGGCAGCGAATACGCTTATTTGGTTGAAAACAGCTGGACTCAGCGAGGAGGGCGCCAAAAAGTAGCAAAGTATCTTGGCAAGGTTCATAAGCCTGAAAAAGTGAAAAGTGAGAGTTTAGCTAATTTCTTGGGAATTACAAACATAGGAAAACATATCAGAGACAATGATTTCAAAAGAATAGCAGCTGATTTGATAAAGCTTGAAATGCGTAACCACGACGTGAAAACAGATGATTTTGCAGTTAATTTTGATGATTTGAGTGTTAAGAAAAGCAATGGTAAGAACATTGTAATTGCGATTAACAATGGCTTTCTCTGCAGCCACACACTCAAGAATCTCCTCGAGTACAAGCCAGAGCAGGATTATTCTGGATACTTGCTGGCAGACTTAATAACTGCTGCAGGAATAGTTCCAGAGCAAGACGTTTTCGTCGAGCTTTACGGCAAATTCAGGGCAAAACACGAGGCAGCAGCTGCAAGAAAGTTTGAGTTTTATTATTGATTGTATCTTGAGAGTAGTAACAAATAGAAAGATTTATATAAGAGTGTGTGTTTGTCTGAAAGTGAATAAAAATGGAACAACCACAATCCGTCGACGACAGAGTAGCGGAAGTTGAGAGGCTAGAGGAAGAGAGGGGTAACTGGGTTGCCCGTGGTGATGAAAGCGTACGGAATGCAGTGATTTTTGGAGGTGTGGGATTGACTTTTTTAGGTGTTGGTATAACTGGAATTGCTAATGTGGGTGAAACCTTATACGCACACACGTTTATATCAAACGAGGTTGCTATGATTATTGGGGGTACAATCGCAGCAGGTGTCGGTGGTGCGCTTTCAGTTTTTGGCATGTACTCGGCAATAAGGGGTGCTATGGCACATCACAGAAAAGACGAGCTTTCTGACAGTATAGAAGCATTAGGACAATCACCGGAATATCAAGCAGGTGCACAATCAGATGATCAGAGAAGATACGATACAGATGTTAATCCAGCTTAAACATCAACCACAATTTTACCACTTTTCTCGTCGATACTTTTAAGTTTTTTATTGGTTTTTTGGAGTTGTTTTACTGCTTGCCAGCCGCCTTGTTTTCGTGCTGTGTTGACAGCTTCCAGAAGTTCTTTTACTTCCTGGTAATGCTCGTAAATTAGCTCTCCAGCACGCTTGTTTTTCTCTGCTGAATTCATGCCAGTTAAGATTGTTTCCTGCTGCTGCGCTATGATAGCTTTCAGACGGGAAATTTCAGAATCGTATCTGGAAGGCTTCTCAGCAGTAGCTGTGGAGATTTCTTCAAGCGCTTCACTAAATGTTTTGAATTGTTTTTTCTCATTATTTTTGTAGTGGTTGAGAGCAATTGGAACTGCAGTAATTGGCTTGCTGTTTTCATAGATTACCGACGGAAAAGGTTCTGAATTGAGTAACTTTTTGAGTGACTGAAATAGCTTTTTGGCAGCTGTAGAGGTTACTGTTGCGGGCTTTGTTTTCTTGTCGATATTCGAAATAATGCAAAGTTCTTCAGCATACACACCGCCGAGGCTGAGTTCTATTGCCAAGAATCTGACAATGTCTGTTTTATTCGTGTTTTTTAGCAGCTTTATTAGTTGTTTGTCGTCGAGACTATGCGGATCATTCACAGTTGGGGGAAGCTTGTATTCTGTGCCTAGCTTAAGTTCCCTACTGCTCCAGTGCTGTTTCTCCTGAATTGCAATGATTTTAGAGTCATTGGTAAGAATAATGTTTCCTTTACTGAAAAGCTCGAAAATAAGGCTAAATGGGCTGTTTTTGGACGAAAATTCAAGTATAATTATCCTCTCAAAACCAGGCTGTGAGATAGCTGTCAAAATGCTGTTATTGAGCTTTTTTCGCAACAAAGAACAAAATCCGCTCACTTTTGCATTAGATTCCTTCTCAGAAGCGATATAAACAGCTGTAGGAACACTCACTTTTAGTATTGCACGACCTTTGTTTCTAACATGAAACTGCAAAATAAGCTTATTTTTAGCTGGCTGATACATCTGCTGAAGCTTGGCCTTCACAAGCTGCTGCAGCTCAGCAGCCATATATTGCACTTCAAGAGCAGATAAATGCTTCATAAAACCTCACTTTTACTCTGCGAAGGCAAAGTATTTAAATAAGTTTGCTCACAAAAAGAGGATATGTGGAATCCTTTTAGAATATTCTCAGAACACGACCACCACTGGCAAGAGCTGGACCACGCTTTAACCGAAGCGTTTGAAAAAATTAAATCTGAAAAAAGGCTTACTTTTTCTTGGCTAAATTATTTCAGAAAAAAAGAGCAAGAAAATGAAAAAACGCATCAGCAAATTCAGCATGAGCTTGGAAAACACGATGCAAAAATTGAAGCATTAAAAGATGAAATAAAAGAGCTAAAAGAAAACGTAAAAACAGCCCAAAATACTGCAATTTCAGCCCAAGTCCGGACCAAGTCCGGACCGGAATCCGGACTAGTTTCCGAACCGAAAAATAGGTCCGCTTCCGAGAAATCGTTTGTAAGCAAGATTGCAAGCATGATTAGGCCTCAAAGAAAGGAATATATCATGCAAAAAATTCTTGATTTAGTTGAAAGAGGCGGTTATACAACTAAGCAAGTTGAGACGGTAATTGTCAAAGAAAAGCAACTTTGCGGAAGAACTGCGTTCTATGATTACATGAAAGAATTGAAGTATCAAGGTTTGATTAAAAATCAACAGAAAAATGGCAGAAAAGTGCTAATTTCTGCTTAATTTTTAGTCCGGAAACGGACCAAAACGCGGACTAGTTTCCGGACCTAATCCGGACTAACTCCGGACTAAAGCTTTTTTAGCTGTTTTGCGAGATTTTTGATGTCTTTTTCGGTTATTTTTGTTGTATCAAATTTGAAAATTTTATGCTTTTTTTCGGTTGCTTCAACCAAGATTGTATCAAAAATTTCAGCATCCAAATTTTCGCGAATTTTGGATTTGGAAAAGCCCTTTTTAGCCATCCTTTTTTCCAGCATCTTCAAATCACAAGTGAGCACAATGCAGGCAGAAACAGCCTTAGAAGGCAGAAAATGAGCTAAGTGAGAGTCCACTATAAGGCCTTTAAAGCCCTTCTTAGAATGAATATCTCTCACTTTCAGTACTTCATGAGTGAAAAGTGAGGAGTCTACAATAGCGGTTTTACGCTTTTTATCGTAACTTTTGGCTATTTTAGCTGATTTCACTAGTAAATTGCCATCTAAGTACGCATAATCTAGCAAAAGTGAGAGCTTTTTAGCTATTGTAGACTTGCCAGTCCCTGGTGTTCCTGTTACTGCAAGTAATTTTAGAGTCATTTTTTGAAAGTGAGAGTTTCGGAAGGTTCTAAGATGGCTAATTTGATTTGGGCTGATGCATTGCCATCAACCGCATCATGCTTGTAATTAACCTTTTTAGGCACCATGTTGGAAAGTGAGGTTAAAACATCTAATTTTGATTGTTTTATAATGTTTACAATTTTTTGCACTTGTTTTGTTAAGTCTACCATCTCTTCATTTCTCGTCGTGAAAAAGCTAAATTCATGCATTTTAAAGGTGGTAAGAGGATTAAATATAAATAATTAAGCTGTATGTGTTTTTTCTATGAAAGCTTTCTTTTTGTTGGTTGTATTGAGCTTAGCATTAGTTTTTGCAGGATGTCAAACTGAAGATAAAGTAAATCTAGAGGCTGAATGCAGTACTGATGCAGACTGTGCTGCTGCAGGGTGCTCAGGGCAGGTTTGCACGACTGCAGAGGAAGCTCCTATGATAATAACAACGTGCGAATACAGAGAGGAATATAGTTGTCTGGAGCAAACTAACTGCGGCTGCGTTGAAGGACAGTGCAGTTGGGCGCAAACAGAAGATTATTTGTCGTGCTTGGAGAACCTGAAAAGCTAATAATGGTGTTTCTATGAACTGCGACTTATGCGGAAAGGAAGCTGAATTGTTTAAAGCAATAGTTGAAGGCAGCGAAATGACTGTTTGCCATGGATGTGGTGGATATGGAAAAGTAATTGGCAAAGTACAAATTGCCGTCGAGGAAAAGAAGAAAAACAAGCCAGTAATGCAGACAACAGAAGCAATGGAAGACGTTGTTAGCAACTTTGGAGAGCTTTTGAAGAGAAAACGTGAAGAGCTTGGATTAAATCAAAAAGATTTTGCAAGTAAGATTGCGGAAAAAGAATCAATTTTGCATAAGCTTGAAACAGGAGCAATTGTTCCAACACTAGAAAGAGCAAGAAAACTGGAAAAAATGCTTGGATTAAAGCTTGTTGAGGAGTTAAAAGACGAACCAGTAACTCAGCAAAAGAGCAGCGCAGAAATGACGCTTGGAGACATGATTAAAATTAAAAAAAGAAAAGGCAATTAATTTATTATACTGCTAATATCTTCTTTTCATAATGAACTATTCTAATGTAACTGTAATAATACCAACATTGAATGAAGGGAAAAACATTTCTGATTTAATTAAGATAATAAGCAGCAGCTATGGAGGAATAAAAGCAATAGTGGCTGATGACGGTTCTACTGACGGCACTAAAGAGATTGTTAATAAGATTAATAGAAGTAATAAAAACGTGAAATTGCTGGACAGAAGCAGTGAAAACATACATGGGCTGACTGCAAGTGTTGTGGATGCTGTTAAAAGCGCGGAGACAGAATATTTGGTTGTTATAGACGGTGATTTGCAGCACCCACCAGAAAAAATAGGAGAAATAATTGCAAAACTAAGGGCAGGAAATCAGATAGTTATTGGAACAAGAGCAAAAGTAGTTGGAAAATGGCCTTTGCAACGCAAGCTTATGTCAAGTGTTGCAACAAATCTTGCAAGGCTAAGGCTTGGAAGGTATGTTAAAGATCCTATGTCAGGTTTTTTTGGAATGGAAAGAGCTTTGTTTAGGAATGTTCTGGCAGGAAAGGAAGAAAAATTTGAAAAGAGAGGTTATAAGGTGCTTTTTGACTTGCTGAGATACTGCGGAAGGAGTAAAATAGCAAATGTTTACTACACTTTCGGCGAACGAAAAGGCGGAGAGTCAAAAATAGGCAGGAAACAGGTTATTTCCCTTATTAGAGCAGTGCTGCGGTAATTCTTTAGCTTAAGAAACGTTTAAATAGTGTTGATTTAGCCTCAGGCAAATGGAAAAAGAAAAAAAACGAAGTAGAAACGCAATTATTGCGTTAATACTCAGCTTATTTGTTGTGATTCCACTTCTGAATTACATTATTGGAGCAGTAGCAATATACTTTGGAACAGAAGCACTGAAAGAAATCAAGCATAAGCAAAAAAAAGGAAAGATAATAGCTTTGTTAGGCATATTCCTAGGAAGCATACCGTTTTATTTTGGGTTTTTGAATTTTCTGCAAAGCAGATTAAATATTAGCACAAAACTTTTTTCACAAGTAACAGAATTTACCTTTCCAGCGATTATTGTAATAGTATTGCTAGTGCTGAAAGCTAAAAAATTGCTTTAACGAAACATTTAAAACGTTTATAATACACAGGGGTTGTATGGAAATCGTCATGATTTTTAGCAGTATTTTGTTCTTTCTCCTACTGGTATTTATCCTGACTATTTTTGCAGTTTACGTTGCGTCTTTGTTTATACACAGAAAATATCCGGAGTTCACACCTGACGCAAGCGTTGTCATTCCAGCGTACAACGAAGAAAAGAACATCAAAGCCTGCCTGGATGCAGTTTTCTCAAGCAATTATCCAAAGATGGAAGTCATAGTTGTTGATGACGGCTCTACAGACAGAACAGCAGAAATAGCAAAAGGCTATCCTGTTAAACTGCTTTCTCAGAATCATAAAGGAAAGTCGGAAGCGCTTACGCTCGGTGCTAAAGCTGCGAAGCATGAATTCATAATAGCACTGGATGCGGATACAGTTCCTGAAAAAAACTGCATAAGAGAAATAGTAAAACCATTCTCTGATAAAGGAATAGGAGCAACTACAGCTGTGTTTAAGGTAAAGAACAGAAACAGCATTTTAGGAATGTTTCAGAACATTGAATATTATTATCACAATATAATCCGAACAAGTTTCTCTAAAGTATTCAATAACGGTGTGTGGTTTTTTGGAGCTTTATCTGTCTACCGCAAATCTGTTCTTAAAAAAGTAGGCTACTTTAAGAAAGACACTCTAACTGAAGACATGGACATATCCTTAGAGATTAACCAAGCAGGCTATCGAACTTATAGTGTAGATAAGGCAGTAGCAAGCACAGTTGCTCCTGATACTCTAAAAGGATTTTACAAGCAGCGCAGCAGGTGGTGGCAAGGCGGCATCCAATCACTATCTAAAAACAGGCAGCTGAAAAAATCACCCTCAATCTTATTCCTTTTTGTAAACCAGTTTTGGTGGAGCTTCTACGCGTTCCTTTCCTTGCCTATAATAATTTACCAAGTCAATTACTGGCTTCCAGAAGGAGGAATGCTTGCTTACCTGTTCAGATGGTTTTCCCTTTCAGGACCGTTCTATGTGTTATATAAGATCCCAGAATGGGGCATATCTACTTATAGCATATTTGGAGTAATAGCAGGAATAATAAGCTCACTAATGATTATAATGGGTATATTCATGTTTAAGGACAAACTTCACTTAAGGAACATTTTAGCCTTGTTTTTTTACTTTCCCTATACGATTGTTTTAAATATGGTAATATTTATAAGTCTCCTGCAATTTAAAGTGTTAAAAACAAAGTTTTATGTTAAATAACAATAAAAATGGCGTTTATAGAAAGCTGGCAGTTGATAATGCAAAAATCAGCTGGAATGGGGGAATTGTTCTTTAAGCAGTACAATGAGCTAGGAAGGCCTATACTTGATTTTCTTCATGTCATCTTCAACAACATGTTTTATGCACTTTTATTTGTTCTTATGTTAATATCTGCAATATATCTGCTCACAACAATATACATCATGTTCAACAAGAAAGAACCTTACAAAGAAAAAAAGCTGGAAAACTTTCCTTTTGTAACAGTCCAAATTCCAACAAGAAACGAACTAGCAGCGCTAAGATGTGCAGAAAAGTGCCTTGAGTTTGACTATCCAAAAGACAAGTATGAAATTCTTATAGGAGATGACAGTGACAAGCCAGAAGTCTCAGCACAAATAAAATCATTCGCAGAAAAGCACGCTATTGTAAAAGCATTCAAAAGAGAAAACAACTCAGGCTACAAAGCAGGAAACCTGAACAACCTGCTTCCTCACTCAAAAGGAAAATACCTAGTGCTATTTGACTCTGATTTCATGCCACCAAAAGACTTTATCAACCGCATTGTAGCTCCAATGGAACACGACAACGTTATCGAAGGCGTGCAAGCAAGATGGAAATTCTCTAATGCGAACCAAAACCTGGTATCAGTACTTGGGTCAACCATCGGGGCAATTTTCCATCACCTAGCATTGCCATTTTTCAACAAAAGAAAGAGGCTAAGCGTATTATGTGGTTCAGCAGAAGCAGTAAGAAAATCAACTTTAGAAAATCTTGGCGGATGGGAACACGGCAGCCTAACAGAAGATATTGAATACAGCTTAAGACTGCTGGAAAACGGGAAAAAAATCCAGTACCTTCCTGAACTTGAATGCGAAAACGAAGTGCCATTTAAGCCAGGCGACCTTTACAGACAGCAAAAGCGCTGGGCTTACGGAGTTATTTTCTCGCTACGAGAGCATGCTAGGAAACTATTTTTAGGCAAAAAACTAAATTTAGAAGAGAAGCTGCTTGTTAGCTACATTTTTTCAGGCTACTTGCTAAGCACTGCTTTAGCAGCTGTCCTGATTGTTGGAATGTTAAGCATAATAACACATGAACCGCAATCAATCAACTTTGCCAAATTCTTTTTAGAAACAGGACGCAACATAATGGTTACAAGCGGACTATTAATTGCAGGAATATACAGCCTATCAAAAATAGGCTACTGGAAAAAAATCCCACACATGCTGATTGCATCATTTAGCATTGGACTAATAGTAACATACCACGTTAACATAGGCATAATCCGCGTTCTTATGGGGAAATCAATGCAATGGTTCTTACTCAACAAAAAAGGAAACCAAGTCAAATCAAGCAAAATTGCAACAATTACTTCGTAAAAACAAGCGCAACCCTTTCTTCCTCACCCATTTTAAACTGGATTGTTTCTGAAAGCTTGAAGTTATGCTTTGCAGCAGCATTTTTCAACGCATTTGCGTCTTTAGCTGCTAACACTATCTTGCCTTTCTTTGACAAGATTAAATTTGCCTGATAAAAGAACTCAGAGTAAAGTTTCTTTATATTTGCAACATTACTATTTTTTGACAGCAATGGAGGATAGGAAACTATTGCATCGATTTTTGCAAATTTTAACTCAAGCCATTCAGCGTCAACTCTTGCAAAGTTAATAAGCTTGTTAACGCCTGCTACCTTTGCATTTTTCTCAGAAGATCTTACATGCCCAATTGAAGAACTACAATTATAGATTTTCAGCTTCTTTGTTTTTATTTTTTTATCAATAAGTTCAAAAAAGTTATCAAAATCTATCTTTGAAAAAGGCTTTAAGCTTAGAAAAGCAAAATTATCTTTACGATAATAGTTTACAGGAAAACTTGCAGAAAACAAAGCTGCCTCAATTGCTATTGCTCCTGAACGGGAAAAAGGGTCAAGTAAACTAGTGTTTTGCTTGTAATCTGTTAACCTCACTAAAGCATAAGCAACAGGAGCTTTCAAGTCAGAAGCATGGCCAAAGATTCTATACTCGCGCTTGCTCAAGTCAAAACCAGCAATGTCAACGCCAAAATAGCCTTTGTTATCTTTGATGTAGCAAAACAATCTTAAATTTGGTGATTTGAAATTAATTTTTTCTTCAGAAATCAAGTTATTTGCAGCATCAGAAAAATCACCACTGTTAAAATCATGAGTGCCAAGCCTCTGGCATTCAACTACAAAATCTTTTTCTGTCCAATCAGTTATTTTGAAACTTTTTATTTTTTGCTGCAAAGTTTTAGTAGTAGCTGCAAGAGATTTAGCAACATCAAACTCGCAAATTAAATAGCAAACTCTTGAAATTGACTGGGAAGAGTAAGTTAAAGTACACAAATCCTTGAAATCTTTAACATCAAAAGTTATTACATGATTACTATCATCAATATTGGTTGCAGTAACTAGCTCCTTAATTTCAGAAGCAGCAATGCTTTCAATACCCTGATTAGTAATTGCGAATGCTTTCATGCAATAAAGAAAGAAAATTCAGTATAAAAGGTTAATGCTGAGTGTTGTTGTTTTCTTTCACTATCTTCGCAACTGCAACAACACTGTCATTTGCTTTTAACCGCATTATTCTTGCGCCCTGGGTGTTTCTTCCAATAACTGAAATGTATTTGGCAGGAACTCTTATCATAATTCCATGTCTGCTTATGAACATCAATTCATCCTCCTCAGAAACAGAAGCTATGCCAACTACTTTGCCATTCCTTTCAGATGTCTGAATGTTTATAACACCATAACCGCCTCTGTTTATCAGACGGTAATCACTTATCGGAGTGCGCTTGCCATAACCTTTTTCGCAGACTGTAAGAAGGCTCTTTGGTTTCTCAGAAACAACCATTCCTACAACTGAATCTTCTCTAAGCCTAATGCCTCTAACACCTTTAGCAGACCTTCCTGTGGTTCTGATATCAGATTCTTTAAAGTGAACAGCATGCCCGTTTTTTGTTGCAAGAATAATCTCATTGCTTCCGTCGGTAAGCTTAACGCTTATTAATTCATCATCTTTTTCCAAAGTTATTGCAATTATGCCGCCTTTCCTTGGATTAGAGTAAGCAGAAAGCTCTGTTTTCTTTATCGTGCCATTCCTTGTTGCCATAACCAAAAAGTTTCCATGATTAAATTCCATAACAGGAACAAAAGCAGTAATTTCCTCGCCTTCACCAAGGTTGAGAAGGTTAACAATAGCCTTGCCTCTGGCGTTGCGTCCAGCATCAGGAATCTCAAATACTTTAAGCCAATGAACTATGCCGCGATTTGTGAAGAAAAGAATGTATGAGTGCGTGTTTGCAACAAAAAGCTGCTCTACAAAGTCATCTTCTTTTGTTGAGGCTGCAATCACTCCTTTTCCGCCACGATGCTGCTGCTTGTAGTGGTCTATAGATGTTCGCTTAGCATAACCTGAATGAGTTATTGTCATGACAACTTCCTCAGGCTTAATCATGTCTTCCCGAACAAATTCTTCTTCTTCAACATCCTCAATCTGCGTTCTTCTTTCATCACCATACTTATCTTTCATTTCAATAAGTTCTGATTTTATTATATCCATTATTTTTTGCTCTGAGCCAAGAATTTCTTTTAGCTCAGCTATCTTTAACTTAAGCTGAGATTCTTCATCCCTTAAAGCCTGCTGCTCTAAAGAAGAAAGCTTTTGCAATCTCATATCAAGAACAGCAACTGCCTGCTTTTCAGACAGTTCAAATTTTTGCATTAACGAAATTTTGGCAGCATTAGTGTCCTTAGACGCCTTAATTGCATTAACAACAGCATCAATGTTTTTCAATGCAGTAATAAGGCCTTCAACAATATGAAGCCGTTCAGTAGCCTTGTTAAGCTCGAAAGTGCAACGTTTTGTAACAACGCTCTTACGGTGCGTTATAAAGCCCTGGATAAGCTGTTTTAAGCTCAAAGTTCTTGGCTTTCCATCAACTAAGCCAATCAAAGCAACAGGAATAGTTGATTCAAGCCTTGAACGGGAAAAAAGCTGGTTTAAGACAACATCAGAGTTAGCATTTTTCTTAAGCTCAATTACAATGCGCATGCCTTCTCTGTCACTCTCATCCTTGATATCTGAAATATCAGTTATTACTTTGCTTCTTACAAGCTCTGCAATTTCCTCAAGAAGAATTGACTTGTTGACTTGATAAGGAATTTCTGAAACAATTATAACATTGCGGTCTTTTTTTGTTTCAATTGAAGTTTTTGACCTTACTCTCAACAAACCTCTGCCAGTATTGTATGCGCTTGTGATTCCTGCTTTTCCTCTAACAATAGCTCCTGTTGGGAAATCAGGGCCAGGCATTACTTCCATAAGCTCTTTGATAGAAATGTCTGGATTGTCAATCTGCTTAATTACAGCATCTGTTGTTTCTTTAAGATTATGAGGAGGAATATTTGTTGCCATGCCAACAGCTATACCAGAACTGCCATTAACTAAAAGATTAGGAAATTTAGAAGGCAAAACAACAGGCTCTTTAAGCGAGCCATCAAAGTTAGGAATAAAATCAACAGTTTCCTTGTCAATATCTGAAAGAAGCTCTTCTGCAATTGCTTTTAGACGCGCTTCAGTATACCTAAAAGCTGCTGCTCTGTCTCCATCAATACTACCCCAGTTACCTTGTCCATCAACTAAAGGGTAGCGCAATGAGAAATCCTGCGCCATCCTAACAAGAGCATCGTAAATAGCCATATCACCATGCGGATGATAGCGAGCCATGGTGTTTCCAATAACAGTTGCAGATTTACGAGTAGGCTTGTTATGCAGCAAACCAAGCCTGAACATTGTGTAAAGAATGCGCCTTTGAACAGGCTTTAGACCGTCTCTTATGTCAGGAAGCGCTCTGCTAACTAACACAGACATAGCGTAATCAAGGTAAGAAACCTTCATTTCATCTTCAATTTCACGCTGTACAATTCGTTGATCCTGAGGCTGATTTTCGGTCATTTTTCTGACTAAAAAAGGTAGGTAAAATTAGTCGATTTCTCGACGATAAACATAAAGAAATAGAGGTATAAAAAGGTTTGGGTAAATATGTATTGTTAAGTAAGCGGGAGCTATTTTAGCTAAAAAAATTATTTCTTCTTGATTTTTCTCACTCTGGGTTTATTCCAATATGGACTTTTACACTTT
>NZCN01000001.1 GCA_002688315.1 Candidatus Woesearchaeota archaeon | reverse complement strand
TATCAAAAACTGTTCAAGAAAGTTCTGCAGCAATGCTTTCAGGTCAATTCCTTCTGCTGCTACTTTTTTCTTGGTTTTTCCTTTTACTTTGTCAGTTTCAACCATGACATTAAACACAGCTAAAGCTGCATTAACAAAAGTTTCTTCTAAGTTTTTACCGTAAGCCCGAAACTTAGTATCTGCTGTGTGCGGCAAATATTTGTATTTAACCATCACTGTTAATACTACAGCTACTAATATAAAACTTTATCGTACAGAATCAGTAAGGAACTATTTGCGGTTCATCATCGTCGTCTTTCTTTACGTCTTCAACTACTTTTGGTTCAGGAATTTCAACGTCTTCTTCTTTGTTTTCATTAAGCATGCCTTCTACTTCGCCTCCTGCTGATGTTTCTGGCTTTGCAGAATGTCCTTCTTCTTCTTTATTATCAGTAAACATTCCAAATATGCCTTCTCCAACTATAGGTTTAGTTTCAGAAGAAGGAGCTGAAGGTTCGGTTGAAGATTCTATAAGGGATTCATCATTCATAAAAGCTTCTGCCTGAATCAAAGAGTTCAGCATATTGACTATTTTCTTAATTTCTTCATGAGAATCCTCTTTTGTGTCTATCGTTATCTTCATACTGCTATTTTGGTGTTTTTGTTTTATAAATTTATTGCTGAAAGAGACAGTTCCCTCACCTGACCGCTGTTGCTTTTTATGTTCTAATTTTTCACTCTCCCTTACAAAATTAAAGGAGAGGGAAAATTAGTCAGGGAGAAAAGAAGCGAGTGAGTAAATTTATTTATTCCAGTAGAAAACTCTGACTATTGTATTCGTGGAATTTGTTACATTTCCAGTCAGAAATACAGCTTCAGAAAATATTTGAACATCAGGCAAATCACTAACACTTGCCGAAGAGCTTTCTGATAAGTTGAACAAAAATTCAAAATTTTCCTCAAGATTTTTATCAATAGTATCGTTAATGCAAGTTGTATTTTTCGTTAAAACGCAGCTTCTGAAACTTTCGTCTTCACGAAGTATGGATAAAAATCCTTTTGGTTCATTAGTTTGATCTTCAGGACCTTGTTGAATAAACACTATAAGAACTGTCATTGTCATGAATATAGCTATCAGTGCTTCAAGTGTTTTGAACATGCCTTTTTTGTTTACCATCCTTTTAGCCTCAACTTGCGTTTCACTTTATTGCCATATTTATCAAGCACTATTTCTTCAAATTCTTTTACAAACACGTTAACAAGGCCAGGAACTCTATAAGTATAATTAATTAAAGGCTCGTTGCTATCATTAAGAAGCTCGAAAGTGAATTCCCGGCTTGAGGGGAAGTTCCATGCTTTTTTCAGATTTGTATAATCGCTTTGATTCAACTCTTCCATTAAAACCATTGATATTCCGCTTAAATTCTCAATCATGCCTGTGTTTATTGTGTAAGGCTTGATATATTTAAGAGTTGAATTGTAGTCTCCAGAATGGAAAAGAATGTTGTAATTTGTTTCGTTGTTCAAATTCATGTACATTGATAAGCTTACAGAATTGTTTCCTGTGCAAAAAGACATACTAGCGCCGTCTGAAATAAAGCTGATTCCGCCAAGGCTGTCATAAAAGTCAATATAGTCAGAAGCTATTTTGCAGACTTCTTTAGTGAAGTTAAGAGGTCCTGACAATGAATTATCAATGAAATAATCAGTGTAATTGTGCAAAATCATTTTTATTGTAAAATTATGCGGCTCGAATTTTTGTCTTGATTCTACATAGTTGAATAGTCTTGAGAAATCTTTCACAACAAAAGTTGTATGATTTACTGTATCTGAAATCAGTTTATATTTTGCTGCTAAATCGCTAAAATTGTTTTCTTTTACTGCAGATTCTGTATTGATAATGCCAGAGTCAATGCTTATGTTAAGTCCTGAGATCCTGTGCTTTTCAAAATGAAGCGCAGATTTCAGCAATCCGTCAAATTCTGCTTTAAATCGTTTGCTATCTATGGTTACTTCTGATTTTGTTGCATCTAAAGCAGTCATGGATGGCTGAGGGTAAATTTCATCAGAGCTAACAATCCATTTCATGTTAGGCCCTTCATTAAGTTTGCTTTTGAATAAGAGCTTGTTTTCCTGTCTGAAGAAGGATGTGTTATCAGCTAATGACAAGTTTTTCCAGTTTAATAAAAAGGGAACAACAAGAGGTTCAATTCCACTAATGTTTGAGTTGGTAAATATCGGGATGCGTTGTACATGCCAAGTTGCGTTTTCTCTTAAGTTACTTTCAACATTAGCAAGCAAAGTATCTGAAGCTTCAGGCTGCTCTGTGGTAAAAGGAGCTAAATAAAGAAAGAACAAAGTAAGATAAATCAGAAATATTGCTATGCTGAATATCCAGTCTACCTCAACAGCCCCCTTTTTCTGCATACGTTACTTTCTTGCAGAATTTTATTTAAATGTTTTGATGTCAGAGTGTCAAGAAGATAATTTGGGCACTCCTGCCATAAGAGCTACTGTAACAGAAGATATTGCAAGTATAAGAATAAAGCCTAAAATTTTCGGTTCAGTTATAATATTGATAACAGCGTTTCCTGGCGTTGTTATTGTCTCGCCAGTTTCAGGGTCAATTGTTGTAGTTTCTCTCGCAAATTGGCCGCCTGCTACAAGAGATATAACAAGTCCTATAATCAAAGGAACGAAAATCCACCAAATTCCGCTGCTACCGCCAAATACAGTATCATGTATGTCTACTCCAATAAATTGCGCTAAGACCAGTAAAAAAATGATGAAAAATCCGGTAATTACAAACCAAGGCGCTAGTCCTTCTATAACTGTTGTAGTGCTGCCTGTTATGCCTAAGACTATTGTAACAGAAATTGCAGCCAATGCGTGCAATCCCCGATTTTTGAAAATATCAGTCATCTGTAGAATTCCGTAAACTACTACAAATATTAATATCCATAAAAATACTTCTGAGAATTCACTCAGCAAACCAAGGTCAAAAACAGTAGCCATTTGTCAAAAACCATCGGAAATATCCGATGGGTTATCCTCCTTATTTACCACATGATTCATCAGCCACGGCCAAAAGTCGATTTAAGATCAGACCATGCCTTGCCGACCATTTCATTTTGTCCGTCTTCTTTTGTGATGAACCATATAATCAAGCCGAATACTAAGATAATAACCAATACTGCCTGCGTGTCGGGATTGTTAAGGAAATTAAATGCTCCTGAGCCTTTCCAAAATCCAGCAGCATTTCCAAAGATGTAAACTATTGCTCCCAAGCTTATCAGACCCATGATTGCGCCAAGGCCGGTTCCTCCTAGCATAACGCCAGGAGCAAAAACTCCTACAAGAAGCAAAGCAGCCAAAATTGCAACAACTAATAATGATACTTGCGGAAGTGCTGTGTTTATTATAGATACAATATCCTGCCCTGGAGGATATCTTCCTGTAACGTGAGGAAGGACAACCATAAGTGATATTATCAAGGCAACAAGAGTGTTAAACTGTCTTTTTCCTTCTCCAATAATCTTTGTTTTTTGAAGGACCGCAAAAAGTATTGTGAATATTAAAATAAACGGGAGAAGTGAATCAAGGACACCCATTTGATCCAATCTTACAAAAAATTCTGGAAATTCGTTAGCCATATTTTATCACCTATTTTTTGTTATTTGATGTTTCTTCCTTGCTAGGGCCAATGGCTCCTATGTAATACATAATGCCTACTACAAGTATAATCAAAACAACCGCTGAAACCGAAACATTATCAGTAAATTGCCTTAGCCAATCAAAAAGCCATTGAAGCCATGTTTTGTTTTTAGCTTCAATAGCATTAAGGAAAATAAAAACAAGTCCAACAAACATGAGGGACATAAAAAGAGTCTTAAACCTTCCTTCAAGGAAAAATCCTTCAGGTTTTTGCTGATGGAAGCTGCCTGCCAAGAGCAGGAAAAACACGCCTGCAAGAAGTAAAACAACTACGTTTGCAGATATCTGCGTTACTATTTCCACAAGTCTTGACGAGGCTATAACAAAAAATGCTATGACAAAACTGGCCAAAGAGTTCAAATGCTTCTTTGAGTACTCTGCATCGCCAACTTTTTCAGTTCCAAAAACCCGTGTTTTTTCTAAAAGCGCAAATACAATGGTAAATACAAGAAGGAAAGGTAGTATGACATCATAAACGCCTATGTCTGCCAAGAAATCAAGTGTTCCTCTGAACGTACTTGTATCTGCCATGATTCAATTTATCACAAAAAGTGTATATAAACTTTTCTATTTATTCCGAGGCGAAGATATTACCAAGTATCTTCCTCATCGCCTTGATGCAAACCACCTTCTTCTCCATCATCATCTTCTTCATCATCACTCTTTAAGAAATCATCATCTTCAGGCGTATTTTCCATAGACTCACCTCCGCTGTTCTTTTTTAGCTTTAAATATTTAAGTTTTATGCAAAATCCTTGGTTCTTTTGTAATTTACGCCATTTTTCTCAAGCATATCAACAATTCTTGCTTTTTCTTTCCCCAAACCTTTCCAGTCAAGAACAACAGAGTTTGCTTTTGATTTGTCGATTGCCTGCTTCAGCATTTCTTCATCAAGAGACTCAAGCATGTATTTTGGGCAAAGATAACTTACAGACACATCTTCAGCAAGCATCACTTTTGTGAAGTTAGGCGCATGGTGCATGCCTCCAATTCCTACCACAGTTTTTATTTCTTCACTAGTATCACTAATATTTTTAATCGCTTCAAGGATAGTATCAGCAATTACTTTTCCAGCTGTCTTATCTTTCCAATGCTCTTCATCACTGCCAATCTCAATGAACATAACAGGTTTTTCTAAGTAAGGACCATGATGGGTTGCTTCCAGTATGATTTCGTAGTCAATTTTTGCTTTTTCTGCATTAACTGTTAACAATTTGAAACAAGTTTTCATCAACGCAGCTGGAACAGCGACAAGAGTTTTTTCTCTTCCACCGCCAATAACTTTGCTCCAGTTTCCAATGCTGTGCACGCTTAAAGAATGAACTCTTGCTTTGCTCACATGCTTAGATGCAAAAATAAAGTTATCTGCATTAATGTCATCAACTGCAACTTCAGTAATTGCTTGCCCTTTGACAAACAAATCAACCTTTTTATCTCCAATAGTGGCAGGAAACTGCTGCAGCTGCCTAAGCTGTTCAGAAATGCTCATTCCTGCAGGATCTTTCTTTGACACAACTATGGCAAAATCCAGTTTTTGCATACAAAATTACGACTGGCTTCTATTATTAATAATTTCGTTTCAAAACATATAATCTTAGATTTCCGATAGATTTAAATACATTCCATCCATCTTCAAAACTTTAGTATGGAAACAATTGTAATATCTCTCGGCGGCTCTGTCCTTGCTCCTGAAAAAATTGACATTAATTTTCTCAAACAGTTCAGAAAATTGATAATAAAGTTTGCGAAAAGCAAACGTTTTGTAATAATCTGCGGCGGTGGCAAGACTGCGCGCGATTATTTGTCAGCAGCTTCAAAAGTGGTTAAGCTGACTCCTGAAGATCTTGACTGGCTTGGCATACATGCAACTCGTTTAAACGCCCAGCTTTTAAGAAATATATTCAGAGAAGTTGCTCACAAAAAAGTAATCCGGAACCCAAACAAAAAGATTAAAGCAAAAGAAAAAGTAATCATAGCGGCTGGCTGGAAGCCAGGATGGTCAACAGATTATGATGCTGTGCTGCTTGCAAAAAATCTGAGTGTAAAAACAGTCATCAACATGACAAATACTGATTTTGTTTACAACAAAGACCCTTCTAAATTCAAAAACGCAAAGCCATTAAAATGCATTTGCTGGAAACATTTCAGAAAACTTGTTGGGAAAAAATGGAGTCCAGGGCTTAACGCTCCTTTTGATCCCATCGCAACAAGAGAAGCAGAAAAAAGCAGGCTGACAGTGGCAATAATGGGTAAAGACCTAAATAATCTTCAGAATTTTCTTAATAAGAAAAAATTCAAAGGAACAATAATTTACCATTGCTAAAGAATTCTCACGTTTTTCTCAATTATTCTTACGCTGCTGTTTTTTGAAACTTTCTTTTCCAGTTCGCTCCAATTATCATGTCCTGTGCCCATAAAATCAGCTTCTATGCAGTTTGATTTCCCACATTTGCACACAACACACTTGTAATGTTTTCTTGCAGAAAAGCTGCTTTCCCATTTATCGTCGAGTTTTTCACTGCAATAAATGCAACTGCCTCCTCTTTCAACATTTTTTATCAAATGATGGTCAGCCATTTTTTACCCATTCAGAAAAATGTTTATTGCTGTCGACCCAGTCAAAAGCAACTATGCAAGGAACTTCATAACTGTGCAGCTTTTTAACTTCTTCCTCTATTTTCTTGAAATTTTCTTTCTTTGCCTTACAAAACATTGCAGTTTCCTTGACATCGTTTATTTTCCCGTCCCAATTAAACATGCTTTCAACAGGGAACATATTTGCGCATGCAATTAGCTTATTATCCAGAAGGTGTTTTGCGATGTTTTTAGCCTCATCCAAATCTTTACAGGTTATGTAGACACTAATCATCTGGTTATTTATGAAAACAGGTTGTTATTAAAGTTTGCTATATTTTCAAAAGTAGCAATAATTATAAAAAAGAAAAGAAACTCAAAAAAACACATGAACTGCGAAATATGCAAGAGAAAGATTGGAACAACATTTCTGAAGAAAATACTAGGAACATACATAAAAGACTCGAAGGGAAAAAAGCGCGTGGTATGTTTTGAATGCCAAAAGAAATTCTCTGAAAAAGCCTTGATTCTGCAGCAATTGAAGTAAAGAATTTAAAAAGAAACAAGTAATTCTCTTTTGTTATTGCCTCTGTAGCATAGTAGCTAATGCGCTTCCCTCGTAAGGAAGAGATCATGGGTGCAACTCCCATCAGAGGCTTTCAAAAAAAGAAAGCTATATAAGTCTTAACGTAACAGAATAGCCGTGCCTTTTGCTGTTACGCATGTTATACTGACAATAGTTCTTGTTGGATTATTTCGGGATTTTTTTATGAAGCATAAGTTCTCAACTTCTTTTTTAGTGCTTGCCGGTTTTGCAGGGCTGCTGCCAGACGCTGGCATTGTAATAGATTGGCTCTTAGCTGCTTTTTTCAATTCAAGCACATCGGTCCACAGGTTGTACACGCATTCAGTTATTTGGGCTGTTCTCTTTGCAGCCATAGCAGTATTTGTTCATTTTTCTGCCAAGAAAAAACAGTACAATTTATTTCAGTACAAGATTAAAAAAAACAGTGTTGTATTAATATTTGCAATAATTGCTTTTGGCTGGCTTATCCACATACTTCTGGATTGCATGCTGGCAGGCACAGAACACTTAACACTTATTCCTGGCTTGCCTTTAACCTGCCCTAGAGCGGTAAGCAGTAATGTATTAGCAAGCTTTGACGCGATAATACTTCTTGCCTGGCTGTTCTGGGAACAGCATAAGCACCGCATCATAGATTACGTTTAGCTACTTTTTTTCCACGTGAGAAAACGTAAGGTTTATATAGTTAGAATGCAGACCTGAGTTTTACAAAAAGTATTATTATTAAAAAAAGAGGTGTTATGAATGGTTAGTGCTGAAACAGTGATAGTCAATTTGTTGGGTGCTGCTTCTTATGCGGGCGGTGCTTATTTGGCTGTAAAATATGTTCTGCCTTTAGTGCAAGGGCTTTTGAGTGAAGTTGTAAAATATAGAACCACTGTAAGCAGTTTTATGAAGCTTCTTACATTTGCTGTTTACCTTACAGCTGCTACTGGAATTGTTAACAAAATCAGTAGTATTGGCGATAAAACATTAAGCCAGATAACTCTTGTTAACCCTGCCTTGGAAGTGCTTGACGGTTTGTTCTTCCCAACTATAAAGTTATTAGTAATAGGTGTGGGCATATTACTCGTAGCAGAAAGAGTAAAGCTTAGATAATTTCTTAATTTTTTATTTTTTTATACACGAAAACTATTTATAGCTATGCCGAACGCTAATTCTCATGGTTGAAGATACAAAGAAGTGCTACGAAGAGCTTAGAAAAAAGCATAAGCTCCCAAAGTTTGAAGAACTTGAGGAGTTTAATCTAGATTTGGAATCTGAATTTTTGTTAGCAGAAATCAGAAAAGGAATTGCAGAAAAAATCCAAGCATACACTAACTTTCTTTCAGAAGTTCTTAATCCTGACACTAACTTAACAAACATGTATGAAAGCAGAATTTTTGAAGGCGAGGAAAAGAAAGAAGTATTTGAAGTGTTCAGGCGCTTAATGTTCTGGAAGAGATCTTCTCTAGAAGCTTCAGTAAGCAACGACAACAACACAAATGCAGAATTTATAAAAAATTTTCTTAGCGAATGGGCTGGCTTAAAGCCAAGGCTAGCGGAAGCAGTAAGCAAAGTAAAGAAGTCCTGGGAAAGCGAGTCAGAACAAACAGAAAAGCTTGGCTACTTTGGATAAAAGTTACTGCAGCAGCGGAAGAATAAACGGAGCAATTCTGGTAAACAAAATAAAGTTTATCGCAAAGTTAGTTCCTTCATACGGGATGTTCCATCCCAAGTCTCCTCCTGTGGTCATGCTTATTGAAAACAATGAAATATTGTAAAAACCTACAAGCAGTATTCCCAAGACAACTATATTAGCTGCAGAAAACAAACCTGCAGCTACTGCTACTATCGAAATAGCAGCTACTGAAATAGGCAGCTTTTCATCAATTCTTCCAATGAGAATTTTTCCAATGATAGTTGCAGCTATTCCAACAATAAGGCCTGCGATTATTCCATGAGTGTAAGCCATGAGTATTGTTGACATTTTCACCAGTTCAAAATTAACAGGAGCAGTTACATAATTAAAATAAAACGTTGAAAAAGAAGCTAATAAAATCAATACTATTGCAAACACCAAAGTTTTCACAGATGTTCCCAACAACAATGAAAGCAGGATTAATGCAACTATCGCAAAAATTAATTTCAAATAAGACTTCTTAAACCATGCAAATGCTTGCTGCTTGCTTATTTTCATCTTATAAAGCCAATAAAAGCCTGCTTAAATATTTTATTGGTAAGAAACTTTTTAAACAATTGTAAACAAACTCGGTTTAATGAGCCTGTAGCTCAGCTTGGACAGAGCGAGCGGTTCCTAACCTCTAGGCCCAGGGTTCGAATCAGTTTAACTGAAGAAAGTCCCTGCAGGCTCGTAAAATTTTACGGTAATAGCCATGAGAAAATTGCTTGTAGCAGCATCAGTAATTCTAGGATTATCGCTTTTTTTTTATTGTCTTGATTTTTGCAGGCTTTGACAAAATCATTGAACCATTCAAAAAGTTCTCTCTAGTTTATCTTGTCTTATTCGTTTTAGCAACAACTTTGCTGCACATTATTAATTCGTTGAGATGGGCTGCTGTGCTCAAATACCAAGGTGTTAAGGTTCCATTTTTGCTGCTTTTAAGGTATAAGCTTATTGGAACTGCTGTGAACTATCTGACACCTGCTGCAAGATTAGGTGGCGAGCCAGTCCGTGGTTATCTTCTGAAAAAAAAGCTCAGTCTTAAAAGCAAACAAGCTTACTCTTCAATTCTAATTGAGATGTCTCTGGGCATGTCCATCGATACATTGTTCATATCTGTGATACTAATTGCCATGCTCTTGTTTTTCACGCTGCCGAACCAAATAGTTGGTTTTGCCTTGACTTTGTCATTGCTTGCTACTCTTTTGCTAATAATTTTTTATTCCACTCTTATTAAACGCTTAGGGCCTTTTTCTTTTATTTTCAGATTTTTTTCCTCATTTATCAGAACCAGATTCCTCAGGAAGCTTGCTGGAAAAATCGTTAGCATTGAGGACTCTATGATTGAATTTCTTCACTTCAGAAGAAAAGGCGTTATTCAAGCCATTTTTATTTCAATGCTCAGCTGGCCCGTTACATTTCTTCAATACAAATTTGCTCTTCTAAGCATAGGCTTTGATGCCTCTATAACCATTATACTTCTAAGCATAATAGCAACATCATTTGCGGCTATAATTCCCATTCCTGCCGCTTTTGGCGTACAGGAAGCAGGGCATTTCTCAGTGTTTAGCCTGGTTGCAGCTGCTAACGTAGGCATTGCACTCTCAATTTTAATAAGATTTAAGGACTTGATTTCCACTTTAATAGGCCTAATCCTTCTTTCACATGAAGGATTGAGCATAATCGAAATGTTGAAGAAAAAATAGCTCAAACAAACTCGAATTTCTCGTGGAAGTTCTCTAGTTCTGGAGTAAATATCTTGAGTTCCAAATATTTCTTTATCATACCTTGAAGCCTGTACGCATCCTGATAAAGCATTTTCTTGTTTTCCTCAAGGTTTTTCTTCAATAGCCTTGTTCTAAACCAGTTATCGAAAAATTTCAATAAAGGCGTATTACTCATATCAGGCATTTCAATGTAAGGTTTAATGTTAATTATCATCTCTCCTTTCTGTACTTTTTCTTTTTTTCCTTCTCTCATTATCTCAATGTCATACATCTGAATAACATTCCAGTCTATGTCAATATGGTGTTTGTAAAATTTATTTCCAGAGTGAGCCCCTCCATTAGGATTCTGAACAGTTCTCCACCAGATTCTCAATTCATTTTCATTTGGACCCATTGAAGTGCCTTTCCTGATATGATAGAGAATTTCTCCAGAAGATTCCATGCTTGCGTCTTCATGAGCATCGCCATAATCATTTTCCATGAGCCATTTTCTTGTTACTCTGTAAAGAGGCTGCATGACCCACAAATCTCTGTAAACAACACTCAAATTAGGAATTCTTATGTATACTGGCATACCATTTATGTATATTCTGAATATATAAAGATTTCGTAAGCTGTCTCACTTAGCAAATACCATATCCATAAGTTCTTTTACTGTAACAAATATTCCAACCATAAAAGTCAGCGTCTTGCCTATTCCGTCCCCCCACATTCCCTGGGAAATCAGGAAAAGTCCAACTAGAACTCCAATAATGCTTAAAATTACAAAAAATGACATTTTCTTCACAATAGTGAATTCTTGGATTGTTTATATTTTTTTCGGAAAAAGCGCATAGCAACAATAAAGTATTAAAAAAGCACCAAAGTTTCATAATAGCATGTTAATTGGACTTGTTGGAAAGCCTTCTGCAGGCAAAAGTACTTTTTTCAAGGCAATGACCTTGGCAGAGGTAGAGATAGCTTCTTATCCATTCACCACAATTAAGCCTAATCGCGGAGCAGGTTATTTGAAAGTTGAATGTGTTGAAAAGGATTTTAACACTAATTGCAATCCAAGAGAAGGGTTCTGCATGGATGGAAATCGCTTTGTTCCTGTTGAGCTGTTGGATGTTGCAGGATTAGTTGCAGGAGCTCATTCTGGGAAAGGAATGGGAAACCAGTTTCTCGATGATTTAAGGCAAGCCAATGCGTTAATACATGTAATAGACGCTTCAGGCAGCACTGATGAGCAAGGAAGATCTGTTGATGCTGGTAGTCATGATCCAGCAGAAGACGTGAAATTCTTGGAAACAGAATTGGATATGTGGTATCTTGGCATTCTGAAAAAGCCTTGGGAAAGATTTGCAAAACAAATTTACATGGAGCACCATAAAGTTGAGGAAGCTATTGCAAACCAGTTTTCAGGGTTGAACGCAACTCCAGAGATAGTTAAGGCTATAATTTCAAAACTTAGTTTAGATCCTGAAAATCCAACAAAATGGTCAGAAGAAAATTTGAAGAGTTTTGCGATTGAATTAAGAAAAACAACAAAACCAATAATCATAGCTGCTAACAAAGCAGACATGGAAACTTCTTCTGCTAATATAAAAAAATTACAGGAACAATTTTCTGATTACATGATAATTCCGTGCAGTGCAGAATCAGAGCTTGCGTTAAAAGAAGCTGCTAAAGAAGAATTGATAAAATATGTTCCTGGCAGCAACAGTTTTGAAATATTGAAGAGCGATAAGCTATCACCACAGCAAAAAAAAGCTCTTTCATTTATTGACGAAAACGTTTTTAAAAAATATGAGAGTACAGGTGTTCAGGAATGCCTTAACAAAGCTGTTTTCGAATTGTTGAAATACATTGTTGTATTTCCAGGCGGTGTTAACAAACTAGCAGACCAGCATGGAAATGTACTTCCTGACTGCATGTTAATGCCTGAGAATTCAACAGCTTTGGATTTTGCCTTTAAGCTTCACACAGATTTTGGAAAAGGCTTTATCAGAGCAATTGACGTGAAAACAAAAAAGACAATAGGAAAAGAGTATGTTCTAAAAAACAGAGACGTAATAGAAATCATAAGCAGAAAATAACTTTTATTCTTTCTTCTCAAGCTCTCCAAAGCTTCTTATGATGTCCACTATGTATTTTCCTTCTCCAACTTTATAGACTAAAGGGTCTCCTTTGAACAAAGTAACCAAGTCCAATTCGTATTTGCCTGGCTTTTGAACGCGTATTGCTTCTATGTCAAGGACTACAGGATCGTTCTTTTTGTCAGCCCCAACTATGTCAAAAACATCTTCTTCAATTTGTTCTTTTTCCTGCTCGCTCAGATTAATAACAACGTTTTTGGCTTTCTGTATCTTTTCTTTTTTGATATAGAAAAAAAGCTTTCCTCCACAATTGCATCCTTTAAGTATTTCTTCTGACGCGTCTTCATAGAACGTATTGCATTTAACACATTGGTGAGGCATATTACTTCTTTCTCTTCCGTTTTTTTTCAGCAGTTAATAGTTGAATTTTATCAGGGTTTTTCTTTATCTCTTTTATAAGAGTTGCAGGCCCTATCACAGTCAGTCCTTGCCTTTCCCCAAGCAATAACTCTGCTAAGCCACTCTTGAGTTTTTTGCCAAGAGTTTCTGTTTTATTTTCTGGGTAAACAACTGAGATTTCTATTCCCTTAAACTTGTTGCTGATATTTTCCATTGTTGCTTTAATAAGTTCAGCTTCTTCTGTTTTTTTTAGCCTGCCTTCCATGACAACTATCTTTTCATTCTTCACAACACCCAACAATTTCTTTATTTTTTGGTCAAGTGTAAGACTTTCAATATCTGAATATGGAATAAATTGTAAAGTTAGCATTTTTATCCAACAACCGCAAACAAGGCTTCATAAAATTCATCTATGTTATTGCCGTATTTTGCAGATATTCCGACAACATCGTATTGCGGGAAAGCTGCTTGCACTTTTTTAATGTCTGCTTTCTTTAAATCAACCTTATTGGCAACTACCAAAACAGGAGTGTCTCTTGCCTGCATGTTACCTATTATGGTAATATTAACTTGCGAATAAGGGTCTTGAGTTGCATCAAGAACAATAACAACAACATCCACGTCATCAAGCCATTTAATTGCGTCAACAACGCCTTTTGTAGCTTCTTTTGCTCTTTTTTTGGATTTCTTTACGCTCATTCCTGCTTTCACAAAATCTTCATAATCTATTTTAGTGGCTATTCCAGGAGTGTCAATCAAATTGAAAGACAATTCTTTCTTGCCGGATTTTATGTTTATTTGCTCTTTGACAACTATTTCTCTTGTTTCGTGAGGCATTTTGCTAACACTACCCATTTTCTCGCCCAGCCAGTCTTCTGTAACGCGGTTAGCCAAAGTTGTTTTTCCAGAGTTAGGCGGCCCGTACAAGCCTAGTTTGAAGTGTTTTTTCTTTTTAAAAATATCTCTAAAAACTTTGGCTACAAATTTATGCAGAATATCAATCATGACTTATTCTTTCTAAATCTTCATATAAAAATCTTTTTGTTTTTCACTCAATAATCTTTTTAAAAGAAGAAAGGTTACTAAATTGTATGCGGGCATATAATCCACAAGATGTAATTCCAGAAGACGATGACGAACCTTTGGAAAGGTTTGGCTTAGAGATGAGTTTAAACGAATTAAAAGCCATATTCCGACTTCTTGAAGCTGCATTTCCAAAAGATATACGCCGTATACTAGGAAGGGATAGATTGAATCTGAATCTCGCTGACGAGGAAATAAAACTCCTCCAAATAGTGGCACGCAGTGATTATTCTGACGGAATTACCAGCAGACTTGCACAAGCTTTGAGAGATGGAGATTTACATGCGAGTCCAAATAGCACAAGAAAGTCAATAAACGAAAAATTGCCAGAATCTGATTTATTCAGCCAAGTTTATTTAGCTTTGAACAAAGAGGTGTTTGAGCTTGAAACTATTGTGGATGATTTTGAAGCTCTAAAGAAATCTGTTGATTCTCTTGATCTTGATGACAGACTCTTAATGCGTAGCTACCATGATACAGTAATGTCTGGTGAACCTCCAACAATGACATACCTTTTACCAAATAATATTGATATAACCCCTGGAACAATCGATATACATATTAGAAAATTAAAAAGAACCTTATCATTTAATGGGAATCTATTAGAGGATCCGCAACTTGCAGTAATAGTTCATGTTTACATGCAGCATGTCCGCACAGAAATTCGAGAAATTCTGGATAGTGAGCAAGTGAGAGTGGTAGAATTAATGGCAGACATAAAAAACAGGACAAAAAAGATAAGTTCGTATGTGGCTGAAGCTTCAGGGGTGTCTCAAAATAATGCTACTTATAAAATAAGAACAATACAATATCTGCTAGGCGTAACGAACAATTTTGCATTAATATATCGAGCTATGGAACTTGGACTTGATTCTTTATTCGAAGGAGAGGACGGAACTGCTTTAGATACACTCACAGAATCTCAGACGCAAAGAATGGAAAAAATAACTATAGACGCTCTAAATGGCCGTAACAATTTAGAATATGATTTAGCAATAGGAGTTTCTAAACGCCTCGGAATAGTCACTAAACCCCAGCTTGCAAGGCGTGTTTACGCTGCACAACATCCAGAAGAATTGGCTGCTTATAAAAGGAAGAAAGAAGCAGTAGAAAGTATTAAATAAACAATTTCTAAAAAGAAAGGTATGAACGAAACAGTAAGAAGCAACATAATAAAACTGCTAAATGGTTCTTTGGATGCTATTAAAAAAAGCGATTCTTTCCAGCTTAAAGAGCTCAGCAACGGAAACATACACAATGCCTCAATATTTCAGGATGAGGATTCTCTAAGCATTAGCGTAGCAATTTACGCGCTTTCCAAAGTTATTGAACGAACACAAAGGAAAAAAGCCATAGTTTCGCATTTGCAAAGCGCATTAAAAGCATTACACTCTGGCAATAATGCTAAGTACAGGGCAATTATCAGAAGCTTGCTCAACGCAATAAAAGTTGAAGATTACAAGCTTAAGAGATTTGTGTCGAACGTTATCGAGCAAGCACAAGTAAAAAAAGGATGTGCCATCTGTGAGCACGGAATATCCATTGGCAGAACAGCTAACATTCTTGGAATTTCTCAATGGGAATTAACAAGATATTTAGGCAAAACACATATTGCAGAGCAGTCTTCAGAGCGCGTTCCAACTGAGCAGCGCCTTGCATTAGCCAGGAGGATTTTCAAATGAACACTCTTGTGTTTGATTCAGGACCGTTAATCAGCTTTACCATGAATAATCTGTTGTGGCTTATTGAACCGCTTAACAAAGCTTTCAAAGGGCAATTTTACCTTCCAGAATCTGTAAAATCAGAGCTGATAGACCAGCCTCTTCAAACAAAGAAATTTAAGTTTGAAGCTTTGCAAGTTCAGGAACTAATAACTAAAGGCACACTAAAAGTTTTTGACGATGATAGTACCAAAACTGAAACTCTTTCGCTGCTAAACATTGCAAACAGTTGCTTCAGTGCTCGCGGCAAAAATCTCAACATAGTGCATTATGCAGAGATAGCTTCGCTTGTAACAGTTCAGCAGTTAAACGCTTCTGCTTTAGTTATGGACGAACGCATTACCCGCGAGCTAGTTGAACATCCACTCCATCTCCCAAAATTAATGGCTAAAAAATTGCACACTAAAATAAGCATAAACAAACCAATGCTGGAAGAATTCAAAAGAAAAACCGTAAACATCAAAATAATACGTTCAACAGAGCTTGCTACAATTGCTTTTGAAAAGAAACTTCTTGACCGCTACACAACACCAGCCACAACAAGAAAAACAGTGCTTGAAAGCATCCTATGGGGATTAAAGCTTGACGGCTGCGCAATAAACGAGCGTGGGATAAAGGCCATAATCAAAGCAGAGTAATCATCTCTTCCTTATCTTAGCAACAAAAAATCCTTCAGTGTTATTATCCTGCGGCCAGATGCGCAGGCATTTTTTTATTTCATCGCTGTACGTTTTATTCTCAAACTTTAATATTGGATTTGACTTTTTAATGTCCAAATCAATCTTTTCAAGGGATGCGTTAGAAAACTTGTTCAGTAAGTAGTCAATTACTTCTTCGTTTTCTTCTGGTTCAACACTGCAAGTGCTGTAAACAAGTGTTCCTCCACTTTTCAAAGCATTAAATCCTGCTTCAATCAATGATTTTTGAGTTCTTGAAAGCCGTTTTATCATTCCAGAATTCCACATTTTCAGTGTGTCAGGACTTCTTCTTATCGTACCAGTACCAGAACAAGGTGCATCCACCAGAACTTTGTCAAACAAAATGTTTTTTCTTCCAAACTGCTGGCCATACATGATTGTAACAACAGTGTTTAAGATACCGTTGCGCTGCAAATTTAATCCTAAAGGCTTCATTCTTGCCCCACTAATGTCATTGACAACAATCAATCCTTTATTTTGCATCAGTGAAGCCATTTGTGTTGTTTTGCTTCCAGGACTGCCGCACATATCTAAAACAATTTCTCCTGGCTTTGGCTGCAGAACAGTAGCAGGCAGCATGCTTGCTGCTTCCTGTATGTAAATATAACCGAGAAAATGCTCAATCAAGTTTCCCAAATCAGTTCTCTCGCCTTTAACCCAAAATCCTTCTTTGCACCAGGGTATTTGCTTTAGCGTAAACTTTTGCTGTTCTAATCTTTTTTTAACATCAGCTATACTTGTTTTCAACGTATTAACACGAATACCTTTAGTAATATAAGACAAAGAATACTTCATGAACTCGTCGTAACTACCACCAAGCAAAGTCTTATATCGCTTTTCAAACTCTGGCTTTGCACTTACTTTTTCTGCTTCTGGGATTGGTTCTAGATTCATAGTTTCTTCCCCATATAAACACCATCATAATCATAGCCTAGCTTTTTATAATATTCTTTTGCGCCGATTCCTGAGATTACAAGCATCTTGTCTTTGCCATGCTCTTTAGCTATTTCCTCTGCTTTCATCATAAGCTTCTTACCATATCCTCGGTGCTGCACTTGTTTTTCTTTTGGCAGGTTTCCAACAGCAACAGAGGAAGCATAAACATGCAATTCTCTTATCATAGCAGTATTATCAGTTATTTCTTTTCTCAATTGTTGGGAGGGAAAGCGCAGCCTGCAGAATCCCAGCAAAACATTATTTTTAACGTCTTCTGCTTCAATGAAAAATTCTTTTCCGTTAGAAGCTTCAAATTCGTCTATTGTTATTTCAACATTTTCAAAAGTTTTGTTTCGTCCAACTTCCCTGCATCTGATGCAATTGCAAACAATATTTTTCTTTTCTTGCAACTCTTTAACATACTGCCTCAAATTAGTTTTATCAATTCCAGCAGAGGTTACATAAGTCGGAATATCTCTGTTGACTCTCATCACCCTAACCCATTTTGGGAAAAAGCGTTTTGCTTCTGAGATTATTTCAGCTGCTTCTGCAGTTGTTATTGGCTTATATTGACCGCGTTTCCATTGAAGATACAATGGAGTTCCTTTCATCACAAGAAGCGGGTAAATCTTCAGCATGTCTGGTTTAAAGTTTGGGTCAGAAAACAATTGTTTCAATCCTTCTACTTCTTTATCTCTGTCAACTCCAGGCAATCCTAGCATGTAATGCGCGTTAATTTTAAGCCCAAGATCTTTTAGTATTTGTATAGATTTAATTGTATCTGCAATGCTATGGCCGCGGTTAGTCAGCTTTAAAGGAGCTTCGTAAACAGATTGTATGCCTAATTCAACTCGTGTGCATCCTAACTCAAGCATTTGGTTGCCATGCTCAAGAAATGCCCAGTCTGGCTTTGTTTCAACTGTTAGGCCAACGCATTTTATTTTTGCAGTTTCGTTTCTTTTTTGCTCTTGCAAAAGTTCGATTTTGTTTTTACCTTTAAGCTTCAATATTTTTTCTTTTACGTTTCTTGTTCTTTCCTCATTCTTAAAATCTCCTGGCAGTTCAAAAAATTCTTTGAATTTAGGCAAATCTATTTCTTCATCAACAAAAAATTCAGCTGAAAAATCATTCATTGCTTTGTACGCATCTGCAATAAACTTGTTTTGATATTTTGCATCCATGCTGGGAAATGTCCCCCCTTGTATTATCAGTTCTACTTTGTCAAAAGCCTGGCCTAGAACAGCATATTGCTCAAGCCTTGAAAACACTTGCAGGTAAGCATCAAAATTGTTTCTTATTGCGCGCATTGTTGCTGGTTCTTTTCCAGTATAGCTCTGCGGCACATTTCCAAAGATGCTGTCAGGCCCGCCAGGGCAGAAAGTGCATTTGCCATGCGGACAGCCAGCAGGCTTTGTCATTACTGAAATTGTTGCAACTCCGGATAATGTGCGTGTTGGTTTTGTAACCAGTTTAAGATTTTTTAAGTCTTCTTCGCTGCTATTCAGAAATATTTCTATATTAGAGGGAATTTTGCTCATACCATATTTTTTGCTTAGCTTTGTCTTAAGCTTAGTAAAGTCATCAGACTTTTCTTTTTTTATGGCTTCAATTACCTCAGCATAAAACTGGTTTTTCATAAGAAAACAGGATTATTAAGCTGTTTATTAAGCTTGTGAAGCTATTTTATTCCTAAAGAACTTATAAACCATGTCAAATAAAAGTATTGAGGATGTTACTGCTATTATTATTCCCAAATCAGTCAATACTAAAGGGACTGTATGGAAATGTTCATTAAGCGGGGTATAGATTACTGCTAACAGAAGCAGCAGTGATGAGCCTATTGCAAGCAGCAAAAATTTGTTGTTAAAAAGCCCTATTTTGAAAATGTTTTTCTCAGGAGACTTTGCAGTTAAGGCAGTAAACATTTCAAACAGAACTAATGCAGTAAATGTAACTGTTATTGCATAAATATATTCAGGGCTGTTGCTTAGCAGCTCCTGCCCCCAAGACCATCCTTGCCTATAAAGAGCCCAAATGTAAAACCCTAGCGTTCCAACAATAACAAAACTTGCCATTAGCAACAATCTGATAATCAGTTCTTTTGTGAGTATGCCTTCTCCTGGTTTTCTTGGTTTTTTCTTCATTGCATCTTTTGATATAGGCTCTAATCCCAATGCAATTGCCGGCAAGCCGTCTGTAATAAGGTTAATCCAGAGTATTTGTATGGCAAGAAGAGGCAGCTTAAGTCCTACTAAAATTGCAAGGAATATTATCATTACTTCTGCCAGATTAGTTGATAATAAAGAGAAAATGAATTTTTTGATATTATCATAAATTCCACGGCCTTCTTCAATAGTATTTACAATAGAAGAGAAATTGTCATCAGTGAGAATCATTGTTGATGCTTCCTTAGCCACATCTGTTCCAGTAATGCCCATCGCAATTCCAATATCAGCTTTCTTTAAGGCAGGGGCATCGTTAACACCATCGCCAGTCATAGCTGTAACGTGTTGTTTCTTTTTCAGGGCGCTAATTATTCTTATTTTATGTTCAGGACTCACTCTGGCGTAAATTCCTATCTCATCAATTTTCTGTTCAAGATTTTTAATCCTGTCAAGTTCTGCTCCGGTTATTGCTTTTCCTTTTATTCCAATTTGGTTTGCTATAGCTAATGCAGTGAGGTGGTGATCTCCTGTAATCATAATAACTCTTATTCCAGCTGCATTACATTTTTCAATTTCAGTTTTTACTTCAGGCCTTGGCGGGTCAATCATTGCCTGCAGTCCAACAAATATCAGATTTTTTTCTGTGTATTTTCCTTTTACTGGCTTGTATGCAAAACCAAGAACTCTCAAAGCGTTTGAAGCAAAAGTTTCATTAGCTTTTTCGATTTTCTTCTTATCAGCAGTTGTTAACTTTCTCACTTTCCCATTCAAATGAATGCTATCGCACAATTTAAGCACAACATCAGGAGCTCCTTTTGTGTACATTGTCTTTTTAGCGCCGACTTGATGGATCGTAGTCATTCGTTTTCTTTCAGAATCAAAAGGAATCTCATCAATTCTTCTAAATTTTGTGTCTAGCTTTTTTTTCTCCATGCCTGCTTTTGCTGCAGATACAAGCAATGCAACTTCTGTTGGGTCTCCTGAAACTCCAACGCTTGAAAGTGAAGAATCATTGCACAGCAATCCAATCCTCAGCAAAAGCTTCTGGTCTTCCCCAGCCATTAGTTTTTCTTCAGTTGAATATCCTTCTCCAGCAATTTCAACAACTTTTCTATTTACATAGAGCTTCTTCACCGTCATTTTGTCCAGAGTCAAAGTTCCGGTTTTATCAGTTGCAATTATTGTTGTGCTTCCAAGTGTCTCAACAGAAGGCAATTTTCTTATCAAAGCATTCCTTTTTATCATTCGCTGAACACCTAAAGCCAAAGACATAGCAACAACAGCTGGCAGGCCTTCTGGAATAGCTGCTACAGCAAGGCTAACTGCTGTTTTAAACATTTCAAGAATGTTTTCTCCTCTCAGAACAGTAGCAGTAAAAACAATTGCCGCTATTATCAAAGTTAAAATTCCAATTTGCTTTCCAAATTTGTCAAGCTTTTTTTGTAAAGGTGTGAGCTCTTCTTTTGCTTCTTCTATTAGTTTTGCTATCCTTCCTATTTCTGTGTGCATTCCTGTCTTAACAACAACTACTTTTGCCCTGCCTTTAGTGACTATTGTTCCTGAAAAAGTCATATTGATTTGGTCTGCTATGGATGCTTCGTTTATTGCTTCAACATTCTTTTTAACAGGCGTTGACTCTCCGGTAAGTGAGCTTTCCTGAGTTTCAAAATTAGATTCTTCTATGAGCCTGCAGTCAGCAGAAACTTTATCTCCTGTTTCAAGAAACAATATGTCGCCAGGAACAATCTGTTTTGCATCAATTTGCTTGCGCTCACCGTTTCTAAGAACGTCTGTTTTAAGACCTGAAAGCTTCTTTAAGGACTCTATTGCTTTCTCTGTTTTGAATTCTTGTATAAAGCCAATCACAGCATTCATTATTATTATCACAGATATGACAACGCCTTCCACTACATCTCCTAAAATTGCCGAAATAACCACTGCTATTAATAAAATCCAAATAAGAAAATTATTGAACTGTGAGAAAAAAATTTTAACAGGAGATATCTTTTTGCTTTCCTTCAACTGATTAGAGCCATAATGATTAAGGCGCCTAGAAGCATCTTCCTCACTAAGTCCGTTTATAGAAGTTTTTAATTCATCTAAAACTTTATCAGCGCTTAACGTATAATACTCCACCATCTTTTTTACTAAAACGCCGCTCTAAGTTAATATAGTTTTGGTTTTTACTCCAAAAAACCCTTCCTTTATAAAGCTAAAGCGTAATATTTATATATGAGTATAGTAATTAGTATACTGAATTATGGCAGCTGAAAAGAAGAAATTCATGGATATTGTAGGCTCATTGGAGTATGAGGAACTTGTTGAGCTTCAACGTGACTTGTTCAGTGGAGGAACAAGCATAAGGCAAATTGTTTCTAATAAGCTAAAAGAGATAAGTGCTACTGAGTCAAGAACATGCGGAAGCTGCGGGAATGAAGTGAATTTAAGAGTTGCCAATGAATTTACTCTAATATTTGGGACGTCTGACACTAAAAAACGCGTTTCATTCTGCGCTTTGGACTGCATGGAATACTTCACCAAAAGCCTAAAGCAGTTGACTGGCAACAAAATAGAACAGAAGAATTGAAAATTACTCAACTTCAAAATTCTTTGCTAACAAAGCGTCTTTACCAACTCTAGCTTCTACTCTGTAAGTACCAGTCTGTGATGGTTCGAAAATAAATGAAACAGGGCCACCTTCAACAGAAGTTAAGGAAATAGGATTTAATTCTTCATCTTTATTGTAAACAAATATGTCCACATATTGAAACTTTTTTCCAGAGAGAGGATTAACAACAATTCTTGTTTTTTCACCAACTCTTGAATCTTCACTAACTTTCAGGGTAATGCCATCACTCTCTGTTCTTTGAAAAGCATTGCCAAGGTCATCAGTGCACTTTACAACATCGAAACTTCTTCGTCTTTCAACTATGGAACCATTGCTTGTAATAAATGCAGCTGAAGCGTTATATGTTCCAGGTTCTAATCGTTTAGATGAAAATCCAACAGAAACTGAGCCGCCTCCATTATCAGTAAGAGTGCCATATACAACTTTTCCTTCATTAGCTTTTGTTACATTTAAATCTACATTGTAAAAAGTATTTTCATCACCTTCTATATCTGCTCTTATGCCACCTAAGCTTTCATAACAAAAAGAATCATTTAATAAGGTTAGTTTTATATTTTCAGAAACAGATTCAGGAACATCTTCAGTTTTCTCAGCTGCAACAGGAGTAGGCTCCACATCATCAGATGTAGCTATTGAATCATCCCCTTTGTCGCTACAAGCAGCTAAAGCTGCTATAACTAGACCTACAGCACCTACACGTAATTACGTTGTTTTGTATTCATTTTAACCAATATGATCCTAATATTAACACCTCTATATAAACCTTTCTATTTGTTACTACTATAAAGATACAAAAGTTATTAGCTTCTTCAATTCAAAAACTATTTTAACCACCCCTTTTTCACAATTTCTATGGAAGAATACTCTTATGAGCTGAAAATACCGGCTTCAAGGATTGCTGTGTTGATTGGAAAAGAAGGCTCTATTAAGAAAAAGCTGGAAACAGAAACAGGAGTTAAGATTACTATTGACTCCAAAGAAGGCGATATTTTCCTTTACGGAGATGATGCTTTAAACTTGTACACTGTTCGCGAGATTATTACTGCGATAGGCCGCGGCTTTAATCCGGAGATTGCATTGCAGCTTCTCAAGCCTGATTATTCATTGGAGCAGCTTAATCTTAATGATTATGCTAAAACAAAAAACCATTTCATAAGAATAAAAGGAAGAGTCATCGGCAGCAACGGAAAAGCCAGGCAGGTAATTGAAGAGCTTACTGACTGTAAAATTTCTGTTTTCGGCAAGACAATCTGCATAATAGGAAGGGTTGAGTCAGTTGATGTTTGCAGAAGAGCAGTAGAAAAGCTTATAGCAGGCTCACAGCATTCTACCATTTACAAAATGCTTGAGCGCCACAGGCGCAATTTAAAGAAACAGCAACTTCTTGGAGAAGCGTAGTAGCAGCAATAAAATTTTTAAACTAAGTGTTAGAGTGATAAAACCAATGACAAAAGCGCATGAACTTGCTAAGAAGCAGCGTGAAATATCAATAGCTGAGTTTTTCGAGAAAAACAGGCATCTTCTTGGGTTTGACAACAGAAGGAAAGCGCTTCTTACAACAATCAAGGAAGCTGTTGATAACTCTTTGGATGCCTGCGAAGATGCTAAAGTATTACCTGATATTAATGTTGAAATAAATCAGTTGAGTGAGTTCAAATACAACATTATTGTCGAGGATAACGGTCCAGGCATATTAAAGTCACAAATCCCAAAAGTGTTTGCAAAGCTTCTTTACGGAAGTAAATTTTTCAAGCTTTCACAATCTAGAGGTCAGCAAGGCATAGGAATTAGCGCTGCTGTCTTGTATGCACAGCTAACAACTGGCAAGCCTGCAAAGATTATTTCCAGAATTTCTCCAAAAGAACCAGCTCATTACTATGAGCTTTACATAGATGTGAAAAACAATGCTCCAAAAATTTTGAAAGAAGAGGTTGTTAACTGGAAAAAAGAGCACGGCACTAAAATAGAGCTGAATTTTGAAGCAGACTACCTCAAAGGCCTTCAGTCAGTTGATGAATACATAAAACAAACAGCAATTATTAACCCCCACATTACGTTAACTTATACAAACCCTAAAGCTGAACAATTTGTCTATAGCAGGGCTTCTGAACAGCTCCCTCCGCATCCAAAAGAAATCCAGCCGCACCCTTATGGTATTGAAATTGGATTGTTGATGAGGATGATTGACGCAACCAAAGCAAGAACTCTCCAATCATTTTTAATGACAGAATTTTCTAGAGTTGGAGCAGGAACTGCTAAGGAAATATGCGAAAACGCTTCGCTTCTGCCAAGCATGAAGCCAAGAGAAATAGGACGTGAACAGGCAGAAAAGATAATACAGGGAATCAGCAAAACAAAGATTATCACCCCTCCAACTGACTGCATTTCTCCAATAGGCGGGGAGCTTCTTGAAAAAGGATTGAAAAAGGAAATAGAAGCAGAATTTTATTGCTCAATTTCTCGCCCAGCATCTGTTTACAGAGGCAACCCGTTTGTTGTTGAGGTTGCGATGGCTTACGGCGGAAAACTTACTGCAGAAGGCCCAGTAACGTTAATGAGGTTTGCAAACCGTGTTCCTCTTCTTTACCAGCAAGGCTCTTGTATTACAGCAGAGTCTCTTACTGAAACTAACTGGAAGCCTTACGGCCTCCAGCAATCAGGCAATTCTATGCCTACAGGCCCGGCAGTTATTGTTGTTCATATGGCTTCTGTTTGGGTGCCTTTCACTTCTGAGGCAAAGGAAGCTATTGCTCACTATCCTGAAATTGAGAAAGAAGTCAAGTTAGCATTGCAGGAATGCGGACGCAAGATGGGAATTTATGTTAACCGCAAAGTTCGAGTCCACCAGCAGCTTGAACGCGCTAATTTGTTTGAGCGCTACATTCCGGAAATCGCTGATAGTTTAGCTTCGCTTACAAAAGCAAACAAAGAAAACCTGACTAAGCAACTAAAAAATATGCTGAATAAAGAAGAAATAAGAGCACAGCTTGAAATTGGCTCTCCTGAAGGGAAAAATGGCGAAAAAAAGCAGTAAAGCATCTGAAGAGCTTGTTGAGTTTGGAAAGAAGCTTGTGAATGATGTAGAGAAAGGCCGCAATCCAAACGTGGACATTCCTATAAGAAATCTTTCAAACGTTACTTTTGACAAAAAAACACAGCTTCTTAAGCTTGGAAGCAAGTCTGCGAAAAGATTTTTCTTTAACGTAGGCCATACAAAAAAGTTTGTTCAAACATTGGAAGTTGCCAAGATAACTAAAAACCTTCTGGATGTTGGCAAGCATGCTAGTTTGAGAGACGTTTTTTACATGGCTAAGCGAACTATTCCAAATACTAAAACAAATATTGTTGATGAGCAAAAAGAAACAGATAAAGCTATTGAAGATCTTGAATTAGTAACAGATAATTCTCGCGAATTGCTTCACATAAACGCAAATAAGATGGGTTCTGTTGCAGGCAACGTTGTTATAGAGGACAAAGGAGACACTATCGACTGGAGCAAGCTTGGAAGCGGCGGATGGAGCATCCCAAGCAACGTTGAGGATATTAAGTTCAAAAAAGTCACTTCAAAATACGTTATTTACATGGAAAAAGCTGCTGTGTGGGAGCGTCTCCATGAAGACAAGTTCTGGGAGAAGAACAACTGCATTATCATGAGCTCGCAAGGACAGTCAACTCGCGGCATAAGAAGATTATTACAACGTCTCCATAGCGAATTTAAGCTGCCAATATATGTGCTTACTGACCTTGACCCTTATGGGCTTTACATTTATAGCGTTATAAAATTTGGCTCGATAAGCCTTGCTCACATGGCTTCTGAGTTAGCTATCCCAAGCGTAAGATTCTTAGGAATAACAACTGACGATGTTAACAAATATGAATTGCAAAAGCATTTCATCAAGCTAAAAGATATTGACTTGGCCAGGCTTAAACAAATCAAGGAATATCAATGGTTTAAAAACTCAAAGCCATGGCAGCGCCAGTTTAAGATGATGAAAGAATTCAACTCAAAAGTAGAAATCCAAGCACTCTCATCAAAAGGAATAACATTTATTTCTGATAAGTACCTGCCTGAAAAAATCAAGAACAAAGAATTCTTAGAGTGAAAAAGTTTAAAAGCAGTAAAAATAATAATTCTGCATGCACATTTGGCTTCACAAGCTCGAGTTAGCAGTTGATAAAATAATAGGGCCTCTCCTTGTTGCACTTCTTTTGGTAATAATTGGAGAACTGTTTTTCAGCGAGCAGTTTGAGCCATATCATGCTTATGCAGATTATTTTGACATGCTTCTAATAAGTGTTTTTACGATTGACTTGACGTTCAAATTCAACAGAGTCAGAAACATCTCGAAATTTTTGAAGAGTTACTGGCTGCAAATTATCGCGATAATCCCTTTTTTCTTTGTTTTCAGGCTTACAGAGTTCTTAGGTTTGCGCATATTTATTGAGCGCGGCCAGGAAGTAATTCATGAAGCGCCTGAAATACAAAAGCTTGGAAAAGAAGGTACAGCAATAGTAAGAGAAGTTGGACAAGCAGGCCGCTCTGCCAGGTTTATTCGCACGTTTAGAGTAATAAGCAGGCTCCCGAGATTCCTTAAAGCAGTTCCTTTCTTCGAAACACCAACAGGAAAGCACCATCCGCATGAGAAAAAAGCAAAAAAATAATTTTAACAATACTTTTAAATAGCATCTAACCGCTTCTTTCTTACATGGACCCGTAGCTCAGCTTGGACAGAGCGAAAGCCTTCTAAGCGTTGAAGTAAGCTTTAGGCCCAGGGTTCGAATCCCTGCGGGTCCGTTAGACTCGCAGGTCCCGAACAAGCGCAGAGCGCGAGTGAGGACACTTGCGGGTCCGTCGCACCGGTGTCCAAGCGGCTAATTATCGATACTTCATCGATAAGCCGATAGGAGACCGCCTGCAGAGCGGTTATTCGAGGGTTCGAGTCCCTCCCGGTGCTTTTATTTCATCCTCGGCAGGATTTTGTAAGCAAAGATTGCTGCAACTGCTGCTATTGCTAAGAAGCCTAAATAGTTTATTTTTCCGATTAAAAACAATACAAAGCTAAGTATCAAAACAATTGCCACTCCAATTGCTAAGCTTTTTTTCTTGTTCATTCTCTTATTTCTTTACTCTGGATACTTTCTTCACTAAATTTTTTAGCATACGTTTAGGTTTATAGCGTTTCTCTCTCTTGAAATTTTGCGCTTCTTCCAGATAAAGCTGTGCGTAAACACTAGTGACATCAATAGTTTCTTTGATATGAGGCATCCAGCCATAACCTTTTTTTCGTATTTTTATAACATCTTTAACACCGTCAAGACTTATTTGTTTCAATTTAATGCCATGGTTTCTGCAATAAGCGTTGATAACAGGGTGTATCCCGTACTTTGTAAACAGATTATGTTTTGACGCTCCAAGAAGATACTTTGTTAAAAGAACTCTCGTGCCTGTTATCGGGATTAGCATAAACTTTTCTTTAAGTAAATCAATGCCAACATGCCAGTACTTGTCAAGCGAAGCTACTGCCATTACATTCCCATTTTCCTTAACAGGCTTAATTAATTGATGAACATGATGATGTTTAAACCCTATTAAATCGCCATCACAAATAAGCACTATGCCTGTTTTAACATGATGAACAGCGCGTTTTACAGATTCTGCTTGCCCAAGATTTTTTTTGTTTGAAATAAGCAAAACATTGTATTGCTTTATAATTGATTCTGTAGAGTCTGTTGAGCCGTCATTTACCACTATAACTTTGGCTATTTCAGGAGAAGTTGTCAGAACTTCAAGCACAGCTCCAATACGTTCAGCCTCATTCAATACAGGTACAATCGCAGTTACTTCTTTTTTCATTTTAATGGACCTGCCGGGGATCGAACCCGGAGTCTCCACCGACCCCGAATACTTGCGAGGGTGGCGTCATGCCATTAGACCACAGGCCCTTAATACCGCAACTATTAATGTCGCGTTTATAATCTTTTGCAAAAAGCATTTAAACTTATTCTAAATAGAATTTTCAGATGGAAGAAATCAAGTTAACTCCAATAGGTTCTGTAAGAAACAACATTAAAGAAGCTAGATTTGGGAATTTTGCTGATGAAATCTCTGAGATAATAATTGATGAAAAGTTTGCAGAAGCGTTAAAGGGCTTAGATGACTATTCTCACGTTATTATTGTTTATTGGATGGACAAAGTCAATAAGCATGTGATAACACATCGCCCTCAGGGAAATCCAGAAGTTCCTATAGTGGGTATTTTTGCTTGCCGCTGCCCTGAAAGACCTAATCCAGTTGCGATAACAACAGTGCAATTGTTAGGAATTGAAGGAAACAAGGTTAAAGTAAAAGGCCTGGACATTCTGGATGGAACGCCTGTAATTGACATTAAGCCTTACTGGCCGCAGTATGATAAGGTTGACGGAAGCATACCTGATTGGGTTAATAAGTTAGAATTCTAAACATCAGCTGGCAATATAAAGCTGGATTTTCTTAACTGTTGCTTTGTCTTTGCGTGAAGAATATAGTGCTTCGTAGAGTTCTTCTTCGTTTTCTAAGAAATCGTCGTCGTACTCTTCAACAGGCTCTCTGTTTTCAACTGGTAAGAACCTAGGATCCTTCATTGATTAAGAGACTACTTAACACAGTATATAAAGTTTGTGTTGAGCTTAATTGAGATAACTAATAAACTTTTTAAACTAGTGAATTGCGCAATTTAATATGGGAAGAATAAAAACAAAGATTGTTAAGAGAGTAACTCAACAGCTAATAGACGAGCATAAAGATACGTTTAGCGAAGACTTTGTAAAGAATAAAGAGTTAATTAAGGAGTTTGTTGACATAAATTCTCGAAAGCTTAGTAACATTGTTGCTGGTTATATTACAAAACTCGTTAAATTAGAAAAAAATCAGAAATAATTTTTCTTAGGATTATTCTTCTTTCTTTTCTTCAGGTGCTGCTTCTTGTGATGCTGGTGCAGCTTCTCCTTCTGCAGGTGCTGGTGCACCAGGTGCGCCAGGTGTTCCAGCTGCTCCTGTTACTGGCAGAAGCTCGTTTATTATCAATGCAGGGACGCCTGCTTCAACAAGCTTGAGTTTTATCTCGCCTCTTGCTTTTCCTGGCATAGAGTCAATAATCTTCTTTGCTGTTGCCATGTGAACAGTCTTTCTCTTTTCTACTTCTGCTGCGAGTTTCTTTCTTTCTTCTTCCAGCTCCTTGAGTTCTTCAGCTGTAAGTTCTGTTTTTTCTTCTGCTATTTCTTTATCAAAAGTTCCTGCATTTACGTCTTTTACAACTTCAGAAGCTTGTTTGCCTTCTACCATGACACCCATTGAGTTGCATGATCCGATTATTTCCTTTACTTTCTCTTTCAAAGTTTTCCCCATAAGATTGTCTTCTTTCATTTTTGCAATTTTTATTATCTGTTCTATTTTCAAATCTGCAATTTTGTCTTCTAATGGATTGCCTGAGCCTTTCTCTATTGCTGATTCCTTAAGAATCAAAGCGCTTGAAGGAGGCGTTCCTACTTCTATTTCAAAAGCTTTAGTGTCTGTTTCCACGTTAACTTTAATTGGAACTTGCATGCCGTTAAAAGCTGCTGTTTTCTTGTTTATGGCAGCTATTACTTCACCTATGTTTATGCCTAAAGGTCCAAGAGCTGGGCCAAGGGGAGGAGCAGCACTAGCTTTGCCGCCAGGTATCATTGATTCAATAGTTTGTGTTGCCATTTTATTCGTCTTCTCTTCCTTCGTCTCCTGCTCTTCTTATTACCTTAACAGAATCCATTCGGATGGTTATTGGAATCGGAACAGCTGCTTCAAGCAGTTCAACAACAACTTCTTCTTTTGTTTTGTCAATTCTGCTTATTTTTGCTTGCTCTCTTTTGAAAGGCCCTGCTATTATCTCAACAACATCGTTTTTCTGTATGTTCATCTCTACTTTCTTTGCAGATTCAAGCATATGCTCTATTTCTGAATAATTAATCTCATTAGGCAATACGCCTCTGGCGTAAGGAACCTTGAATGCTGCTTGTTCAGCGTCTAATCTTGATTTTGCCTCTAAAAAGATGTAACCTCTCATGCCGTGCGGATGTATTACAGAATAGACTTCCAAAGCTTTCTTCTTTGCATTTGAAGATATAAAGTCTATAACCTGCTCTTCACGGTTTGCAGTTGTTCTTATTGCAAATATTTGAGATGTTTCTTGTTCCATTTTTGTTATAAAAAGAGGTTTCTTGCCAATTGCAGCAAAAAACCAATTAATCCTATCAATATAATGCCTATTCCGGTTACCTTGACTATAGTCGTAAACTCTAGCCGGCTAGGTTTCCTTGTAACAGCCAAAACTCTCCTGCTTTCAAGTATGAATGTCTTAATCTTAAGAGTTAACTGTGAAAATTGCATTCTGAAAAGTGAAACAAAAGGCGGTTTTTAAAGCTTGCGATTTATTAACAAATTCAACTAGAGAAGCATCAATCCACAAACTCTATCCCTAATTCAGATTCTATCTCGGCTTTTCTTTCTGTTGCGTGCATTCTCTCCTTGCCGAATATTTGTTCAGAAGAAACACCTGTCACTATAAGCATGGTTCTGATGATATTAGGAAGGTCTTCGTATATTTGAGCGCCCCAAATGACTTTGGCGTTTTCATCTAGCTTTTGGCTGACTGTTTCAACAACTTTACGGGCCTCTTCAAGCGTCATGTCAGAGCCTCCTGAAACATTAATCAATGCTCCGTTAGCTCCTGTAACGTCAACGTCAAGCAGCGGATTGGTTATAGCTTTTTCAACTGCTTCAACTGCTCTGTTTTCAGAGTCTGATTCGCCAACTCCAATAAGAGCAACGCCTCCTCCTGTCATTACAGCTTTTATGTCTGCAAAATCTAAGTTTATAAGCCCTGCTTTTGTTACCATTTCTGCTATGCCTTTAACAGCATTGGTTAAGATTTCATCTGCAACCTTAAATGCTGTTAGCAAGGGTAAGTCAGGAGCTAGCTCAAGCAGCTTGTCATTAGGAATAACTATCAAAGTATCAACAACATTCTCTAGTCTTTCCAATCCAATCATAGCATTTTCATAGCGCCTGTTGCCTTCCATGGTGAATGGCATTGTAACTATCCCAACAGTCAACGCTCCGAGCTTTTTGGATATGTCTGCTATTATTGGAGCAGAGCCAGTTCCTGTGCCTCCACCAAGGCCACAAGTTATGAAAACCATGTCTGCTCCTGAAAGAGCATCCTTAAGTTCGTGTTCAGATTCTCTGGCAGCTTCTTCTCCTGTTTTCGGATCAGAGCCTGCTCCTAAACCATGGGTGAGTTCTTTGCCAATTAGAATTTTTTTATCAGAAGTTGTGTAAAGCAAATCCTGGGCGTCTGTATTGATTGAGATGATTTCAGAGCCAACAACTCCAACTTCAGCTATTCTTGTTACAGTGTTGTTTCCTGCTCCACCAGTACCTACAACTTTGATTGTTGCCTTTTGCTTAGAAAGCATCTGTTCGAGTTCAGCATCGACAGAGGTATTTTTTGGTTCAGCTTTTACCTCTTCCTCAGCATTTAAAATTACGCTTCCCATAATGTCAACCTTAAAACCCAAAAAATTACAAATTAGTTATTACGATACTACTATTTAAATTTTGTTGTTTGTTTGTCCAGAAGGTTCAGATTTTTTCGTCACTTGTTCGAAAGAAACAGTCTTTATTTCTTTAACAGTTTCTGTTATGATTTTTGTTAAGTTTTCCTGCATTTCTTTAGGAACTTCTTCAGGAGATTTCAGTGTTAATTTATCTGCCAAGATTTCTTTTTCCATATTTATTCCAAGGAGTTTCAAAGTTGCGTCAATTTTCTCGTTTAAGTCTGTTACTATCCGCTTAACAGTAACTTCGTATTTAAGATCTTTTCCTGATAATGGATGGTTGAAGTCAACAATAGTTCTTCCGCCGCTAACAGCTTTTATTGTTCCAAGAATGCCGTCCAGGTTAACTTGAAGCCCTGGCATTGGAGTGATTTTCTGCTCTCTGAATTTACTGGTGGAAATAAGTTGTATTTTCTTAGGATCTTTATTTCCAAAGCCTTCTTCAGGAGGAATCTCAAACACGTATGTTTTTCCAATTTCCTTTCCTGCAAGATTTTTATCAAGCCCTGCAATAACATGATTCTTTCCAAGGCAGATTATTACTGGTTCGTACTTTGCTTTAGGGTCATGGAGATTGTTTTGTTTAGCAACATCTTCAAGCGTAGTGTCAAAAATAATATCTCCTTCAAGAATCTTGCCTGTATAATCCAACTCTACAAAATCTCCTTCCTTTAAGACTTCTGGCATAAAGTCGAGAAGCAGCAACCACTTTATAAATATTGTCCAAACTCGTTTTCAATTGATGGTGGCAAACGAATGGCGTCTGGCTCTGGCAAACCCAATCCTGTACTGAAATCCAAATCTTCTCTCACAGTCCACAAAAGGCTGCTTATGTTAGGAACTTCTATTGAAGCAGATTTTAGTAACATACTACCTGGGTTTTCCATCAAGTCAGCTGCATCAGAAAAATTTTGTTCTGCCATCTGACTAGTTGCTAAAAAAATGCTTCCTTCTTCATAGAACATTGTGATGAACATACCGAGATCTCCTGCGCGCATATATTTTAATGCTTCTGACTGCGCAGTTCCGGCTTGACTTGCCAATTCCATACGTTGATGATCATAATATTCTCTCATCAATGAATCAGCAGAAAAACCTTGCAGTAATTCTGTTAAGTATTCGCTTAATGGAGCAAAAAGAGGACTAGAGCTCATACGTTCTTCCAATCGTCTTTGAACAACGTCTAAATCTAGAACAAAAGAGTCATCTGGATTAGCCCATACTTTTTCAAAACCAGACATAAATATCGGAACTTAGAATCCATATTTAAAGTTAATCTATATACATTATTTATTGTTTTTAACAGCTTTTATTATTTCGTCTGCTGTTTGTTCTGCGATGTTGTTAGTAGTGTCTATCACCAAATCATAATTTTTTTTGTCATAAGGGTTAAGATTATAGTATTTTTTGTACCTGTGCAATTCTGATTTTTTTCTTTTCTTAATGTTCTCCAAAGTTGCTTCAAGTGTTTTGTTTTCTTCCTCCAGCCTTCTTTTGTGGTTGAAAATTCTTTTTGCAGCTTCTTTAACGTCAACTTTCAGGAAAACTTTTAAGGATTTTGGAACAAAATGAAATCCAAGCCTTGAATCCAGGACAAAATGGTCTTCAAACTTGCCAAGCTCTATCTGCATGTCATCAAGCTCTTCATCTATGCTTTCGTCTTTTTCAGCAAGCTCGCTAACCTGCAAAAGAGTAAGGCCCCTTTTCCTGGAAATAATCCTCATAAAGTCTCCCACAGAATAATGCTTGTATTTCAATTTCTTAGAAACTATTTCTGCCACAGTGCTCTTGCCAGAGCCAGCATCGCCTGATATAGTTATTATCATAAACAATAGTATTAGAAAGAGAGTATATAAAACTTATTTCTCCATCAGGATTTCTATTATCTTAGCGTATGCAGGCCTTGTTATCAGAACTCCAACTGTCATTCCTATTATTGTGGTTACTGCAAAGCCTCTTAGCAGTCCTGCTCCAATTAAAAACAAGGGAAGCATTGCAAACAGCAAAGTAAAGTAAGCTCCGAAAATTACTGAGAACGCGCTTTTCAGTTTTTCTTTCCAGCTTTTAAAGGCGCGAGCTTCTCCTCTGAGAGCTTCGTCTGTGATTATTATTTGGTCATTAACTCCTGTTCCTACTGCTGCTATTATTCCTGCAATGGCTGCTAAGTCTATGTTCCATCGAATTAAAGCAGCTACTCCTAATAAAAGGAATATTTCCAGCAGGCTTATGAAGACAATTGGAATGACCAGAACATTTCTGTAAGCTATTAGCAATACAAACATTACTGCGCCGATGGCAACAAGTCCTGTAAGCAAAGCATTTCTTACAAATTCTTCTCCTAATGCCGGGCTTACAGCGTCTGTTCGTGCTATTTCCAGCTTTACAGGAAGGCTTCCAGTTACAAGTATGGTTTGAAGCTGTTTCATGTTTTTAATTGAATCTTTTGTTGCTGTATTTTGAGTTAAGCCTGCGCCACTGCCTGATATCTGAATTGAAATAGCAGGCTCTCCTCTAAGGCTTTCTGCAATGTTAAGCTCATCCACTAATTCATCGTCCAAATAAAGGTAAATCTTCTCGCTTAAGTATCCCTCAATGATTTGCAGGTCTTGTGTTGCGTCTGCCTGCCGTTGCGCTGCTTCCTGGCTAAGACTTATTGAAAAGAAAAACGGACAAGCCCAGTCTGATGGTCCAAGTTGCTGGCATCCTCCGGCTCTGTAGTCTATGCCAGAACATTGGGCAGACCTGCATACATCTACAACGTCATTTCCTTTGAACACAGAAACATTGCCTACTTTTGCCTCGAATTTTCCTTGCTTTGATACCAAATTCTTTACTTCTTCTTCATTTACTCCAGCTACTTCAACCATTATGTACTGCTGTCCTGAAAAATCAGAAGCGTCTCTTACAGTTACATCTGACAAGCCGAACAAGTTAAGACGCTTATTCATGTTTTCAATAATCAGTTCCAAATCAGTTTCAGAAATTTTTTCTTCAGGTTGCAATAAGACTCTGGTTCCGCCCTGCAAATCAAGCCCTGTTCTTATGTTTGTTTTAGCTTTTTTTGCTACAGTCATTCCCAAATCTTCATCAGTAACAGTCAATTTGTAAAAGTTGTTTTCTGTTTCAATTAGAACAGTGTCATTTGTATCAAGATTGCTTGTTAGTCTGGCAAAATCTGCCACGCTTTTTACATATTGGTTGTCTATTTTCACAATGCTTTGGCCTGGTTTTATTCCAGCCAAAGAAGCAGCACTGTCTTTTTCAACGCTTTTTATTGTGATACCTTCTCTCCATGGATTTGGATTTATAGCTATAAAAGCCACTATTATTGCAATTGCAAGTATCCATATGCGCTTATCCATCATTATTTTTCGCAGTTTATTTTGTGTCATACATATTTCTCTCCAAGTACCATCTTAAAATGCCTGCATTTGTTAGCCAGGTGTGCAATAAATCAAATGCAAGCCCGATTAAAAGTATCAGCATGATTTGCCTTATGGTTTCAGACTGAGTAAACACCAGCCCTGCAGCCATGGCAACCATTCCTGCAACTGTCATGAATATTCCTGTTCGGGCAGCATTCATAATTCGGTCAAAAATTTTCTCTTGCCTTCCTTTCAGCAGTCTCATAGTAAGAAGTATATCTGTATCAACAGAATAACCTATGAGAAGAAGAAACGCGGCAAGCCCTGCAGTTGAAACCTTAATATCTAGAAGTGAAACCACTGCAAGCGTGCCTATCATGTCAACTAATACTGTCCAAATTATGAAAAGGCTTGGAAGTAAAATCCATTTTCCAGCTGCAAATCTAAAATAAAGAAACACAACAAGAGCCATCAAAATAAATGCAGCAAAAATGCTCACAATAACTGCTTTGAAAAAGCTGGCTCCAAGAGAGCTGCCAATCACCTGAACAGAATACTGGTCTGTTGACAGCTCGCCTGTTTTTTCCTGTATTAAAGACAAAAAGTTGCTGACTTCTTCATCGCTTTCTATGCCTGCGTCTAGGATTATTCCTTTCTTTGCTCCAGCTTCAGAAAGCAGTCTCGTATTGACAGTTGTTCCTAGCGAATCTGTTAAGAATTTCTCAAGTCCATCCAAGTCATCATAAGTTTGTAGAATTGTTATAGTGACTCCGCCTTTTATTGAAACATCTTTTTGAAAGAACTCGCCTGTATTGTAAAAGCTGAATAAAAGTATTATAATAGTTAGAGCAACGATTGCAGAAGGTATTACAAGCAATTTTTTATACTGCTTGTCGTAATTTTTTATTATAAAATTTCTGCTGTCTTCAGAATGCTTGCTTTTTGGCTTAAAATCGCTTTTCTTATAGTCGTATTGTTTTTCAGTTTTTTTATCTTCTTTAGCAACAGTAATATTGTCAGGCAATTTACCATCGCCATCACTTTTAAAAGAGCCAGAAACATCTGTGCTGCCAACAGGCTCCTTTTTATCATCTGTCATGTTTTTGAGAGCTTAAAGAAGGTTAATAAAGGTTTTGCTCAGAAGCAAAACCTACGAATGTAATGAGTATGGTTTTCGTTTTCAAGCTCGTCCATACTTTTTCTCAACAGCAGCTTTAACCAAACCATAATATAATGGGGAAGGAGTTTCAAGTCGTGATTTGTATTCTGGATGTGCTTGTGTTGCTGCGAAGAATTTCAGGTTAGGCAGTTCTATGAATTCAACAAGCTTGCCGTTCCTGCTGCTTCCTGAAATAACCATTCCGTGTTTTTCCAGTATTTTATGGTATTTAGGATTAACTTCATACCGATGGCGGTGTCTTTCATAGACTGTTGTGTTGCCGTAAAGCTGTGTTGTTTTTGTTCCGCGCTTAAGTATTGATTTTTCAGCTCCTAAGCGCATGGTTCCACCTTTTTCAATTATCTTCATTTGTTCAGGCAGTATCATTACAACAGGGTCTTTTGTTTTTGGATCGATTTCTGTTGAGTTTGCATCTTTAAATCCGCAAACATTTCTTGCAAATTCTATTACTGCAATTTGAAGCCCAAAACACAATCCAAGGAAAGGTATGTTGTGCTCGCGAGCATATCTTACTGTTGAAATTTTTCCTTCTGCTCCTCTGCTGCCAAAGCCAATAGGAACTATTATTGCATCTTTGTCTGCCAACAATTGATCTATTGGAACTTTTCCTTCTTCAATGTCAGTTGTTTCTATTAGCTCGACATTAACTTTAGTGCTTAAGTGAGCTCCTGCATGGTTAAGCGATTCTATAAGGCTTGCATAAGCATCTGTCAATCCAGTGTATTTTCCGCAAAGCGCAATGTTTATTGTTTTAGTGTGGTTCTTAATGTTTCCAATAAGTTTTTTCCATTCTTCAAGGTTTGTTTTAGGAGTAAAATTAAATTTTTTAGAAATAATTCTGAGAATGCCTTCTTCTTCAAAAGTAATCGGCAATTCGTAAATAGTTTTTACATCGGGCGCGCTTATAACAGCTTCCTCAAGAACATCGCAGTATAAAGCTAGTTTTGATTTGCTTTCTTTTGTTAAAGGAACTTCGCTACGTCCTATCATTATGTCAGGAACTATTCCTGTTTCTCTCAAAAGCTGGACATCTCTTTGTGCTGGCTTGGTTTTTTGCTGGCCTGCAGTTTTGACAAAAGGAACATAAGACAAATGAACGTAAAGGACATTATCGCTTCCAATATCTTTTTTTAATTGTCTTGCTGCTTCAACAAACCAAGAGTTTTCTATGTCTCCTACTGTTCCTCCAATTTCAATGGTCATTACGTCTGCTTTTTCTTCCTTGGCTATTTTCATCCACTGTCTTTTTATTTCATTAGTTAAATGAGGGATTACCTGGACTGTTTTGCCTAGAAATTCGCCTTTGCGCTCCTGTTTTATTATAGAATCGAAAATTTTTCCTGTTGTAAGATTCCAGCCAGATTTGCAGTTTATATTCAGGAAGCGTTCATAGTGTCCAAAGTCCATGTCAACTTCTCCGCCATCTTCAAGAACAAACACTTCGCCATGTTCAAACGGGTTCATTGTTCCAGGGTCAATGTTAAGGTAGCCGTCACATTTGATAGGAACAACTTTGAAGTTCCCAGACAAAAGCTTTCCAATGGCTGCTGCAGATATTCCTTTTCCAAGTCCAGAAATAACTCCGCCAGTAACAATTATCCACTTAGTAGAATTCTCTGTATTTGATTTGCTTGTGTGCATGTAAAAGGTATGCAGCAGGTTGTATTTAAAACTTTTCTTCGAAACTCAAAACCCTGCCATCAAGCTTCTAAAAACTTGCGCTCCATCAAAGAATCCAAACGGCAGCATGTTAAATATGAACAGAAACAGATTAATCTGTTTTGTTAATACCAGCAAAGGTATGTGTTTTTTAAGCCAGCCTTGTTTTATTGCAGTGGTTGCAAACAAAAACAGAAGCAAATTAACTAAAGGCCCTGAAAAAGCTATGAAACCTCTCACTAAAGGTTCTACTCCTGCTCCTGAATAGCTTACAAAGCCTGGAACAAAAAAAAGAAAAGGCGACCCTATTATTTTGAGCAGCACTCCTATTCCAAGCCAGGTGTAAGCTGCATGAAACGTAGCGTCAAGACCAAAGGAAAGGCCTGCCAGCTTATGCCCTAGTTCGTGCAGGGCAATGGCAGGGGCAGTTACTATAACAGCGTTCTTAAATCCTTCACCAAAAAAGTTTTTTTTGCCTTTGAACTCATCCAAAGGCTCGTAATTGCGAGTGTCTTTTACATTCATGTAATCTTTGAAGATGAAACCAATCGCGCCTATCATTATAACTAGGTCTATAATTTCCTGAACTACAATAAAGGCCATGCAATGTAAAATTCATTACTACTTTAAATAGTTTTTATTTTAAAGCGTGAAGAACTCTAGCTCATTATCCCAAGCCATTGGAATAGCAGCTTATCAGCTGCTTTGATTATGCCGTCTCTTGTTCCCTGGATTGTTATGCAGTTTCTGTCAAATGTTATCTTTGCTTCATCAGCTTCTTTAAGGTGTATTACAGTTTGATTAGTATTATCACATGTTATTATTGGGCGTGAAGCGCATGCGTCTGTTTCGTTTATTGTGCACGCAGCAACAACATCCCGGTAAAAAGGGTCTGTAAGTTTTCTTGCAAGTTCGACTGCTGCTAAGGCTACATACGATGTTTCTTCTGTTGGTTCTTCTGACGGGTCAATAGTAAGGTATGCTGTTTTTGATTGGAATTCCACTTCAATTGTTCCTTCTACCGGAATATCTTCTACTTGTTTTGGGTTAAAGCGGAAGTCAAGTATGTAAAGTTGGTCTTCTCGTTGCCATTCTGTTTGCCAGATTTTATCGTCGACTTTTACAAATTCAAATTGGTTATAAAACACGTTGCCTTCGGGGTTGCTTAAAATAGTAAATCCAAAGAAAACAGCGATTATAGCTATCAGTGAAATTGCTAAGATTATCGAGCTCTTGTTTTCTGAAATCATGGTTGTACGCCCAGTAATTCATAAATTAGTTTATCTTTCATTTTAATAAGAGAACGTTCAGATTCAGTGTTTATTATTATGCAATTATTTTGCTCTGTCACGCTTGTTGTAGTGTTTGTGAAATTAAAAAGTAAAACAGGGATAAAAGCAGTTGCGTCTTTGCACGTTACTACTTCTTTTTCATAAAGGTTATCAGCAGTAAATGCAATTTCCATAAATGAGTTGTGGTTTATTTCAAGAGCTCTGGCCATATCAAATTCAACACCGCTTATTTGAGAGGCTAAACTGCTGTTAGGATGAGATGTTGCATAAAACATTTTTGCTGAGGAAATTTTTGAAATAACATTTCCAAGGTCAATTTCTGACAGTTCATCTGGGTAATAAGTAAACTCAAAAACTTGTTCGTCAATAATGGTTGCCAGCCCGTGTTGCGTAGGAAAGAATTCTATTCCGTTATATTCTATTTCATTGTTTTGCTGTAAGCCTAAAGGTATTGCGCTGAATGTAAATCCAATTATGCTGCTTCCAAGAACTAAAAATATGATTATAGTGAATATCCGTTTTTTCAATTTGCTTTCTTCTTCCCTTATTGGCATGGTAAAATGAACTTTATAGGAATTTAAATACTTTTACTTTAAATTTTATTGATTTGCAGCAATAATTATTAGTAAAATTCTTAAATAAGAGTATCCAGATACACATTTATGGCTAAAAATAGCGTTATTAGGCTTAATAACGTGTGGAAAATTTACCAGATGGGCGAGGTGCAAGTTGAAGCTCTAAAAGGGCTTAGTTTTGAAGTGGCTTCTGGAGAATTTGTAGCAATAGAAGGGCCTTCGGGTTCTGGAAAATCAACTGCTATGAACATGGTTGGAGCGCTTGATTACCCCACTAAAGGCATTGTTTACCTTGATGGCCATGACATCACTAAGCTTTCTGAAAGCCAGCTTGCAACAATTCGTGGAAGAAAAATTGGTTTTGTGTTTCAGCAGTTTAACCTTCTTTCAAATCTTTCTGCAATGGAAAACGTAGCTCTTCCAATGATGTTCCAGGGAATTTCCCAAATTAAAAGAAAGGAACGTTCCAAAAAACTTCTTGAATCAGTGAGCTTGGGCGAGCGCTTATCTCACAAGCCTTCTGAGCTTTCAGGCGGCCAGCAGCAACGCGTTGCAATTGCCAGAGCTTTGGCAAACGACCCGGAAGTTGTACTTGCTGACGAGCCTACAGGCAATATTGACTCAAAAACAGGGAGAGACATAATTAATCTTTTACGCGAATTGAACAAAAAAGGCAAGACCATTATAATGATTACCCATGACCATAATTTGGCTAAAGTTGCAGACAGGATAGAGCTGCTCAAAGATGGGATTATCATAAAGCAAAAGAGGTCGAAGAAATGAGATTTTTGTTAATATTATTAATAGTGATGAGTTTGCTGGCAGTTAGCGCTGCAGCTGAAGTCAAAGGCACACAAATAAATGTAAAGCTGATTAACCAAAATCCAGATCCTGTTGAGCCAGGTGATGATGTTGAGCTGCGTTTTAGATTAGATAATAACATATCACGCTCTATTGATGCCCTTGAAGTTGAGCTTCTTCCAAAATATCCGTTTAGTCTTTCAGAGCCTGCTGTTAAGGATATAGGAAGCTTGGATGCAAAACAAAAAGGCGTTGATGCTGTTGTCGTTAAGTATAAAGTTTTGGTTGACAAAGATGCTGATGAAGGCGAGCATCAGCTTTTTTTCCGATATAGAATTGGCAGCAAAGACTGGATAAAAGCAGGTCCGTTTGACATAAGCGTGGAATCTTCTGAGGCTATACTGGGAGTTTTATCTGCAAAGATTCCGGAAAGTATCAATGCTGGAAGTGTTGCTGACTTTGATGTTGTTCTGAAAAATTTCGGAAAATCTTTAATTAAGGATGTCAGGCTAACGCTTGACTTGGATAAAGTCCCTCTTTCCCCAATTGGAACTTCAAATGAAAAAGTCATAAAAAGAATTGCGCCAGGTGAATCAACAACAACAAAGTTCAAGCTTATTGCAAACGCTGATGCAAGTTCTGCTTATTACAAAACACAGATACGCATGGACTACCTTGATGATTCAGGGAATAAACATCTAAGGAACTCTACTATTGGCCTTTTAGTTTATGATGAGCCGGAATTCAGCCTTGATCTTAAGGAAACTGAAGTAAACACTCCGAGCGCTAACGGAGAAGTTGTTCTTAGCGTATCAAACATAGGACCAGCTGAAATTAGGTTCATGGAAGCAGAACTCTTAGAGGCAGAAAACTACAAAGTTGTGTCTGCTCCAAACGTGTACCTTGGCAATTTAGAACCTGATGATTTTGAAACTGCAGAGTTTGATATAAGAACTGCAAATATTAAGCCTCGCGACATAAACCTTAAAGTGCGGCTAACTTACAAAGACAGCCTTAACAAGGAAATAGTTAAGAACAGTGTTGTTAAGCTTCCTCTTTATTCAACATCAGATGCAAAAAAATTCGGCTTATTAGACGGCTCAAAAAGCTTAGCATATGTTCTCATAACGATAGCCGTTTATATAATCCTTGTTGTGTTCATTGCATTCATGCTTATTGACTGCTGGAAGAACTCGCTGCCAAAATATAAGAAAGTCCTCTGGACTCTAATGATAATCACAGGAATAGGCGCAGTTCTTTATTATTTCATAGCTCGAAGAAGAAAATGAGCCTTAAAGATGATTTTGTCTTAGTACTTAGATACATATCCGGCAGAAAGCTACGTTCATGGCTGACTATTCTTGGTGTTGTTATTGGTGTTGCTTCCATAGTTGCTTTGGTTTCTGTCAGCCAGAGCCTCCAAGCTTCTGTAGAGGAGCAGTTTGAGGCATTTGGAACTGACAAGGTAATGATTTATGCCAGCAGTGATGTTCCTGGTTTTGGCACAGGACTTAATGAGGACGATGTTGATATTATTGATGGAATAGCAGATTTTGAGTATGTTTCCGGCATTCTTTTTAAGAGCTGCAAGATTGAGTATAAGGATGAGATAGATAATGTTTATTGCATGGGATTTCCTTCTGACAAGGCAAAAAGGGAGTTTGAAGAATTCGGAATAGACTTTGATGAAGGCCGTGCTTTTGAAACAGATTCCAACAAAGTTGTTATTGGGCCTAGACTAGCTTATGATGTGTTTGAAAAAAAGATTTCTGTTAAAAACAAGATTGAAGTTGAGGGCGAAAAATTTGAAGTTGTCGGCATAGTTGAGTCTTTAGGAAATCCGGAAGATGATTCAAATGTTTATATGCCTCTCGAAGAAATGAGGGATTTATTTAAGGATGAGGAAGGTATCTCTTACATAACTGCAAAAGTAAAGCCAGGCATTGATATTGAGGAAGCTGCTGAGAAAGTAAAAAAAGAGCTTAAAAAAGTGCGCAGCGAGGAAAGCTTTGATGCAGTTACTGCTGACCAGCTTCTTGAGCAGATGGGTGCAATCTTGGACATACTTCAGGTAATGCTTGTTGGCATAGCAACAATATCTCTTGTTGTTGGTTCTGTAGGCATAGCAAACTCAATGTACACTTCTGTTCTTGAAAGGGTTAAAGACATTGGGATTATGAAAGCAGTTGGTGCTCCTAACCACGAAATCATAGCAATATTCCTTATTGAAGCAAGCCTTATAGGCTTTGTTGGCGGGATAATAGGAGTTGCTTTTGGAACGCTGATAGCGTTTTTCATTGGTGTTAGTGCAGAACAGGCAGGATTTGGCATCCTTAAAGTCAGCATTGAATCCTGGGTTATGGCTTTTGGCCTGGCTTTTGCAGTTATAATTGGAATGATATCAGGTTTCATGCCTGCCAGAAAGGCTGCAAAACTAAAACCAGTAGACGCTCTTAAGAAATAAAAATGGCAAAAGACTATATACGCTTTTCCTGGAAAAACATCAGGCAGCGCGGCTTAAGGTCGTGGCTCACCATAATAGGCATCGTGATAGGTATTTCTGCAATAATCTCCTTGATAACTATCGGGCAGGGTGTTGAGAACGCGATTGAAGAGCAGTTTGAGAAACTTGGCGTAAGGAATCTGAGAATCATTCCAGCCAACCTGCAAGGACCTCCTTCAGCAATTTTCACGCTTCCTAATGATATGATTGACAAGACTGAATCAATACGCGTTGTTGAGTATGTTGACAAAGTAATCACAGAAACAGGGATTCTTGAATTTAACAATGAGGAAAAATCCATGAATGTTATAGGTTACGATGTCAGCTTGGCTGACAAAGGCTTTGCAGATATTGATGTCAGGGCTGAAGATGGAAGGCTCTTTGAAAAAAGTGATAACGGAGTTATGCTTATAGGAAATACTGTTGCTAAAGAGAAGTTTGACAAGGAAATAAGAGCAAGAAACAATATCATTCTCGAGGATGAGAAGTTCAAAGTAATAGGTGTTTTCGCTGAAACAGGCACTGAGCTTGATTCAAGAATTTACATACCGCTTGAAAATGCGCGTGACATGTTTGACAGGCCGGATGACATAAACGCGATGATAGTGCATGTAAAGGAAGGGATTGACATAGAAGATGCTCAGGAAATAATAGAAAGGGAGCTTCTCAGAAGCTACGACGACGAGGACTTTGATATCCTTACGCCAGCCCAGATACTGGAAATGATAAAGGATATTCTCGGAGCTGTACAGGCAGTACTGGCAGGCATTGCTACCATCTCGCTTCTTGTAGGAGCGATTGGAATAATGAATGCTATGTTTACGTCTGTCCTTGAAAGAACGCGCGAAATAGGCGTTATGAAAGCAATAGGAGCAAAGAACTCTGACATAGCATTTATCTTTCTCGCAGAAGCAGGCATTATGGGTTCTGTAGGAGGATTGTTTGGAATAGTAATAGGAACGAGCCTTGCATTTACAGTTGAACTTGTTGCAGACGCACTTGGCTTTCCTTACATCAAGATAGAAATAGGTTTCATAATAATAATTGTAACGCTTATCTTCAGCTTTATTGTAGGAGCACTCTCAGGCGTTATCCCGGCAATGCAAGCAGCAAAGCTGAAGCCGGTAGATGCTTTGCGTTACGAGTAAAGCAAAGTTAGGAACGAAGAGAAGGCATGCTTTTAATTAGAATGTTGTAACTCGTTTATATTTTCTCTTATTCTTTCAATAGTTTTTCCATTATCCTGATTCTGTAATGCCTTTCCGCATTCAGGGCATCTGAATTCTGCTTCTGTAGCTGCTTCAAACTCCATTCTGCTGCAAAAGCCAGGACATATGTAGAATAATCCTTTGTTTTTTTCTTCATTTTGGAGTCTTTCCTTTAACATTTGCAATCTGTTGCGCTTAATAGCTAAAGCAAGTCCAGGAACTCCTTTCTGGTTAAAAGTCCAGTAGCTTATATACCAGCCTTTTTCCCTGTCTTTTTTTCTGAAATAAGTAACTAAGTTCTGGTTTTGAAGCTTGTAAAGCATCTGCCTCACAAAGCCAACTTCAGCCTTAATTCCTTTTGCTATTACGAACTCAGAAATATCCTTTTTTCCTTTAAGATAATCAACTACAGGCATAGCCACATCTCCTATAGATTCAGTCACAACAGAGCTTGTCAACTTAGTGCTCTGCCTTTCAATACCAGTCTTAACTTTCCTTGTTTTTCTAGTATTTCTGCCTGTTCTAGCTGTTTTAGCTATTTTAGCAGTCCTTGCAGTCTTAGTTTTTTTCTTTGCCATTTTACCTCTAACCCCAATTTGTAACTACTCTAGAGAAACAACTACTATATAAACCTTTCGTTTTTGTAGTTACTTAAAAGTAGATAATAAACATCATACACGTAAATTCTTTAGAATTATCAAGCGTCGTACGTATCTTTCAAAACCTTCAAATCATAGAGTCCTTCAACTTCTTCATCTAAACCTTTCATCCTGTTATTCATAACGTCTTGCATCTTAGCAACAGACTTGGAAGTTATCATATTATTAATAACATCTCCAAAAGTGCCATTATTACCTCTAGAAACAACTGCTGTTCCAAGCTCTCTGACTAATTGTGTAAGTTTTTGTGATGCTTCAGCAACATTTAGTTCAGGGTCAGAAGAGTTCTGTTGGCTTATATCTCCAACTTTAAGTGAATCAAAAATAGGTGTATTTTCATATTCAAAATGCGGTCTTTCATTCTCAAGAGTATCTTCTCCAAGACGTCTGTCAAGAGTAGCATAAGGTGAAGAATCTTGTTCTCCACGAGTATGAAGTCCTATAACTGGAACAACTACGTCCTTAATAGAACCGTCAGGATAATCTTGATTTCCATAAGTATTAGAAGCATAAACAGGGTTTCCAAGGTAACCAATTTCTTCTTCAGTTTCAAACTCCATAGAATCAAGATAATCTTCTGCAAATTCTGACAACACTTTTCTTTCAGTGTACTTGACTATAGAAGGATCTACCTTTTTTCTCGCTTTTACAGGCATTCTAATATAATCTTCTGAAACCATTTTTTCAATGTTAAATAGGCTGATTAAACATTTCGGAATATTGAAGCCTCCAGTGGGAGTTGAACCCACGACCTGCGGTTCTTTTGATTCGATTTACAAAACCGCCGCTCTGGCCACTGAGCTACGGAGGCATACATAATAAGTTCTCAGAAATCATTTAAAAAGGTTTACACTACTGTTCGCACCACAACAAACAAACTCTAAAACCAAGCAACAACTCATAATTACACCACTAAATAGTAGTTATAAATAGAAAGATTTAAATAGTAGGAATTGTGACAAAATCGTATGACTCACAACTTTGTTATTGGTTATGAAACTGCAGAAGGTCTTGCAGAAGTAATGGAAAAATTAGGCACAGCCTTAGAAGATAGGGTAACTCCTATTAAAATCAACAGTACAGACAGAGCTGCACGTGTTTTGCTTCTAAATGAATTATATGGTGAAGTTGGTAACTTATTAGAGCTAGCTCTTCAAAATGCTCCTAGTGATCAAGTCGTACAAGCTGTCAGAGAAGGGTTAGAAAAGCTCATTTTCACTGATCGTCCTAAAATTGGATACGATAATTCCGCTACTGCAATAATTAAACATTTAACGGAACAGCCATATCAAACAGCCGTACAAGTATCAGCGTGGTCTATCGATCAACCTGATGTTAATTCTAGCTTTAAGTATAGGAATCACGCTAGTTCACTTCTGAAAAAATTATTAATTGAAGGAGTTTTAGGAGCTAAAAGAGAAAGAAACACATTGCTTTATGTAGAATTGGAAATTGGTGTAAGAGATGCATTAGAATCAACAAGAGATATAGAAGAAATAGCACAGACGCTTAACACAAAACCAAGCATTATAATGGCAACAAAAACATACAAACAAACTCAAGAATCACAATAGAATAGGAATTAATCCTTCTTCATCTTTTTCAACATCTCAACTATCGTCTTTCCTTCAGTCTTCATTGTTAGCTTTTGCATTGCTTTGCTCATTTGCAGTAGCTTTGTCATTTGGAATCATTGCGTCTCTGTAAGCTTGCACTTCTTCATCATTTATGTCCGACACAATTCCATCAAACATAGATACGAATTCCTTTGCCTCTTTAAGCATCTCCTCAATTTCTTCTTCTTTCCCAATTTTCATGTAATACTGAGCGTCAATTCTTTTATCTTTGTGCTCATTAATGATTTTAGTTTTTTCTTCTCCCAAAAGATATTTTACAGCTGAAATTGAGCAGGCATGATTCTCACACTTTAAACCTATTCTTTGCAAAAACGAGTACAATGCGTAGTAGTCTGAGTAATAAATAACAACACTTGCCCATAGCAGATCGCCTTCCTGAAAATCCTTCTCTGCCCTGGCTAAGGAAGATTTTGCTTCTTCTAGGTAAGATTTCGACAAACGCTCGTTTGGTTCTACTGCTTTGAGTCCATTCTTTATTTTAAAGCACCACTTAAGCGTTTTGTTGGTTCTATTTTGTTCCATAGTAATCCCACATTGTATTGACGAAAAAAGAGTGGTTATTTAAGATAACATGGTTTTCCTCTATTTCTTTGATGAGAGCTTCTCGTTTTTTCAGAGAGTCCATAAAATTATTTTCGGAAATGTTTATTGCGTGAAGTTTATTTGGCAAAAGATGGGTTGGCAGTTGCAATTCTTTTTCGGAGATTGTTAAAATATCTACGTCTGAATTTTTATCAGCAGTGAATTTTGCAAAGCTGCCAAAAAGTATTATTGGGTTATGCATTGTAATATCTTTTAAGAAAGTATTAAATTGCGGATGTTTTTCCAAGAACATCGCTGTCTTTTGAATCTCTGCCTGCAATAAGCGAAATTTTGTTTGTATATTTTGTTTATTTAATGAAAAATATTTGTTTTTGCCGCGTTGTTCGCTTTTTAGTATTTTAGCTTTCACCAAAATGTTCAGAACATTTTGTGTTGTTTTAACTGGAAGTTTAGCAAGCTTGCTTATTTCTCTAAGATAAAGCTGCAGGTCATAGTTTCCACTGAACAAACCAACTACCTCCAACTCTTTGTTTCTTTTTTGATACATATGTATCTATTTAGATACAATCTATATAAATAATTTTCGGTGCAAAACAACCAATGGCTAGTAGTTAAAATAGAAGAACTTAAGTCTCTTATTCTTTCTTCATCCGTTTCAGCATCTCAACTATCTTCTTGCCAGAGGCTTTGCCTCTCATTTCACTCATTACTTTTCCTATCAGAACGTTTAAAGGAATTTCATTTCCACTGCTGCTAATCATTTGCTTCAGTTCTTTTTCCAGCTCTTCGTCAGTCATTGTTCTGTATTTTTCCAGGTCAATGCTTTTGCCATCTGCAACTTCTGCAAGCACTTCCATTACAGATTCTTTAGCTATTGTTCCTTTGTTAAGTGCTGAAAAAACTGTTTTTAGATGATCGTCATTTATTTTTGTATGGTCAAGCTTTCTTTTTTCCATCTCTTTAGCATAGCTTACAAGAACTTCAGCTATGTACGCTGAGCTTACTTTTCCATACTGTTCAATCATTTGTTCAAAGAACTGCTCAGCTCCTTCTTTGATTAGTTTATGCGCTAAATCTTTGCTTAGTCCTAAACTACTGTAACCTTTTGCTTTTTCTGTTAAAAGTTGAGGCAATGCTATTCCTTTAGTAACAGGTCTTACTGATTTGGCATCTGTTTCAGGATACATGCGTGCAGAGCCAGGCATTGGACGCAGGAAAGTAGTGGTTCCGTCAGAATTTGCTTTCCTTACTTCTTTAGGAATTCCTGTTTTAGCTTGTTTTGCTCTGCTTATAACCGCATTTAAAGCTATTTCAGTTTTTTCTTCATCTGCTGCCACTAAAACAAAAGCGTCTTTACCACTGCAGCCAACTTTTTTATTTATCTTCTCAATTTCTTTCTCGTTAATCCCATATCTTGGCAGTTCATCAGAATGTATTATTCCAGATACGTTTCCAAACGCTTTTGCATAGTCAGAAAGCTCTGTTCCCAATCTTCTGTCAGGCTGAATTTGCATTCCAATAATTCCTTTAAAGTTTTTTAGTTTGATTGCTTTTATTACTCCTTTGCCGCTTAGTGCATTTTTAACCAGTTTAGACTCACTGCTTTTGAGAATATCAGTTACATCAATAATTTTTTCACTAACTTCTGCTTTTCTCTTATTCAATTCTTTTGCTATATCAACTAAATTTTTCTGCCTCAAAACTTCAAATTCAACCCATTTTGAAAGCATGCGCAAATCCTGCGCTCCTTTGATTTCTACTCTAGCTCCATCTTTTATTGAAACGTTTACATCTTGCCTAATTGTTCCTAAGCCACGCTTCACCATTTTTGTGCTTCTTAATATCATTCCAAGATATTCTGCAACTTCCCGAAGCTGTTCTGGATTTTTAATGTCTGGCTCTGTTGCTATTTCAACCAAAGGAATTCCAAGCCTTGATAAATTGTAAGTATCAAAATCATTGCCTCTTTCAACTATCTTAGCAGAGTCTTCCTCAATGCAAACAGAAGAAATGCCTATTTTCCCTGAAAGCAGTTCCATATTGCCATTTCCTGCAACAAAAGCAGTTCTTTGAAATCCAGAAGTATTGCTGCCATCAACAACAGTTTTCCTCATGACCATTATTTTATCAACAACTTTGGCATTTAGCATCAATGCAGCTTGAAGGCAGACATTAAGCGCTTCATCATTCAAATCATGTATTGGTTCTTCATCAAGCTCAACATTGCAAACAGAATCATTATAAGCGTGATAGATAAAATGTTTGCTTCGCAATTGTTCGTAAGCAGCTGCTACATCAACTTCTCCAGTCTCACCAGCAGCAGCCCTAAGCCTGCGGTTAATGACAATATCTGCTTGGTCATCTCTTATTTTAGCAGGACATTTGCAAAACAACTTTGTTTTTGTGTCTAGTTGTTGATGCACTTCAATTCCGGCTTTCAATCCGAGTTGTGAATAATCAATCATAGTAATCAAATCAGAAAAGTCCTCTCTTCAGTTCTATCGCTTATCTCTCCTCTTAAATTCTGTGTTATTAGATTCTTGGTTTCTTCCTTTGTGTGGTTACCTAAAAGCCAGGCTAATTTTACAAACGCAGTATTCGGAAGCATATCTTCTCCAGGGATAACGCCAAGTGAAGTCAAGTCTCTGCCTTTGTCGTAAACATTCATTTGAATTCTGCCGTAAAGGGTTTGCGAAGTCATAACAACAACACATCCAGAATCTATAACACTTTTTATTGCTGGATAAATTTTCTTATGAATCTTTGCAGTCTCATCAGGAACTTGTCCAGGAGTATGACCAAGGCCTGTGCCTTCTATCACTAATCCTTTGTATCCTTTGTAAAATTCAAATTGTTCTGGCTGCATGTTAACATGGATTTTTAACAAGCCGACTTTTTCTTCCATTTTAGGCTTAATTAATAGTTTATCGCTTTTTTTCTCAGGCTCAGTTATAAAAGTAACACTTTTTGTATCATAATTAACTCTAGCGATTGGTTGTGCGTTTACAGGCCTAAAAGCGTCTCTCCTTGATGTATGCATCTTCCTAGTTTTACAAGCAGGCAAAATAACACAATCATTATCGCTAATGTTTTCATGCATGCACAACGCTACTCCAGTAAAATCTGTTTCTGAGATAAAAGTAGCTGCACAAATTAAATTCATAGCTGTATCGCTGCTGCCTCTGTCTGAACTTCTTTGTGCTCCAACAAAGATTATGGGTATTGAAGTGCTTTCAATAATAAAAGCCAGTGCAGATGAAGCTACTGCCAAATTATCTGTTCCCATTCCTATAATTATTCCATCCACTCCTTTTTTCACTTCTTTTTCAATTGCTTTAGCTAGTAACTCAAAATGTTTAAATCTCAAATCATCAGACCACATATTGCTTATGAAAACAGAATCAAATTGTGCTATTTTGCCAAGTTCAGGGAACATTTCAAGCAAATCTTCAGGCTTAAAAGAGGAATAAACAGAACCAGTTCTGTAATCCACCTTGCTAGCAATAGTCCCTCCTGTATGCAAAATAGAAATCTTTGGCAAGCTTTTATCGCTGCTGATTTTTTCTTTTTTTATTTTCGCTTCTTTTGTTTTTTGCTGTGGAAGCAAGGATATTTTCTTGACTTTCTTTTTGTCTATTCCAGCATTGTATCCAGAATCCAGTTTTACAATAACAACATCGTTCTCCAGTTCAGGGCTTTCCAGCAATATGCCGGAAACAGTTTCTTCAGAACTGGTTACTTCAACGTAATCTCCTGGTTTAGCTGTCATGTTTATCCTTTATTGCGACTAGATAAAGCGTGATGTTGTCTTTCAAGCGATTGAATTCTTTGCTCTAACTTTAATTTATCAAGATCCATTTGTTTTCTTCTTCTATTATTCTTTTCATATGGAGCATTGCGCTCAATCCAGACTACTCTTGATTGTAGCCGATGAATTTCAGTTGCAAGTTTAGTTATTTTTGAACTATTGTCAACTCGTTTCTCAGCTACGGTTTTTCCTGAACGCCTACCTCCAAACAAACCTAGGAAGCCCATAAAATCACCTCATGCTTACCGCTGCTTTTAGCATTATAAAAGTTTTTGTATTTTAGAAATCTTCAGCCCATGTAAGAAGGTTTTTCGTCTTTAAGTTCTTTGGCGCGTGCTGAAGTAAAGGTATCACGTACTTGCTCATAAGCTTGTTCTACTTCTTTTGTAACTGAAGGTCTTACTTTTTTAAGCGCTTGTAAGAAATAAGTTTCTTCAACCAGTTTTGCGTTAAAATTCTTTCGTAATGCAAATATTGCAGCTTCTCTGCATACTGCTTCTATGTCTGCTCCAACATATCCTGGCGTCATTTTTGCCAGTTTTGCGAGGTCTGCTTTTATTGGCATATTTTTAGTGTGAACCTTAAATATTTCGGCTCTTGCTTTCTCACTTGGAATAGGCGTTAATATCATTCTATCAAATCTTCCAGGTCTTAACAATCCTGGGTCAATCATATCAGGTCTGTTTGTTGCTGCAATAACCACTATGTCATACAAGTCTTCCAGTCCGTCTATTTCTGTAAGAAGCTGGTTAACAACTCTTTCAGTTACATTTGTATCTGTGCTTGTTCCTCTTTTTGGGGCTAACGAATCTATCTCATCAAAAAAGATTATGGTTGGTGAGGTTTGACGGGCTTTCTTAAACACTTCTCGAACAGCTTTCTCGCTTTCTCCCACCCATTTACTCAAAAGCTCTGGTCCATTAACTAATATAAAATTCGCTTCTGATTCTGTGGCTACTGCTTTTGCAAGCAAAGTTTTTCCTGTTCCAGGCGCTCCATAAAGAAGAAGGCCTTTTGGAGGAGTAACACCAAGATTTTTGAATGATTCTGGATTTTTTATTGGCCATTCAACAGCTTCTATAAGTTCTTGTCTTATTCCTTCAAGTCCTCCAAGATCATCCCATTTAACAGTTGGAATTTCTATTAGAACTTCTCTCATGGCAGAAGGTCTTACAAATTTAAGCGCTTCTTTAAAATCTTTTTTTGTGATTTGCATCTTTTCAAGTATTTCTTTTGGTATAGGCTCTTCTTCATCCAGCTTTAAATCAGGAAGTACTCTTCTTAGAACAACCATTGCTGCTTCTTTTGCAAGCATTGCTACGTCTGCTCCAACAAAACCATGAGTTACTGCCGCTATTTCTTTCAAATTAACATTTTTGCCTAGCGGCATGTTTCTAGTGTGTATTTTTAGTATATCTAAGCGTCCTTCTTTGCTTGGAACACTTATCTCTATTTCGCGGTCAAACCTTCCAGGTCTTCTTAGTGCAGGGTCAAGAAGGTTAGGAACATTAGTTGCTGCAATTACAACAACTTTTCCTCTGCTCTTAAGCCCATCCATCAATGCAAGCAATTGTGCTACAACTCTTCTTTCTACTTCTCCATGGACTTCTTCGCGCTTTGTTGCTATCGCATCTATTTCATCAATAAACACAATGGCAGGCGCATTTTTTGATGCTTCTTCAAATTTTTTCCTTAAGTTTGACTCGCTTTGACCGTAGAATTTCGACATAATTTCCGGCCCGTTTATAACAATAAAATGCGAATTAGTTTCATTTGCAACTGCTTTTGCAACCAATGTTTTTCCTGTTCCTGGAGGACCGTGCAGAAGAACTCCTTTAGGAGCTTCTATTCCCAACCGTTCAAATATTTCAGGATGTTTTAATGGAAGCTCAACCATTTCCCGTATTTTACTAACTTCTTCCCGCAAGCCTCCAATATCTTCATAAGTTATGTCGAAGCGCTGCTCTTCCACAGTTTCTAAAGCTTCTGGATTAAAAACTACTTCAGTTAAGTCTGTTACTATCACTGCATTCTTCGGCATGCTATCAACAACAACAAATTTAATGTCTCCAAATCCAAAGCCCATTACATCTTCATCAAGCATTCTAAATATGTCTTCGAAAGGGCTGTGAGAAAGTGTAGAACGGCGTCTTGTTGTCCCGCCAAGCGCGACTATATCTCCTTTAACTACTGCTCTTCCTAGAAGGCCTTGTTTAAACACTTCAGGATTAGCTCTTATCATGATGCCTTTTCTAGCAGGCGCTATGATTATTTTCTTGGCTTCCTTAACTTCTGCTTTATTTACTTTTACAATTTCTCCTATTCCTGTTTTTGAATTTCGTCTTACTATGCCGTCCATTCTTATTATGTTAAGTCCAATATCTCCTGGGTAAGCTCTGTCTGCAATGCCGACAGTTTGGCGTTGCCCTTCTATTTCTACAAAATCACCAGGTCTTACGTTTATCTCATGCATGAAGCTTGTATCTATTCTTACTATTCCTTTATTTACATCATCTTGTACAGCTTCAGCAACTTTCAATTTTATTTCTTTTTGAGCCATATTGAATTTTTACCTTTAATCTATTATTTAAAGTTTTACCAGTTTATAAGAATAAGAAGGACTTTTTAAATTTTAGCTTATATTATCTCTCAACTTTAGGCATTGGTATTGGAGGAGGTAAATTAACATCTCTGCTGAGCAATAATGCTTCAACATTGCACCTCATAAGAACTGTGTTCAATATTTCACTCATGGTTTCTTTAGGAACTTGCTTGTTTTTCTTCCAGTTTTTCAAAACTTCAGTTTGTTTAGCTGGGTCATCTACGTAAAGAACATCCCCGTTAAAAAGAATTTGGCCTACTGAAGGTGAATAATCAGAAGTGAATTCAAAAATGAATTTAAGCGCATTCTGTTTTGAAGTTCCAATTGGAATATCAGTAGCTTCAACGTCTTTAACACTAACATTGTTTTTTATATCTACTTTACCTTTAATCTTTGATTTTTTCTCGACGAGAATCTTTGTAAAATTAAAACCAATAATTGCCATCTTAGAATATAAGATTTTGGCTTAGTATTTAAAGATTGTGGTGGTTGGAATTCATTCTATTAAAATGTCTCGTAAAGAAAACAAATTTATCAAACTCAAATCATGTCCAAATGTGCATACATTTCTTCTTCATTCATTGTGCGTTCGCACAATCTGCACAAGTATGCATTTGTCATGGCGCTTTTTGCTATAGTTATACCACAACTTGTGCAATTATTCCTCATTTTTATCACCCCACTCTTAACTCTTCTTTACTTCCTGGATTTTTATAAGTAACGTATTAACTGTATATATAACAACAACTTTACAAGGTTTGCTATATAATTTATAAACTAGTTTCGCAACAACAAAAATTTAATAATAGTTATTCTCCTGATATTGTTATGAAACGACTCCATCTTATCATTTCAGGGAGAGTGCAGGGTGTTTTATACAGGGATTTTGCGAGAAGGGAAGCAGAGAAGCTTGATATTTCAGGCTATGCTAAAAATCTTAACGATGGCACTGTAGAAATAGTTGCAGAAGGCAGCGAAGAAAACCTCAAAAAGATGGTGAACAGCTGTAAAAAAGGGCCGCTAATGGCTTTTGTTAAAAACATTGATGCAAAGGAAGAATCTGCAACTAATGAGTTTGACGGTTTTGATATTAGGCGCTAGAATTCAGTAAGCTTTTTCTCCTGCCCGTAATTTATTATTGTTGTTTTGCCTTCCTTTCCTCCTTCTATCTTTTTTGTTGTTATGAATTTGTCTTCCTCAAGCTTGTTAATTTTTCTCCAGAATGTTTTGTAAACAAGTTTTCCGCCATTTTCCTGGTAGGTTTTGTAAACTTCTCCTATTCGCTTGCCGGTATTGTCTTTTATTATCTTCAGGATAAACTTTACTTCATCTTCAAGTTCTTCTGTTTTCTTTATGCTAAAGTCGTCTAGTTTTTTCATTGCAGTGCTTACATCAGAAGAATTTACTTTTTTAGAGCTTCTTTCTTCAGCAATCAGTGCAGCTTCTTTCATCATGTACAGTCCGCTTCTTATATCTGACATTTTTGCTGTTTTTTGCACTATTGATTCAACTGCATCTTCTTCCCATATTCCAGGAACAAACGCATATTCCATTCTTTGTTTTAGTATTCCCCTAGTCTCGTTAAGGTTATAAGCTTGAAATTCCAGCATTTCAGCTGTTAGTCTTGATTTGATTCGTTCATCAAGCTCTGTAACATATTCTTTATAGTTAGTAATCAGTATTACTGATTTTCTGAACACGTCTTCAAGAAGATTATAGATAAAATCCAAGTCTTCAATTTTGTCTATTTCATCAAAAGCAAAAACAGCTGAGCGCTCTGATTTGTTTAAGTACTGCTTTAAAACAGCAAACAGTTCTTCTGTTCTTTTGTTTTGAATAAACTTATACCCTATAATATCGCACATTTCCACAAGAATTTTGAAAGCAGTATTTTTCTGCCAGCAATTAATGTAAAAAGGAGTTATATTTTCTGACTCTTCTTCAATTTCTTTTAAAAGATGCTTTACAGCAACTGTTTTTCCAACACCAGGAGGCCCGTAAACAAACATGTTTCTCCCGCTTCTGTTCTGGAATAACGGCTTAATAGAAGCAGCAATCGCCCTCATTTGGCTCTCACGATAAGGAACAAGTTTCGGAATATAGCCATAGTCAAGAGCTATCTCATTTTTAATGAGAGATTCCCCGCTCTTAAGCATATCATTAAACACGCCCATAATAAAAAAGCTACGTGAAAAGTTTAAATAGTTTGTGTAAGGTCACGCGTAGTCAATAGTGTTAGCCTGCGTTTGTAGTAAATCCCATTCAGTTGATTGCAGCATAACTACCGAGTCACCGTGCCCAAGATGAATGGTTGATTTATTTTCATTCGATACGTCTCCTCCGTTTGCAGCTAACAGTATGTCCTGATCGGGGTAAGAGTGCAGATCATAACCTGTTATTGCTGAGCCTCCAGGTCTACCTGCCCAAGCGTCTCTTCTTAGTTTTCCAGTTATAGTATCTACAGATCCCACTTTCATAACGCTATACCCCCCACTTTGAGGTACGCCAATTACATCGCCGGTTCTAATCTCATAAGGGATAATGTTTTCTCTTCCATCCAATTTCGTTACCAATTCTTCAACATTCATTTTTTACTCCTCCGTTTAGTTTGTTTTTAGCTCCACTTTACAATTCTTGGGGACTTAGAAGCAGTGTCCCTAATTAAAATAATAGAAATATCCAAAATAATTTAATGTTGCTTCCATCTTAAGAGTTTAGATTCTCGCAGTCTCTTTTTATACTTTACTATATACTTTATATGTATTTACTTGCCAATAACTTTTTTCCCCATATATTTCTGCAACACAGCAGGAACACCTATTGAGCCATCCTTGTTTTGATAGTTTTCAACTATAGCAACCATGATTCTCCCAATAGCAAATGCGGTAGAATTTAGCGTATGCACATACTCTTTTTCGTCTTTTTTCTCTTTTTGATACTTGATATTCAGGGAAACAGCTTGGTACGAAGTACAATTACTGCAGCTAATAATTTCTCCATATTTGTTTTGTCTTGGGAACCATGCGTCTATATCGTATTTCTTAGCAGCTATTATCCCAATATCACCACTGCATACATTTACAACCCTGTGAGGTATTTTAAGCTTCTTAACAAGTCCTTCTGCAATAGAAATTAATTCTTCATGTATTTTCCATGAGTCTTTAGGTTTAGAAAATATAAACATTTCAACTTTGTTGAACTGATGGACGCGGAATAGTCCTCGCGTATCAACACCATGACTTCCTATTTCTTTTCTAAAACAGCTGCTTATGCCACAGTATTTTATAGGCAACTCTTTTTCTTCAAATGTTTCGCTCATATGCATGGCGGCAATTGGATGTTCAGATGTGGCAATTAAATAACTGTCCTCTCCCTCTATTTTGTACATAACATCTCCAAAATCTTTTAACGCGACAACTCCTTCATACGGCTTGCGTAGCATCATTAAAGGAGGTTCAATAGGAGTAAATCCTTTTTTTTCCAGCTCAGAAACTGCAAAGTTAATTAGAGCAAGTTCTAACTTAACCAAGTCACCTTTCAAAAAATAAAACCCAGCTCCTGAAATTTTTGTTGCTCTTTTAAAATCTGCCAATCCTTTGTCTTCAAGTATACGGCCATGGCTGTGTAAATCAATTAGTTTTGTTGGCTTTCCCCATTTTTTGATTTCCTTGTTTTCTGTATCATCCTTGCCAACAGGAACTGAGCTGTGCAAAACATTTGGAAGGTTCTGAAGAATGTAATCTACTCTTTCTTCAACTTCGGCAAGTTTTTTATCAGAATCTGCTATCTTGCCTGGCAATTCTTTTGCTTCTTTTATTTTGCTTTTAATATCTTTGCCTTGTTTTTGCAGCTCATTTATTTCGCGAGTTATAACATTTCTCTTATGTCTTAGTTTATCATTAGTTTCTTTTAATTTCCATAGTTCTCCATACTTCTTAGATACTTCATCAACCCAGTCTACTTTCTCTTTATCTCCTCGCTTCGCAAGGTCTTTTTTTATTAAAGCAGCATTCTCCTTTATGAATTTTATATCAAGCATAATAACTGATATTCAGAAGCAGCTTTAAATATTTTCCTAAATAAGAAGCTTTATTCTATCACTGTTAACAGCATCTGTAATCATGTTTCCAATCTTATTTTTCCTGCTTAATTTTATGATTCCTCTCTTTCCTACCTGGGCTGTCATCACATAATCATCATCAACGTAAATATTCACGCTTTTGTTCGATAATGATTCGTCAACCTCAAAAACAACATGCTTTTTTCCTATTTTTGCATGAAACGTAACATCACTGCCATTGTTTTCATTACTTTGATTTTTTCCTAAAGGCTGCAAATCAATAGAAACGCCTAGACTCTTTTCAATAGCGTTTATAGTTTTGCCTTCTTTTCCAATAACTCGGGCCATGCTTTCTTCAGGAACGTAAACAACGCATTTGTTGTCTGAAATCATTTCAACATCTACTCTGTCAGCGTATGCTCTTATCTCATCTGCTATTGTTTGGGATGCAAGATTCCTCGCAGGGCTTTTGCTCTGACCAATAACAGGGATAACTACTGTTTCCTCGCCATAACTGTACAGTTCATATTCCATTTTGCCAGTTTCAAAGTCAGTAACAACAACTACAGGCCTTGCCAAGTCTGCTTCTGTCATTCCTTCAGGCACTTTCACAGTCATCTTAAGGCTTAGGACTTTATCAACTCCGCCATTTTTAATGAAAATAACAGTATCAACCACTTGCGGAATTACTCCAAGCTCAATTCTGCCAACAAAACGCTGAATTGCATCAATAGGATTGGTAGCGTGAACAACGCCTGCAAGCCCAATGCCTGCTAATCTTAAATCACTGAACAGTCTGAAATCATTGGTGTTTCGCATCTCATCAAAAATAGTGTAATCTGGCCTGGAAAGCAGTAATATGTCGTGTATTTCCTGCGATGTTCCTTGAGCAAGACTGTACTGAGTTATGTTGTCAGCCAGCATAAGGTCGCGAGGCGCTTCTATTGTTTTTACAATCTTGTTTTGAGCTGCGTAATGCTCAGCTAAGGCACTTGCTATTGTTGTTTTTCCATGCCCTGGCGGCCCTGCAATAAGAATTCCCTCTGCCTGTTCTGAAATGCGGCTAGTAAGCTTATCGCTAAGCTTATAGTCAGCCATAGAAAGTTTTTTCACAGGCCTGACTGCTGTTATTTCCCATCCATCTGAAAAAGGCGGTCTTGTAACAACTATCCTGAAATTTCCAACCTGCACAATTGTGCTGCCCTGCCTTTCAATTTCCACAAAGCCGTCTTTCCTGACATTTGCTTCTTCAATGATTTCCCTGCTCATTTCTTTAAGTTGATCACGGTCTGTTTCTTTTTGGCCTACCACAACAAATTCCCATTTTCCTGGCTGTCCTTTTTTTGCTGTGGGCTTGACATTTTCTCTTATATGAACACTCATTGTTTTGTTATCAAAGTATTTCTCAATTTTAAGGGTAGTAACTAATTTTTCAACTTCAACAAAAATTAAGTTCATGTTTTTTGCTTTTCCAACAGTAGCCTGAACTCTATCAGAGGTAAACAAGGTTGCGCCTTCCTCATAAGCAAGCTGTCTAATCAAAGCATCAATTTCTCCAAGTCTTGCATGCCTTATCTCAGCAGGTCCTGGACGCATTCCTGCAAACTCAACTTTGAACTTTTTGTCTTCAGAAACTTTTTTTATTGCTTCAATTTCTTCCAATCCAAGAAAGCCAATAGTTTTGTTAACATTAGCCTGGTGCTCAAGCTCAGCAACAACAGCTTCGTGAATGATTACAGTGTTAGCCACCAATTCTCCACTGCTAAGTTTCTTGCTGACAAGACCCTCTATGATAACAGAAGTATCTGGAACTAATTTCTCTACTTTACTGATTTCCTTCTTGCCCATTATAAAGAATTAGCAACAATACTAGCTATTTAAGCTTTACTCAAACTCTTTCAGGAATTTTATCAGTTCTTTCGCAGAGTCAAAGTTCAGGAATTCTTTCTTTGTAAGTGCAGGGACTTTCTTTGGCTTTTTGTCCTTGAAGATAATTAAAGTGTCTGCTTCAATCAGTTTCTGCAATGGCTGCAGCTGCGGGTTTCTTTTATCTCCCACTTCAGTCAAAATGATTTCCTTGTCTTTTTTCGCAATAACGTCAAATGGAACTTTCTTTGTGTCGTCAGCTTCAAACCCTAAATCAGTGTATTTTCCAGCAACTGTTGATTTTCTTAATTCTGGGAAGCTTTTCCAGCTCTGGAACACATCCACTTTCCTGAATATTCCGCTGCCAAACATTTTGTAAAGAGAAACTGCTTTATTGACTGAAACATCAGCAAGCCCTGATTCATATTTTGAAATCATTCTTTTTGAAACTCCGACTTTTCTTGAAATTTCGCCAAGCGACAAGCCTGATTCTTCGCGTTTTTGCTTTAATTTCTCTCCAACAACAGCTGCTGTGAGTCCTGCTTTGCTGCTGAGTATGAATGGAAACCTGTTTTCCAAAGTGCTTTGAAAAGTATTGCGGTTAAGCGTGTAAACTCCGAATCTGGAATAAACAACACCATCCTCAAGATAACTGCCTGCTTTTTTTGTTATAACAATAGGCGCAGCATCAATATAGCCGCTGACTTTTCTCATTGCTTCTGCATACTCTTTGCTTATGCTGTTTGCATCTTCAAGAATTTTTATCAAGAGTATAGTAATGTCTTTTCTCGCAACCAAATCAAAACTGCCGCTTCGCAAACTCTTTACAGTAAACCCATGCTTCAAAAGAAGAATGCCAATATCGTCTATTAATGTCTTTTTCATACTACGAGAGAAGCAGGAAACGGTTTAAAAACCTTGTGAGACGTTTCATAAAGAGAGCAGTATAATTTTTATATAACAGTTTATCATTCATATTTAACATGAAAAAACTTGGACTTATATTGTATGGTATTTTTGGAGTAGTTTTAGGTGCTTTAATCTTTAGCGGTTTTCCAATATTAATATCACAATTTTTGGATAACCGCACGTTTATTCCATTTGCTCTTGCAGGTATTGCTGGCGTAGTAGCTGCTCATATGCTGATTAAAGGAAATAAAAAATGTGTTGTATTAGACGGATTAAATTTAGGTATAGCCTGTGTGGCTCTTGGAGGGGTATCCGTAATTCTTGGGTATGGTATTTTAAACTTTTTTATTCCTGCTAATTTTGACTTTGTAGATGCGGGTATTGTTCTACTAGGTGCTATAGCAGGTCATTTTACATACAATTATGAACTGAAAAAGAAACCGCAGTAAAACTCTTCAGTAACCGAGAATTTAAATATCAAGAGCCATATCTTATTTCTATGGAAAAGAGAATAGCAGTTATTGAAAAGGAAAAGTGCAATCCAGAAGGTTGCGGAGGCTACTTGTGCATTAGGGTTAGCCCTGGCAATCGAATGGGTAATGAAGTCTTTGTGGTTGGGCCTGATGGAAAAGCGCAGGTTAACGAGGATGTTTGCACTGATGCAGAATCAGTTACAGTAAAAAAGTGCCCTTTTAGCGCCATTCACATGATTAAGCTCCCTGCTAAGCTTGCTTCGCAGCCAGTCCATCGCTATGGAAAGGACGGGTTTATTCTTTACAGGTTGCCTACTCCTAAGTTTGGAAGTGTTACTGGAATTCTTGGAGTTAATGGCATTGGAAAAAGCACGGCAGTAAAAGTCCTGTCAAGGGTTCTCCAGCCTAATCTTGGAAAGGAGAAAAGCGACTTTTCAGAATTATTGCAGTATTTCAAGGGAAGTGAAGCTCAGTTATTTTTTGAAAGGCTTAGTGAAGGGAAGATAAAAATCTCTTACAAGCCGCAGGCTGTTGACCTTATTCCAAAGCAGTTTTCAGGAAAAGTTAAAGAATTGCTTGAGAAAGCTGATGAGAAAAGACAATTATCTGATATTGCTAAGAGATTAGATCTTACAAACATTCTTAACAGCGAAATAAAAGAATTATCTGGCGGGGAGCTGCAGCGAGTTGCAATAGCAGCTGCTGCATTAAAAGATGCAAATGTTTATTTCTTTGACGAACCAAGCTCTTTCCTTGATATATCCCAGAGAATCAATGTAAGCAAATTCATTCGCAGTTTAGCTAATGAAAGCACTGCTGTAGTGGTTGTTGAGCACGACCTGGTGATTTTGGATTACATGGCAGATTTCATTCATGTAATGTATGGAGAAGCTGGCGCTTATGGTATTGTCAGCCAAGCAAAACCAACAAGAAATGCCATCAATGCTTACTTATCCGGTTATTTGAAAGAAGAAAATGTGCGCTTTAGGAATCATGAAATCAAGTTTACAGAACGGCCTCCTGATAGACTTATTAGAACAGAACCGCTAATCTCTTGGAAAGATGTTGGCAAAAAACTAGGTGATTTTAAGCTAACAGCTTCTTCAGGAGATATTTCAAAAAAGAGTGTTGTTGGAATTCTTGGACCTAATGGTATAGGAAAGACAACTTTTGTAAAGCTTATTGCAGGTGTTGAAAATCCTGACAGCGGCAGCATAAGCAGTAAAGTTAAAGTTTCTTACAAACCTCAATATTTAGGATTTAATTCTGATGAGCTTGTTGAGTCTTATCTTAATGTTGATGAACTTCTTTCCAAGCAATTAAATCTTGAGCCGCTAATGAAGAAAGAAATCAATAAATTATCCGGCGGAGAGCTGCAGCGAGTTGCAATAGCTGATTGCCTTTCAAAAGATGCTGATCTTTACCTTTTGGATGAGCCTTCTGCTTACCTTGATGTTGAACAACGCTTAATAATCTCCAAAGTTATTCGTGAGCGCATGGAACAGTTTGGAAAAACTGCTTTGGTTGTTGAGCACGATTTGGTTTTCATCGATTATCTTTCTGACAGTCTTATTGTTTTTGAAGGAGAGCCTGCAAAGCACGGCTCTGTCAATGGAGCTTTTCCAATGGAAGAAGGCATGAATCGTTTTCTCACTAATCTTAACATTACGTTAAGAAGAGACCCTGACAGTTCTCGGCCAAGAATAAACAAGTCTGATTCAAGGCTTGATAAGGAGCAGCGGGAATCCGGGAAGCTTTATTATCAGTAGTTTACTGCTTTTCTTATAATTTCTGATAGTTTGATTTTAGTTGCAGTCAAATACGCTAACATCCCTAAAACAATTATGGCAAAAGTAGTTAGAATTCCGACAATCGTATTTAGTTTATTTATTTTGAACACTTGCACATTTACCTTCACCGCTGTTCCAAGGTTCAGTTTTATTCCGGAAGCTCCGTTTGAAGCAGTTATGTAAATGTGTTTTTCGTATTGTCCTTCTTTAAGTTTTTCAGCATTTGCTTCTACAATTATTTTTTCCATTCCATTGCCTTCAACAATGCCGTTATAGGAAAATTCAAGAAAATTTGCATTGCTGTAAACATTAAAGTCTACTTCGTGGTTTTCAAGATTATAAACTGTTAATTCTTTTTGCTGTTTTTTTCCTTTCTCAAGATTAAAATTTAGTTCTGCAGGTGCAATTCCTATGCCTGCAGCATTTGCTTCCATTACAGTAATTAACAAAATAAAAAACAAAAAAAACGGCTTCATGATTTCACCGCTATCAAAGTTATTGTTCCTGTGTAATTACCAGGAGCAGTTGCTGTCGGAACATTTAACTTAAATGACAGCGGCATAACCGATGCTGCGTCCATACCAAGTTGTTTTGCTTGTTTGGAATAAGAAAGCGTTCCTGCCAGGCTGTTGTTGTAGTCTCCATTAAAGGTGTATTGAATATTGCTTACTTCTATAACATCATTGCTTGTAGTGAGATTTGTTCCAGATAATTCCATATCCAATGCTGAATTTCCTGTGTTCTGTATAGTTAGGTTTGTATTCGCTAAATCATTATCCCCTATCAGCTCAGAACTCATTCCAGGCATTGCTGAAAATTGCAAGCTATTTGTATCCAGCTCCATTGCTATTAAGCTTGAATATTCAAAACTTTTTGAAGAGTTAACAGAAAAGTTTCCATTATCAGTAACAATTAAATCAACTGCGTAGTTTCCTGCAGAATCGTAATAGCTCATGTTAAATTCTGCATTGTATAAAGAAGATGTACTGTTTAGTTCTGATTGTTTAACCATATCAAAATTAATTCCATCAACAGTTATCGCAACACTGCTTACATAATCATTACCGCTATAATGCGTCACAACAGTTTCCATTTCAACAGTTTTGTTTTGCTTAGGCACAGGATTGATTTGTATTCCTGCACTGTTTGAATCATCATCTGTCAAAATCGTGAAAGAATTTATCACAGGAAAAGAGCCTTCCACCATTGCCATCACAATTATTTCGCTATTACTCTGCCCAGCATTACCAAAGCTGCTGTTATGAAAATTAGGAGTTGCTGCTGTGAAATCATTTAGATTATTATTAGTGTCAACATAAATACTTCCGTTTTTTACTCTAACCAAAGATTCTCCTGCAGAGCTTCCTCCGTGGGGAATTCCTTCGTAAAGTCCAGCTCCAATATTCAATGCAGTTCCCCATCCAACAGAATCAATTGTATTTGTTCCATTGATTAATGCAATGCCAGCGTCTGTATTTGTAAGTGTCATAATTTCTTCATAATCTGATTCCGGCCATGAGACATCGTCTTTGCTAACACTCCAGCCAGCATCTGTTACCAAAAAATAATTGCCACTGCCAACAATAGTATTTGCAGGCAATGTAGCATCTGTTGAAGAGGTTTCTGTAGCCAATAACCAGCCAGAAATATCAATTGCGCTCGAAGTCGGGTTAAATAGTTCTACAGCCTCTCCACCAGCTTCTGAATTCATAGGGTCGTAAAGAATTTGGGTTATCATTATATTATCCGCTGCTGTAACTGCTTCGATTATAATTAAAAACATCATTAGTTGCAAAAATATTCTTTTCATCAATTTTATCACCTTTCTCTTTTTTAACGCGCCGGCCTGAGGAATTCCAACCTAACGGCAAAACCGAAAAGTATTTGAACCCCAAAGTCCTTACAGACACTAAGGTTTCAGACTTAGCGGCAAACCAGATTAGCCAAGGCCGGCACGTTTTCTTTTATTATTTTCATTCTTAATATGTTTTAGCCAGAAAAATCCGCAAGATTTTCAGAGAAATTGAAAATACCTACAACTATTTCGGAAATCCTTCAATCGGTTTATAAAGCTTTGAGAAGATTTGCGGAAAAGTTGAAAATTTTTATGAATAATTTGATTTATGCATTATTAAGCATCATAAGAAGCTTCAAATGCTCTGTGTAATTCTCTTCCTCTTTCCAGAGTAGCTAAAGAACGTCGAACTGTCTCAGCAATGTCTGCATCTAGTTGAGCGCTTATCTCACGATCCATTGCTTCACGCTCATCCTTAAGAGCATAACATGCTTCCACTGCATCTCTACCCATAAAGAAGGCATCATGTTGTAGTTGCTCAAGACCTTCCGTGGAAGTTTCAATTCCTTCAATTTTTTGTTGCACATATTCTGCATCATTTAATCTTGGATCACTTGCAATAAAAGCAAATTCAGACAGTATATGTTCTCGTAAACGAGCGTCCTTTTCAGGAAGAGAAGCAAATCTTGCTATTTTTGATCCTAGTTTGCGATGTTCCTTTTTAGAAGCGCTTGAGGCTCCATCAGGCCCATATTGTCTTTCAATACTATCAAGATAAAGATCTTTCATAGTTGTAAGAGTAGCAACTTCATCATCCAGTCTTTCCTGTCCAAATTCAATTACGTTTATTCCAATGTCAACTGCAGTTTGGACCAAATCCGAATATGTATCTTGCTTTTCGGTATTGCTTCCTATTAAGGCTCTGGCATCAGATAATTTATCAAGTGCTAGTTGATATGAAGCTCTTGCTGCTATATTATTATCATCCTCAAGATATCTTACTGTGCGGCCTAATTCCTCCTCTGTTTTGGCAGCATTCACGCCAAAGGCATTTTCTAAACGTGTAAAGAACTCTTCAAGGTTATCTTATCTAATTGTCTTGGGCTAAATATATCTGCACCACTATGGGCACCTTCGAATCGTTTAAAAGTTTCTTCAGTTGTCGCTAATTGTTTTTCATCCATTTGTATCCCCTTTATGTATTGAGTGTATGAAACGCACTAGTATATAAACCTTTCGATTTGTTACAACTTAATAGTAATAAAGAAATTAAACTTTCCCTCTACTTTGCCCTAGTTTTACTCCGCTAGCCATTAAGTGCGCTACTCTGATTGGCTCTGGAATGTTGCTGCGAGTGCAGCTGATTTTAACTATCTCTTTTGCTTTTGCAAGTGTTGTTCCGCTGTATTGAATGTATAGAATTCCTGCTTTGTTTATTTTTCCTGCTTTTTCCATCAGATTAACTCTGCGTTTTTTTCCTAGTTTAGTAAGAATTCTTGCAATTCTTTTTTGGTCAGGCAGCCGCCTCATAACTACAATCACAGGTATCTTTGTTTTCTTGCTTACTTTTTCAATATCAATCAAATTAAATCCACCCATTGCAATGCCTTTCAGCATTATTGCTCTTAGCTGGGAATAGAATTTGCTTTTTTTAACCATTCGGATTATTTTATCGCTGGAATCAGTTCCGTCTATTTCCACTACTTCGGAAAGCACGCCGTCTATGCTGTCACCGCCTCTAAAGAAAACTCCCAGTATCAGTGTTTTCTTGTCTTTAAACTTGTCAAAAGGCGCGTCATCTATTCCAAGAAGCCTTATTTCTTTCTTCATTTAACCTCTCAAAGCACTAAATACTACTATAAGCGTAATAATAACTAAAGATACCATTATAAAAGCATCATTTCTTATTATATTATCTAAATAACTCATAATTTCCTCATATTGTTTTAGAATTAATAAAGGTTTGTTAACTGCAAACATATGCCATTACAAATATTTTTTTAATGGTTTTACTAATGTTTTAATAATACTTATAAACATGCTAAGCTAGCTATGTTGCAGTATGAACACCTCCGTGGCAGCTGCTTTCTTTTTGCAGCTGTTACGCAATTTTAAGTGATTCTAAATGTGCGGTATAATTGCTTACAAAGGGAAGAAAGATGCCTCTAAGGTTGTTTTAGAGGGCTTAAAAAGCCTCGAGTACAGAGGGTATGACTCTTGGGGCATAGCTACTGTTGCTGATTCTGATATCAAAGTTGTAAAAAAAGTAGGCAAGATAAGTGATAGCACTAACATAAGCCTTGCTTCTGGCAACATAGGAATCGGCCACACCAGATGGGCCACTCACGGCAGTGTTACTGAAGATAATACGCACCCTCATCTTGACTGCACTGGAAAGATAGCAGTTGTTCACAACGGAATTATAGAAAATTATCAAGGATTAAGGAAGCAGTTTTCTTCCCATAAATTTGTTTCTGAAACAGATACTGAAATCATTGCTCATATTATTGAAGATTATATGAATCAACACATACCATTTGACTGCGCTGTGGCTGAAGCTGTGAAATTTCTGAAAGGCAGGTCTGCTTTCGTAGCTGTAGATTCTGATTCAAAAAAAATTGTTGCTGTGAGAAAAGGAACTCCGCTCATAGTTGGTGTTGGAGAAGATGAGTTTTTCATTGCCTCTGATATAACTGCTTTTTTCAATCATACTAAAAAAGTGCAGTATCTTGATGACAATGAGCTTGTTGTTATTGACAATGATGCTGAATTCTTTAAAGCTCAAGGAGGTAAAATCGAAAAGCGAGTTGTAGAAATTGACTGGCAGCCTGAAACAGCTGCAAAAGAAGGTTACAAGCATTACTTAATCAAAGAGATAATGGATCAGAAAGATACTTTATACAGAGCAATAAACCAAGATGAGGAAAAAATCATGTCTGTTGCTTCTGACATAAACAACGCTTATGGAACATTCCTTGTTGGCTGCGGTACTGCTGGAAAAGTTTGCATGGCAGGCGAGTACTTATTTTCAAAAGTTGCTAAAAAGCACGTTAATGCTTACGTTGCTTCTGAATTTCCTAATTACAATCATTACTTAACTCCAAAATCATTAATCATAGCAATATCTCAGAGCGGTGAGACAGCAGATGTTCTTGAAGCAATAGAAGCTGCTAAAAAGAAAAGTTCAAAAGTAATATCGTTGCTTAATGTTTTTGGCAGTACGATGATGAGGAATTCAGATAAGTATCTCATGGTGAATGCAGGCGCTGAAAGAGCTGTTGTTTCAACAAAAGCAACAACTGCACAATTAGCTGTTATAACGCTTCTCACTTACGCAACCGTTGGAAAGCTTCAGGAAGGCAAACTATTGCTGATGGATGTTGCTGAAGGAGTTAACGACATGCTTAATCCAAGATACGAAGAATACATAAAGAAACTTGCAGAAATGTTAAAGGATAAAAATGATATGTATATTATTGGAAGAAGTTTGAATTATCCAATTGCTTTGGAAGCTGCAATTAAGCTTCAGGAAACAGCTTACATCCATGCTGAAGGATTTGCTGGCGGCGAGCTTAAGCACGGACCTCTTGCATTGATTGATAAAGGAACGCCTTGCATTGCTTTGGTTGCGAATGATGAATCAAAAGATGAGATTATTAGCAATGCTATGGAAATAAAAAGCAGAGGGGGCTTTATCATTGGCATTGCTCCTGAAAATAACGAAGTGTTTGATTACTGGATTAAAGTGCCTGACGCAGGAAACGCAAGTCCGATAGTTAACATTATTCCTGTGCAGATACTTGCTTACCACATAGCATTACTACGAAACCACGACCCAGACAAACCAAGAAACCTGGCAAAGAGCGTGACAGTAAAATGATAAAAGCAGTAATTTTTGACATGGATGGAGTGATTGCAGATTCTGAGGTTGCTCATGAATCAGCGATGCGAAAAGTTTTGGAAAAGCACGGCTTTAAACTTACTACTGAGGATTATGCACGCTTTTGCCCTGGAAGGACTGATGAGGATGGATTTAAAGGAATAGTTGAAGGAAACAATCTAAACATTGATGTAGAAGATTTATGCAAAGAAAAATCCAGGTTATTTCCGCAGATTGCGGAAAACAGCATAGCAGAAGTCAATGGTGCAACAGAGCTGATTAAAAAATTACATGAAAAAGTCAAGCTAGGAGTTGCTTCAGGAGCTAATAGAGATGATGTTGAGATGATTTTAAGTAAACTTGATGTTAAGAAATTCTTTCAGATTACAGTGAGTGGAGATGATGTTCGCTTTGGGAAACCCGATCCTGAATCTTATCTTTTAGCTGCTACAAAATTAAATGTATATCCAAATGCTTGTCTAGTTATCGAGGATGCCAAAGCAGGAATATTATCTGCAAAGGCAGCTGGAATGAAATGCGTAGCTTTAAGGTCAAAATATGCGTCTGAAGAAGATTTGTCAGAAGCTGATAAAATTGTTAATAGTCTTAGTGAAATAAGTATTGATGAGTTTTAAAAATAAAAAAACAAGTTGGGGATGATAAAAATGGAAATATTTATTGACACAGCAAACATAGATGAAATAAAGCAGGCAAACAATTGGGGTATTATTGATGGAGTAACAACTAATCCCAGCCTTGTAGCTAAAGAGAAGGATAAAGGTAAAGATTTCAAAGCAATTGTAAAGGAAATTTGCGAGATTGTCAATGGAGATGTTTCTGCAGAAGTTATTGCAACAAGTTACGATGAAATGGTGGAAGAAGCTCGCGTTCTTTCTAAAGTTCACAAAAACGTTGTTGTTAAGATACCTTTGATTCCTGACGGTTTAAAAACTGTTAAAACTCTTGCTAAAGAAGGAATCAGAGCTAATGTTACGTTATGTTTTTCTGCTAATCAGGCATTGCTTGCTGCAAAAGCAGGAGCGTATATTATTAGTCCGTTTGTAGGCCGCTTGGATGATATTGGTCATGACGGCTCAGAGATGGTCGAAGAAATCCGTGAGATTTACGACAATTACGATTTTAAGACAAAGATTTTGTTTGCGTCAGTAAGACATGCTGACCATGTTAAGCAGGCAGCATTGCTTGGGGCAGATATTGCAACAGTGCCTTTCAAAATAATAGAACAATTGTATAAGCATCCGTTAACTGATGCTGGCTTGAAACAGTTCCTTGATGACTGGGCAAAGCTAGGGCAGAAAATTTAGAATGAAACTATTCGGAACAGATGGCATAAGGGGGAAAGCCAATCAATATCCAATCACTGCAGAGACAGCTTTGGATTTGGGAAAGGCTTTTGTTACTTTAATTGCAAAAGGCAATAACAGCAAAAAAATTAAGATAGCGGTTGGCAGGGATACTAGGCTTTCTGGCGCAATGCTTGAGGAAGCTTTAATTGCAGGAATAACTTCAGCAGGAGCAGATGCAGTTCCTCTTGGAATAATTCCGACTAACGGAGTTTCTTATTTAATCGGTTTTCATGGATGCGATGGCGGTGTTATGATTTCTGCTTCTCATAATCCTGCTGATGAAAATGGTTTCAAATTTATGTCCAAAGATGGATTTAAGTTTAACGAAGAATTGGAAGCGCAGCTTGAAGAAATATTTTTTTCAAAAAAATTTGCATCTTCTGAGCCAGGCAGTGTTTTTCGCTTAAGAGATGTAAAACAAGACTACATTTCAATGGTTGGTGACACTCTTCAAGGCAGTGATTTATCAGGATTGAAGGTAGCAATTGACACTGGCAATGGTTCTGCTTCTTATTTGATAAAGGATTTGTTCAGCGAGCTAAAAGCTGAAGCAACTATAATAAACAACGAGCCTGATGGCCTTAATATCAACAAAGATTGCGGTGCTTTGTTCACGCAAAAGCTAAAAAAAGTTGTTGAGGAAAATAAGTTGGATGCTGGCGTTGCTTTTGATGGTGATGCTGACAGAATTGTTATGATTGATGAGACAGGCAATATTGTTGAAGGCGATTCTTTAATTGCTATTGCTGCTATTCATCTCAAGGAAAACGGAAAGTTAAACAAAGACACAATAGTTGTTACAAACTACAGCAATTGTGGTCTTGATAACTCAATGCAAAAGCTCGGGGTTAAAACTGTAAGGACAAAAACAGGTGATAAGTTCGTAAGTGCTGAATTGTTCAACAATAGTTACAGCATTGGCGGAGAAACTTCAGGGCATGTTATCTTTTCTGAATTTTCAAAAACAGCTGATGCTGTGATTGCTTCTGTGCAGATACTGAATTCAATGAAAGAGCAAGGGAAAAAGCTGTCTGAACTTGCTTCTTTTGTTGAAAAATATCCGCAATTGTTGGTAAATGTTGCTGTCAATGAAAAAAAAGAGTTAAAAGACATACCAGCTGTTGCTGAAAAGATTAAAGAAGCTGAAAGCAGGCTGGAAAATGGCAGGGTTTTTGTACGTTATTCTGGAACTGAAAATAAAATGCGCATACTTGTGGAAGGAGAAAACGAAAAAATAATAAAAGAGCTTGCCGATAGTATTGTTGAAACAGTAAAATCAGAGATTGGTGTAAAATGAAAGCTGTTATTTTAGCTGCAGGGAAGTCAACGAGAACACACCCATTAACTGTAAGCAAGCCAAAGTCTTTGCTGAAGATTGCAAACAAAACAATTATTGAGCATATTCTTTCACAGCTGCACGGCATTGTTTCAGAAGCTGTAATTGTGATAGGACATGAAGGAAAACAAATAAGCGATTATTTGGGAAGTACTTACGGCGGAATAAGGCTTACGTTTGTTCAGCAAAAAAAGCAGTATGGAACCGGCGATGCGTTGTTAGCTGTTGAAAAGATTATTTCTGGAAAGTTTATTGTCTTAATGGGAGATGACTTGTACAATAACGAAGATATAAAAAAATGCGTAAAACACGATTATTGTATTTTAGTAAAAGAAGTCAAAGATGTAAGCAGTTTTGGTGATGTGATGATTAAAGAAGGCTACTTACATGATATGGTGGAAAAGCCTGAAAAAAGTGTTCCTGGCCATGCAAACACCGGCTTTTACGTATTGGATGACAAAATCTTTTCAGTTACTAAGAAACTTAAGAAAAGCAGCAGAGGAGAGTACGAGATTACAGATGCAATCAAAACATTTGCTAAAAAAGAAAAAGTTGTTGTTGAGGAAGCAGGTTTTTGGCTGCCAACAACATATCCGTGGTCGTTGCTGTATGCAAATGAAAGATTACTGGATGAAATAAGCGGGGATGTGTATGCAACTGTTGAGAAAGGCGTTACAATTAAAGGAAAAGTAGTTGTTGGGAGGAACACTCTCTTAAGAGCTGGAACATACATTGAAGGCCCTGTTGTTATTGGAGAGCACTGCGATATCGGCCCAAACTGTTACATTAGGCCTTTTACTTCAATTGGAAACAATTGCAGGGTTGGAAATTCTGTTGAGGTAAAAAATTCAATAGTCATGGACAACACTCAGATAGGTCACTTAAGCTATTTAGGCGATTCTGTGATTGGGGAGAATGTTAACCTTGCTGCAGGGTTTATTGTAGCAAATCTTAGGCATGATGAAAAAAAGATTGATTCAATAGTAAAGGGGAAGCTTATTAGCAGCGGCAGGCGCAAATTTGGAACAGTAATTGCTGATAACGTAAAGACAGGCATCCGGACTTCTATATATCCAGGCAGGAAAATCTGGCCAGGAAAAACAACTCTTCCAGGAGAGATTGTTAAGAAAGATGTTATTTAGTTAAATATTTAAAACACGCAGAGTTATTAAGCATTATATGAGCAATACACCTGATTTTAAGAAAGAAGTTAATTCTTGGAAAAAAGAAGGGATTATAGAAGACTATCAGGCAGAGCGTATCTTAGCAAAGTATGACCTTGCAAAAGCGCCTAAGACTCCAAAGAAAACGCAAAAAGTTGAATATGAAGCAGAAGAAGATCATCATCATCATCATAGAAGCTCTAAAACAATTGCTGTAATTTCTACCTTGGGTGCGATTCTTGTTGGTATTGGTGTTATTCTTTTTGTAGCTTCAAACTGGAGAGCTATTCCTGACTTTGCAAAAATAATCTTGCTTTTTGGAACAACATCTGCAACTTATTTTGCTGGTTGGAAATTAAAGTTTGATAAGCCTAATTATCCGGCTGTTGGAGAATCACTCTTGCTTTTAGCTTCACTTTTTGTAGGAGCCACTATATTCCTAACTGCGCAGATATATAATGTTCCTGCTAACAGCAGCTTCTTAATACTCTTATGGTTTTTAGCAATTGCTCCTTTAAGTTATGCATTGTCTTCAAATCCAATCCTTGTTATTTCCATACTTACTTTTGCAGGTTGGATGCGTGCAGAATTAGGCGGTTACTTCAATGCAAATTTCTTCTCAACAATGCTGATATTCCTTGCGTTCGGAATTAGTTTATACGGCGCAGGGCAGCTTCACAAAATGTTTGAGAAGTTTGCTAAATTCAGCATAATTTATCAGACAGTTGGTTTAATTTACATATTGTTCTCATTCTTTTTCTTCAGTTTGGAAATAGGTTACAGAATGCCTTCTACAGATCTTTTTGGAAGTTTCTTTGCTTCAGCAATATTTGCAATTTTTGTCATAACCAGCATAGGCTCAATTGTAGGTGTTCTTGTTTCTAACCGTTCCAAAAAAGCAGGAATGTATGAATTTTTGCTGTTGCTTGTTTCATTTTTCGGCTTTGCTGTTATAACAGTAGTAAGTTTTCTAAAAGACAATTTCATGAGCGAAGTTACATCACCATACAGAAACTCATATCTCCAGCCATCAGAAGGCTTTTTAACCTCAATGTTCATTCTTTTCACTCTTCTCCTGTTTGTTGTTGCTATTGGAACAATTTTAGTAGGCTATTATAAGGGAATAACGCCTTTTGTTAACATAGGAATATTTTTCTTTGTTATTGGGCTTGCGCACATATACCTGAACACTGCGTACAGATTCCTTCCAAGATCTATTGCTTTGATACTGGGAGGCATATTCTTAATTGCAGGCGCTGTATATCTTGAAAAGAAGCGCCGTGAATTAATTAGAAATATGGATGCAAATGAATAAAAAATATGTTCCTCTGTTGTTTGGCTTAGTACCTGCCATTGTTTTACTGCTTTTCTTAGGTTCAAAACTATACACAGTCAGCACAGGAGAGGAAATTTTACTTGATACTGCTCCTGTTGACCCAAGAGACTTATTCAGAGGAGATTATGTAATACTAAGTTATTCAATTTCTACAATTGACAATGAAACTCTTGGAGATATGCAATTTGAAAGGCAAGAAAATATATACGCTTCTCTCTCAAAAAAAGAAAAGTTTTGGACAGTTGACTCTGTCAGCAAAACCAAGCCTTCTTTAAATGAAAATCAGGTTTGCTTAAAAGGAGAAATCATTCAAAGCCGCTCGAATCGTGTTAGCGCAACTTGGGGAATAGAAAGCTACTTTGTTCCAGAAGGCGAAGGCAGGCCAATAGAACGCTCTAGGCAAAATCTTTCTGTTATTGTAGTTGTGGATTCTTCCTGCAATGCAATTGTCAAGGATTTGTTGATAAATGATACAATAGTTAAGTTTGATTAATCTTTCTAACAAACGTAAGAAATCCTGAATGTCCTATTGGTTGAGATTTTGGGCGGATAACACGTTCATTGAATTCCCATTCTCTTTGGATTATTTCTATTGTTTTCAGATGCAGAAAATTACCTGTTAATGCTTTAATAAAGTCAGAAACCTGAGGTATTGTTGGAGAATAAGAAACAATAAAGCCTCCTGTCTTCAACGCTTTGTTAGCTGCTTCCAGAGCTTTCCATGGCTCTGGCAAGTCTAAAGTAACAACATCAACATTTTTCTCATCGATACTTTTGTAAATGTCTTTGTTTTTTATTTCAATATTTTTTAATTTAAGAAACTTGACGTTTTCAGCAGCAATATCTGCAAAATCTTTTCTTATCTCATAACTCACTACTTTTTTTGCAATGTTAGCAAGGAACAGCGCTAATGCTCCTGAACCAGAGCCAGCATCAACCACAATACTTTCTTTGCTTATTCCTGTTTCAGAAACAATGCTACCCATGTCTTTGAGAGGGATTATTTGCGGTGCACGCTTTATTTTTCTATAAACATCAATAAAACCAGGAGCAAATGCTTGAAGCTCAACACCAGTATTTGTTTTCACACTGCCACTTTTTTTTATCTTCTTCAAATCATCTTTCGTAACTAATCCAAATTGGCAGTGGTAATCCTGTTTAAGATCTCTAACATACATAAATCTGCCACTATTACTAACTAATATCAGTTTTATCTCTTCCATGTGTTTTTTAGAAGCAATTATTCTTTTTATAAAGTTTTATAAACATAGTTGCAGTTATTGTCTCTATGGCCAAAAAATTCAGAGAGCGCTTTAAGACACAGGAAAACGTGTTTGACCGCTTTACTATCAGGAATCTATTCGTTCTCAGCAGCAAGGACTTTTTTGAAGAGGAAACTTTAAGCCCTGTTTCAATTGGAAAGGAAGCAAATGTTTTCTCTGCACAAAAAGGAGACGAAAGAGTTATCATCAAAATTTACCGTCTGGAAACAGCAGACTTCAAGCGCATGTACGAATATATAAAGCCGGATCCAAGATATGAAAATTTAGCAAAGAAACGTCGCGAGATTATTTTTTCATGGGCACAGAGAGAATACCGTAATTTAATGGCTGCAAGAAAAGCATTGGTTAAAGCTCCGCTTCCCATAGCTTTTATGAAAAACATATTGGTAATGAGCTTAGTGGGAGACGAACAGCCTGCCCAGAAAATGAAAGACAACATACCAAAACAGCCAAAAGAATTCCTTGACAAAATAATTGACAACATGAAAAAATACTACAAAGCTGGCTTTGTTCACGGCGATTTGTCAAAGTTCAATATTCTCAACCACAACGAAAAGCCTGTGCTGATTGACTTCTCTCAGGCATCTCCACTCCGAGCTCCTCACGCAAAAGAAATGCTAAAGCGAGATGTCCACAATGTTGGCGAATTCTTTAGGAAATTAGATGTTGAAGTTAATGAAGAAAAGTTGTTTGAAAAGATTACTGCTTCTAAAAAATAAAAAAATGCCCCGCTTTTGAAGGCAGGGCAAATTATTTGCCTTCACTTTGTTTGTTGGGGGTGGTAAAATGAAGGCAAAGAAACTCACCTAAACGGTGATCATGATACAATCTCTATGCCCAGGTCGCTGTCCACCACGGTTTTAGCAGGTACTCCTGCTTTGTTTTCGTTTGTGCCGCTTCCTAAGATCCATGGACTGCTTACACCAGTGATGATTGTCATCACTGTTATTTTCCCTTTCATTTCATCAGAGATTCTTGCGCCCCAGATAACGTTTGCGTCATCATCCAGGCTTTCAGTCACTAGCTCTCCAATCTTGTTTATCTCATCAAGTGTCAGGTCAGGTCCTCCGCTCACATGTATTAAAGCGCCAGAAGCTCCTTTGTAGTTTATGTCAAGCAATGGGTTGCTTAGTGCGCCTTGCACTGCTTCTTCAACTTTGCTGTTAGTGTCTGAAGCTCCTACTCCTATTGCAGCTACTCCACCATTGGTCATGATAGCTTTAACATCTGCATAGTCCAGGTTTACAAGCGAAGGAACAGCTATTGTTTCAACAATTCCTTTTATCATAGTTGCAATTAGTTCGTTTGCAACTGCAAATGCCTGTTGTATCGGAAGGTTTCCAGCTATTTGCACTAGCCTGTTGTTATCAATAACAATTACTGTATCGCAAACTTGCCTTAATTGTTGCAATCCAAATTCTGCCTTGTCTATTCTTGCTCTTTCTATTTTGAAAGGCATAGTAACAGTTCCTATTACTATTGCATTGTTTTCTTTTGCAACTTTCGCAACTACAGGAGCAGCTCCTGTTCCTGTACCGCCGCCCATTCCTGCGCATACAAAAACCATGTCTGACTCTTTCATGGCTTCTTTTATCTCTTGCATTGTTTCTTTAGCTGCTTCAGCACCTTTTTCAGGAAAACCTCCGCAACCAAGTCCACGTGTTAATTCTTTGCCAATGATGAATTTCTGGTCAGCATGGCTGATATCAAGATGTTGCTTATCAGTATTACAAGCAATAATCTCAGCACCTTTCACGCCTTTTCTATGGAGCCAGCTTACCATATTATTGCCTGCTCCTCCTACTCCAGCAACCTTTATGTTTGCCTGTCCAATTGCTGCCTTAAGTTCTGGCTGCTGTTCTGCACTTTTTAATGCATCTTGTACGATAAAATCCATTTTTTTGCCACCCCTCGTTAGGTTTTTTTGTTTAGTTTTCAATCCGCCAGAACACAACTACCTTCAATGATTTTACTAAAAAAACCACAAAGTTTATAAAGTAGTTATGCTATAGCTACTTCTAGAATTCGTGCTTTCGCCAAAAAGCATTTGTTCAATCAAACTCAATTAACGTGTTTTGCGCCAACAAAACACACACAATTTCTATATTTTTAAATGAAACTACTATATAAATATTTCTGCACAGCAGAATATATATTAAAAAGCTTCTAGTATACGTTTTTGTGCACTCCTGCACGGTAAATTCTTAAAGTTAAACAAATTCGTTGTAACTATGATAGAACTGGAAGGTGTGGTTACAGAAGCTCAGAGCACTCTCAAAAATACGGTATTTAGGTTGGAGGGTCAAGAACCAAAGCACTATTACTATCTTCAAAACCCTTTTAGATTGAATGTTGGTGAATATGTTACTGGTATGTCTGGGGATGATGAGCCTGTTGAACATCAAAAGCTTGAAGGAACGTGGTTTGTGCTGGTTGACGAACTGCAAATCTTTGACGGAAAAGATGGAAACTTATTGCACAGGTATGATGCTCATGATTTAGAGTTGCCTTAATTACAGTATTTACTCTATCTCTCCCATAATTTTAAATATCTGTATTAGTTAAACATATCAAAGGAGGTAAAATGAAGAAAGCACAAGCTGCAAACGAGGCAGCTCTCATAATAGCATTCATGACACTTTTCTTGATAGCTTTTCTTGCTGCTATCTCTGACAAGCTTGTTACTGCAACTGATGACCGCGATAAAGAAGTGGCTGAAGACTTGGCTGATGTTATAGAATCAGAGTTAACCATGGCAGTAAACGCTAAAAATGGGTATAGCAGAATGTTTGCTTTGCCTTTTAGCCTTGACGGAAAATCATACAAGCTTTCCTTCCACAACAAATCAAACTTAAAGACAAGTTCAGGAGGAACTGATACAGCCAATTTCACAATGGCAATAGTAATGTTAGATATTAGTGGAGGAGAGTACAGCACAATAAGACTGTTGCCGGAAAACATTATTGGAAGTTTCAGGTTAGGGGATAATTTCATTGAGAAACAAGATGATTTTGTTGGGGTAAATTTAGAAGGCGTATCTGTCCTTCTTGAATTGCCTGCTTCAGACATACCAGTAGCTCAAGGGAATGATTTTACACTTACTGCTGACGCAGTCTGTGTAGGCAATCCTAATGCAGATTGCGGCGATGTGTTTATGGAAGCAAGGTATATGAGCGGTGAGGCTGTTCCTCTTACCGGAGCTGTTGGAGCAAAATTCACAACACCTTTGAATTCAAAGCTTTGCGGAAACCTTAATAACGGAGATACGTGCAGTTTATCCTGGACTATTACTGCAACAGGCGTTGCAACTGATTTTGAAGACTTTTTTGTGAGAGCAGACCCACCTAGCCAGTTCGACGAGGCAAGCATCTCCAGAAGAGTCACAATAACTTAGAATTTGATTTATACGTAAGCTGCTATTATTATTCCAATAACTATTCCTATTATCATTCCTACTAAAAAGTCAAGCACTCCTTTTGTATAGAATAAGTGAGTTGTGTTCGGACGCTCCATTGCCAAGTATGCATGCAAAAACTGCTTTGCAGTAACTGCTTTCTTAGGCGCTTTTACCATTCTGCTTTGTTTTTGTTACTACTGTATTTATACTTTTCTTTTTTGCATCACAAAGCATATGTTTAACTAGAGTTTCAGAACATTTTTGTAAAGTTTCAGATGGTCCTCGAGAAGTCTTGTTATCAGGAAGTTTTTCCGTACATGCTCTCGTCCGTTTGCTCCCATTTTCTTAGCCAGCTTTTTGTTTTTCAAAAGCTTTACAGCTTTATTCGAGAAGTCATGCAAATCCGTTGCAAAATAGCCGTTATAGCCATTCTTCACTTGCAAAGGAATCCCTCCTACCCTTCTTGTTAGAACAGGCGTTCCTTTCCATAATGCTTCAGCTACGGTTAATCCAAACCCTTCTCTTATTGAATTCTGAATAATCAAAGATGATGCTCGCTGTAGGGCATTAACCAGCATGTCGCTTTGAAAGCTTATAACATGAATATTGTCATTTGAAGCTGCTTTTTCTATAATTCCTTCATATATTTTGTCGCCTTCAGGGTCATCAGATGCCACTGCTCCAAGCAGCACTAGTCTGCAGTCAAACTTCTTCTTTATTAGATGGTAAGCATCGATTACTCCCCAGGGGTCTTTCCATCGGTCAAATCTTGAAATTTGGGCTATGATTGGCTTGTCAGTAGGTATGTCAAATTTCTTGAGTTGCTTGTTTATTGCGCTTTCTTTCATATCTACGTTTTTGCTGCTTAACGGGTCAATAGCTGGAGGGATTATGTGCTGCGGTAGTGGCAGTTTTTGCTTGAATTTTTCTACAGAGAAAACTGCTGCATCATACTTAACTACAAATTTTTTTAAGTAACTCCAAATGCCGTGAGTTGGATTAGAAATGTCTATATGGCATCGCCATATCCAGGGACATTTTTTCTTATAGAAATGTATCATTGGAAGCGGCTGCGGGTCGTGAACAAACACCAGTTCATGACGGTCTAAGTGTGTGAAAACAGAGTTAGCGTGGTTAGTGTTTATGTATATTGATTTTTCTGAATTTGAAAAATGTTCATGCTCGCCTTGCAAAGCATTGTGAATTTGTTTAGTAACGTCAAAGAAATCTTTATCTCCTTTTATAAGGCGCCAGCCTGTAATTATGCCAACATCGTTAAGAAGCATAACCAAACTGTTCAATATCTCTGCTACGCCTCCGCCATAATAAGTTGAATTCAAATGAGCAATATGTTTATGTTCAAGAGGTTTTGCCAATTCGTGTATTTTCTCAGTAAAGCCTTTGCCTGCAAACTGCTCATAATCTTTAAGTTTGTAACGCATATACTAACTTTGTAGCAAAGGATATTTATATGTTTGTTTTCTCCCTGTTTAATATGAAAATTTTCTTTGCATCTCAGTCTTTTTATCCAAACATAGGAGGCGTATCTACTTACTTGCTGAATCTTAGCAGAGAGCTGCAAAAACGAGGCCATGAAGTAGCTGAAATACACTTAAGGCCTTCAGGAGCAGAGAGCTTTGAAGAAGTTAAAGGAATAAACGTGTATCGTGTTCCTAAAGAGCCGATTAATCAGGAACTCATGCAAAGCTTCATAAAATTCAAGGAAAGCGTGTGGGATGCCTGCCATGGTTTTGGAGGCTTTGATAAAGAAGCAAGCAAGATGCCTGGATTTAAGGAATACCATGAAATAAATGAGGCAATTGCAAAGCAGCTTGACGAGCTGCTTGAAAAAGAGCCTGCAGAAATAGTGGACATTCACGATTTTCAACTTTTATATTTGTATAAAGGAGTTCCACGTGGAACACCTTTGCTTCTCAGATGGCACATTCCTTTTCTTGAGAACATGTCAAGTCATCTGAAAGAATTCTTAATCAATCAAATGATGGAATATGACCGTGTTGTTTTCTCATCCCGGGAATACATTGAAAATGCTGTTAAAGCAGGACTTCCAAGAGAAAAAACATCGCTTCTTTTTCCGCTTGCAAACACAGAAATTTTCAAGCCTGCGCAGCCAGACTTGGAATTTAAGAAAAAATTTGGGCTTGAGAATTCAAAAATAATTCTTTGCACACAGCGCATCGATATAAAAAGCAGCCACGAACAACTGATAAAAGCCTTGCCATTGATATTAAATAAGGTTCCAAACGCAAAACTTGTTTTCATAGGAGGAAAATCCTTAACAAGCAAGATTTCTAACATACGCAAAAAATATGAAGATGCGGTGCATAACCTTGTAAAGGATTTAAATTTAGAAAAATACGTTGTATTCACAGGAACAATTCGTTATGAAAATCTTCCTTCTGTTTACAGTTCTGCAGACGTAGCTGCTTTGACTTCTAAAGCAGAAGGCTTTGGCCTTGCAGTAACAGAAGCAATGAGCTGCGGCAAGCCTGTAGTCGGCACAAATGCAGGAGGCATAGCAAATCAAATCCAGAATGGTGTAAATGGTTTTCTTGTTGGAGTGAACAACATAGAAGAAACTTCTGATGCTTTGGTCAAACTTTTACAAGATCCAAAACTAAACAAAGAAATGGGAGAGGGAAGCTTGAAAATAATCCAGGAAAAATTTATGATGAGAAGGAATGTTGAAGATCACATTAAGCTGTATCATAATATTCTCAGACAGAAAAGCGAATGGGGTCTGCATATGATGAAATTAGATGATGTTAAGGCTTTGATAACAGATTTTGACCGTACTATAACTGATAATCCTGGAGAAGTTAATGAAGAGTTAATCAAGAAAATGAAAGCTCTTAAGAAGCCGCTTATACTTGTAACAGGAAGGTCATTTGAGTATGCACACAAGCTTTACAAAAATCATCCAGTGTGGCAGTGCATTGTTTCAGAGAATGGTGCTGCTATTTATTTCCCGAGAAAAGACCAGCTTATAACTTTTGCGTCAAATACAGTTAAGGAAGCTGCAAAAATAATTGCAGATGCTGGAATAAAAGCTGATTTAGGGCTTAATATCATCAGCGTATCAATTAACGACCTAAGCAAAGTAAAAAACCTTCTTAGGTCATTCAACAAAAGACTCACTTACAAATCAAACGTGGACCAGATTATGATACTTCCCAGCGGAGTTGATAAAGGAATTGGGACAAAAATTGCTTTAACTCATCTTAACATTGAGCCTGAGAAAACAATAATAGTTGGGGATGCTAAAAATGACATTGATTTATTTAACGTTCCTGGTTATAGGGTTGCAGTTGCAAACTCTGATAAAGAATTAAAAGTAATCGCAGACCACGTCACAAGTAATCCTTCTTCTTCTGGCGTAATGGAAGTTATTGAAGAATTGAAAAAATAAGGCATAGTAAGAAAAGCTTATATAGTGATTATTCAAGTAAAACTATAATGACAGAACTTAGGAAAGATTATTTTCTAGAGCGCTGGGTAATAATAGCGCCAGGAAGAAGCAAACGGCCTGTTGAATTAGTAAAAAAAGATTACAGCTCTAAGACTTGTTTATTCTGCCCTGGAAATGAGCATCTTACGCCAAAAGAAATCGGAAGAATAGGCGGCAAGAAATGGCAAATGCGGTGGTTCTCAAACAAATTCCCGGCTGTTGAGGAAGCTGGCAATCCTTCTGTAAAGAAAAAAAATCAGCTTGCGCATGCAGCTGCTTACGGCAGCCATGAAATAATAGCTGAAACTCCTTCAAGCAAAAAGCAGCTTTGGGATTTAAAAAATACAGAAATTATTACGTTGCTAAAAGTATTCAATAACCGAATAAGTGAGCTGGAAAAGAAAAAACACGTAAAATATGTTGTTGTAGCTAAAAATCATGGAAGAGAAGGCGGAGCTTCGCTAAAGCATTCTCACACGCAGGTTATTTCTATGAACATTCTTCCCCCCGTTATAAAAGAAGAGGTTTCTGCATATGCTAATGGAAAATGCAATTATTGCAAAGTGATTTCAATTGAAAAAAAATCTGCAAGAAAATGCTTTGAAAATAAATCCATAATTGCTTTTGCCCCTTATGCCTCGCGTTTCAATTACGAGCTATGGATTCTCCCAAAGAAACATCACAAGAAGTTGTCTGATTTTTCAGAGCAGGAATTAAAAGACCTTTCAGCAATTCTTTTGAAAGCTTTGAAAAAACTCAAAAAGATTAATGCGCCTTACAATTATTATATCCATTACTCTCCGGCTAACAAAAACATGCACTTCCATATTGAATTAACGCCAAGACTGGCAACATGGGCAGGTATTGAGCTAAGCTCAGGCATTACAGTAAACTCAGTTTCTCCGGAAAAAGCTGCAAGATTTTATCGTGGTAAGCAGTAAAGTAAGCTTTTTAAAATCACAATAGTTTCCTTTTACCATGACTTTGTACTTAATTGGGACTGGCTTGAATGATGAGAGAGACATAACAATAAAAGGCTTAGAAACCATCAAAAGCTGCGATGAAGTTTATTTGGAAAACTACACCAGTTTGATTAACTGCAGTATTTCTGATTTGGAAAAATACTATGGCAAAAAGATAACAATAGTTGACAGAAAGTTTGTAGAGCAGACAGATGAACTCGTTAATTCCTCAAAAACTAAAAATATTGCGTTGCTTGTTATTGGAGATCCTTTTGGCGCAACAACGCACATTGATTTAATGTTGAGATGTAAAAAAGAAAGTGTTGGGTTTAAGATAATAAACAACGCGTCTATATTAACAGCCATTGGAATTACTGGGCTTCAAATTTATAAGTTTGGGAAAACCACTTCAATTCCTTTCCCTGACAAAAATTTCAGGCCTGAAACTTCTTATGAAGTGATAAAACAAAACAAAATTTTAGGACTCCACACATTAGTTATGCTTGACTTAAAGCCTGAGCAAGATAAGTTCATGACAGTTTCTGAAGCAATAAACATTTTGCTTGAGATAGAATCACGAAAACATCAAAACGTATTTACTAAAGAAACTTTCTGTGTTGGCGTTGCAAGAATCGGCAGCGATGATTTCGTTATAAAATCCGGCATTGCTTCTGATTTGCTGAAAGAAGATTTTGGAAAGCAGCCACATAGTCTTATCGTTCCTGGCGAGCTGCATTTTGTAGAGGAAGATGCTCTTAAGATGTGGAAATAAAGCATTTTCCCGTCGATAAACTTATATCAAAAACCATGTGTTTAGAAACATTTATATATATGTTAAAAAATAACGTTTAGAGTTAAGGGGTTGGAATTAATGGAGAATGCTCAAATATTTAATGTTTTTTTTCGCGAAAAGCCTGCTATGATGCTTGTTGATTTAAGAAACTCAAAAGGCGGGGTTTACGCATCTTCTTTAGCCAAATCAATTGACTGCACTTACTCTCATGTTGTAAAAATTCTTCAGGAAATGGAACGCGCAGGCCTTGTTAACTTTGAAAAGCAAGGCAGGCTAAAGCTTCTAGCTCTAACAAAGAAAGGCAATGACATAGCTGAACATTTAGACAACATTAGAACAATGCTTTAAAATTCTTTAATTCTAAAATCATTCAAGAATCAATAAATCCAAATCTCCTTCTATTTCATCAAGAGAACTCGTATCCAAGTCTGCTTCTATCTGTTCTGCAGTAGGTTCAGTCATAGCTTCAATATCAGCATCAGTTAATTCTTCCTCAGTAATCTGTAGTTCAGGAACTGCGCAGCCAATCAATAGGATTATTGAAAAAACGCCAAGTATTGTTAATATTTGTTTCATGGTGCAACAACCTCATTTTCTGATTCAACATCTTCAGTTTCTTCTTCCTCTACCTCAACTTCTTCATCGTCTTCAATAACAATGTCTTGGGCTTCAGTACAAATAGTGCCTCCTAAGTCAACAATAGTTTTTCTTATGTCAACAAGTTTTGACTGAGCTTCTTTAACTGAATCTCTTGCAGATGATATTAGAAGTTTAGATTCTTCTACAGCTTCATCGCTTTCTTTGTCAAAGACATTTTTTGCTTCCTTAATGTTATCTCTTGCAGAGTGTATAAGTTCACTAAACTCATCGACTTGTGCATCCACATCATCAATATCTAGCCCTTCATCTTCAAGAGCAGAGAGTGAACAATCCAGTTTCTTTTCAGCTATTTCACTCCTGTGGATTATTCCAATAGTATGCGCTCTTATAATGCCTTGCGAATACGCTTTGCTTTTTACTTTGATTTTGTTAACAATTGCTCTCAAATCTTTTACAGCATCGTTTAATTCTCGCTTTGTTGTTGCAGCTTCAATAGAAATTTTAATTTCATCAACTTCTCCAAGCAAAGAATCTAATCTTGATATTTTTTCAGCAACATCAGCTTCAGTTAAATCCTGAGAACCTTCAAGTTTATCTTTAATTTTATCAATATGATTGACTAAACGCTCAATAATGTTTAAAGCAGCTTCTTTTGCTCTGTCTAAAGCTTCTTCGTTTACTTTTTCACAGTTCTCTGCATTTGAATTTTCTTTGCAAGTTTTTACTCTTTCCTTAACTGCTTTGAGCTTGTCTATTCTTTCTGTATGCTTTTCTCTTAGCTTTACTTCAACTTCTTTCAGTCTCTTATGAGATTTTGCTACGGTTTTTACTTTTTCCAAAGTTAACGGCCTAAACTTAAAGTCTTCATTTGCTTTAACAACTCTGATTTTCTTTAACCTGGCTTCTGCTTCTTCTGGAGCTAAGTCAGTAAACTCTTTTATTCTGTGCCTGTCCAGTTTAGCCACTTTCTCAAAATCTGTTTTTTTAAGCCGCGCTAATTTTTTCAAATCATCAGATTTCTTAGAAGCAAGTATTCTAAGTCTGTCGCTTCTGATATCCTTTAGCTTACTTACTTGTTCAGTTTCTAAACTAGATACAACTCCTAGCTTATCTCCATGTAATTTTTTAAACTTGATTTTTTCTTCTTCTTTTAATTTTGTAAATGCTTTTCTCTCAATAACACTATTTTTATCTACTTTATCTACTCTTTTTCTCGCTTCTCTTATTCTTACTTCGCTTTTAATTTCTGTTTTTCTCTTTCCAACAACTTTTCCTGAAGCATCACGTATCAATTCCTTTGTCTTTGTTTCTGACTTGGTTCTAAGTTCACCTACTCTTTTATCAGCATCTCTCAAATTATCAATGTTTGATTTACGTTCTGTATCAGAACCACTGTCAGAAGAGCCATCGTGCCCATCATCAGCAAACGCATATGGAAGTGCCAGAAGCATCAGAACAGCTACAAATCCAATTAAAAGCTGCTTATTCATGCCCTCACTCTAAAGAAACATGTATAAAAACATTGTGTTTGAGAATATAACACCATTACAATTCTTTTTTTAAAACCTCTATTAAATAATCCATAATGCTTACCAAAAGAGAAAACATTAAATAAGCAACTATTATAATTCTTTTTTTAATACACTTATTAAACAATTTAGAGTGGCTACTGTGTTTGTAGTTGAAAAACAAAAAGAAGGCGTTTTTTCGCTTCCTGCCTGTGAGATTGATGCAAGAGAAGCTAAAAGCATAAGTTCTGAGCTAGCTGTTAAAATAATAAAACTTCTTACTGAAAAGCCAATGTACCCAATTGAGCTTGCTAAAGAACTTAAAGTGCATGAGCAAAAAGTATATTATCACATACGCAACCTCGAGAAAGCAGGCATAGTGAAAGTTGTAAAAGAAGAAGGAAAGCAAGGAGCTGTAGCTCGTTATTATTCTGTTGAAAAGCCTGCTGTTGTAATCAAATTCAAGAAGCTTGAGGAAACTCAGAAAGTATTCCAGTTGAAATCTGACTCGGATTTTTTGCAGCCGTTAATTAAAAATGGAAAGCTTGATGCTTTAATCGTTGTTGGAAGCCCTGACCCTCATGGTCCTGAGAAAGCAAGGTCTCGTGATGGTTATTACGGAATGGACTTGGCTTTGTTCATTGGAACTTTTCTTAATTACGTTCCCCAGTTATATGTGAAGCTTGATACAGAAGTAAGGGAAGAAGAATTAAAAAATAATAATTTGATTATAATTGGAGGGCCTGTTGTCAACAGAGTTATGGGCCAAATAAATTCAAAACTTCCGGTAAGGTTTGCTAAGGAAGAGCAGTGGGCAATAAAATCCAATATTTCTAATACTGTATATCCAACAGATGAAGCAGGGTTAATAGTTAAGGCAAAAAATCCGTTCAACAGTGAAAAAGGAATATTAGTGGTTGCAGGAAAGCGCTACTCAGGAACTCGGGCAGCAATAGTTGCTTTTCTCAAGCATTTCAAAGAAATAGTTTCTGGCAATGTTCATAACCGCAAAATAATGGCAAAAGTTGTAGAAGGCATTGATCTTGATTCAGATGGAATAATTGATGATGCAGAGATAAGGGAGTGAATAAAGAAAAGACTAAAGCTTTATAAATTTTAAAGTTAAGGTATTGAATGGTAGGTAGAAAAAGAATGCATAAAACTATCGGAATAGTGTTAGTCTTATTTGCATTAGTAAACTTAATCTTCTTTTCAAACCAGTCTGAACAAGTAGAAGCTCAAATTGAATGTTTTCCTGTGAATGGCGGTTGGGGTGACTGGAGTTCTTGCAGAAGTTTCCAGCTTTTTTCTGTTGTCAAGTCATGCCAATACTCCATTTTTCCTCCAAAGCTTTTATGAAATCGCTCGCATACCATTCTTTCACATTCCACAAGTCAACAAAAATCTGAGCAGCAGACACTTTCTTATCTTTAAAGTCTTTCTTGAGTACAAACAAATTTGGGTTGTTGTTGTTTTTAGGAAACCTTTTTATCAATTCCTTTAAATCTGCATCATTGCAGTAAACATAAACTTCAGAATAGTCTGCTGCTACATCCTTAAACTTGAATTTATAGGCTGTATAAGCTGCAAACACAACGTTTGGAGGCATTTGTTTTTCTATTTCTGAGACGATTCCTTCTGCCCTAGTTTTGTAGATGATATCTTTTTCAAGATTTCTAACACTTGCCCAGTAATACAGTATTTTCTTTACATTTATCACGTGAAAATTTCTTCTATTAACCTTTATTGCTCCCATTTTCCGTAATGGCAACAATGCGTTGTTAACAGTACTTAGAGAAATCTCTAAGGCTTTAGCTAATTCAAGCTGAGTTAACACAGTTTTGTTTTCTACGCTTTGCAAAATTGCACGGTATATAAGCTCAGTTTTTTTCATATTTCGTTAGTAATATACATCATTTATAAATATTTCGATTTTTATCGAAAATAATTTGAATAGATAATTTTAATATCAAAAGGCAGCATAGAAAAAACAGGAATATAGAAGCAATATTCAGATAAAGCTTTAACACTCTTTCGAGAGTAATTATTAGCCATAATTATTTCAACAAACTATTCACAAAGTTTCTGAGATTTTTTATTTTTAGTATTATGTCTGTAGTTTCTTCTGTTGATATGCTTTTTCCATAATAGTTTACTGCATTTCTTACTTTTCTTATTTCGTCGAACTCATCTCCTTTAACACTTTCTCCTATTACTTCCTTGAGAAAAGCAGTGTAGCATTCGTGATTGTAAATTTTATATCCTTTTTTAAGTGCTGAGGCTTCTAACAGCTCGCGAAGTGAATCATAAGCCAAGGAAAGCTTTGACGCTGCTGTGATTTCACTTATCATAAGACTATTTTCAGATTTCATTTTGTTTGCACTTGACTTTATTAAAGAAGCGATTAAGGGCAAATCCAGCTTCACATCTTTTGCTATTCTTTTATCGCAACATTCTTGCCAGTCCATTTTAAAAAGATAGCCTCCCTCTTAGAACATAACCATTTATGATGCTATTTGTGAGATTTGAGTCTTGTACATCTTTCAATGATTTAAACCAAAATAATTGTATCTTTCTTTTCAGTTTTTTTTCAAAATTCTCAAGGTTCAAGACTTTTTTATGAGAAAATATAACCAAATCCGCATCAGAATCCATCTTAGCTTCTGCTTTAGAAAGAGAACCGAACAAGATTATTGTTGGGCTATTAAGTTTTGATTCCATAAAATCTAAAAGCTCTTTTAGCCTGTAAGCCCAATATATTCTCGACAAAGCTATTAAATCCTTGCTTTCCTTATCAGCGTAAAAAAGAATATAATTCCTATATCTTTCGCTAAGTAATATGTCTTCCGTAACATAGAATGCTAGAAGCTTAGAAGCTGTTGGAGGAGATATACTCATAATCTTAGCATATTCTCTTACATTAATTCTTCTGTAGCAATCTTCAAAAAAAGGCGTCAAATCTTTAATTAATTTTAACATATGTTAAATATATTTAACACTTGTTTAAATAATTTTCGTTTCTGTTCCTAATTGCGCATAGTTAGAAATAGAAAGCTATCAAAAGCTTTGCTTTTGGAGCTCCGAAAATCTCGGATTTTCGATAGCTATCAAAAAACTTCGTTTTTTGGAATTTCGGAAATGCGTCAAATTTCCGAAAGTTTTAAAAACGATTTAATCGATAATACTGATATAAGTATCAAAAAGAGGTGTTTTTATGGCTAAAAAGAGTGGTAATCAGCTTGGTAGCTTGCTTTTTGTGTTAGGTGCAGGTGTTGCTATTGTTGGCGGTATGGTTTACCCTGGTGGTTTGAATGCGATTTTAAGTTCTGTTCTTATAGCACTAGGTATAGTGGTAGGTTTAATGAATGTTACTTTAAAAGAAACAAACCACTTTTTGATGTCAACGGTTTCTTTGGTTATTATAACTTCCCTTGGTGGAGCTGTACTAGGACAAATACCATTAATAGGAGCTTACTTGGAAGGAGTATTGCTGTCAGTCTTAACATTTGTAATACCAGCAGCACTCATAGTAGCGCTCAAGTCAGTATACAGCCTAGCACAGGATTAAAGCTGCTAAGAGACACTTATTCTTTTATTTTTTAATTAGTTAAACAACATGCTCTTCCATAGCCTGCATTTCTAGAACTCGTTTTGCAGTTTCAATAAACTCTGGCTCGCGTTCTGTATCTATTAATGCGCCTGCTGCCTGGTGGTGGCCGCCTGCCTGGCCTTCAACAGGCTCAACTATTTTTGCTATTATTTCACGCAAATTAAGTTTATTTCCATTACCGCTTATTCTAAGGCTTACTTTTGTTTTGCCGTTTATCATCTGAGCCATTGAAAGAATTAATTTGCCTTCTTCAATTTCGCCTGATTTTGAGATTATAGAAGCAAGAGTTCCAATGATAGTAGGCATTATTTTATCTTCAGCATTTATTATAACATACCCTTTTCCATTTATTGTTTCTTTCGTAGTTTTATACCATTTCATTGCATTTGATATCTCACGCTTGTAAGCATCTCTTGTCTTTATGGCTTTTTCTTTAATCTTTTCAATTCCAAGGCAGGCTCCTATTCCTATTGATGCTTTTCCAAGCCTTCCGCAGGCATTAAGCAGTGTAGCAAACTCTTTGATGTCTCTTAGCGGAGATTCTTTCTTCTCATTTTCAAGGATATAGACAGGCCCTAATACTGCTTCAGGGTTTTCTTCATCAAGCCGCTTTAATATTATTGCAGTAGATAATTTTTGCAGTTCATCATCTGTCAAATCAATAAGCTTTTTCCATCCACCTTCTTTTCTCAAAGTTATTCCAAGCTGCTGCAGGAACATTATAGATGCAGATTCATTTCCTGTAACTCCAGGAATAGGATATTCACTGCTTTGCTCGATAACTTTATGCAAAGGTTTTGTCTGGGCTCCAAAAACCCGCAGTCCTGTTATTACTTTTATATTGCCTGTCTTTTTCGCATCCTCAAGTATTTCTGCGTTTAGTTTTTCAAATCCTTTATCTTCCTGCATATCTCCAACCGCACCCATTATTGCTATATGAGCTAAGTTAACATTATCCTTGTTTAGAGCTTTTGCAAAAAGATAAGTAACGCCAGATCCTGAGATTTCTTTAGAGCCGTTTATTTCAAAGATATGCGGGTTAACATGAACTATGTTTTCTGCTGCATGCTCGTCTTCCAACTGGTGGTGGTCTAAAATGAAAACTTTTTTTTGTGCAAGGTATTTTTTAATTAACTTAAACTGGCCTGAGCCCAAGTCTGTAAAGAAAATGCAGTTGTAAGGTTCGTTCACAATCTGTTTTATAACTTCTTCATCAAGCTGGTGTACTGTTGATAACGAATATCTTCTGTTATCTTTGTTTAATGCTTTTATCAGCACTGCAGCACTGCTCAAGCCGTCTGCATCAAGGTGAGAAACTACCCGTATTATTTCGTTTTTATTTAAGAGTTTGAATTCTTTTACAGCTGAATTCACCAATTGCTGAAACTCTTCATATTTGTCCATCAAATCACTTGCAGAAATTTATAACCTCTTAAAAAAGATGCGATTATTTAAAGGTTATGCAACAGATTAAGAAAGAAGCTTACTCTAACAGCAACTTAATCTTTGTAGGATCGTATTTCCAGTCAGCAGCCAGTTTCTTTGTTCTTTTGTAGTACTTTACTAGCCGTCTTATGTGGGATTCTGTTAATTCAAGGCCGTGCCCTGCTGTTTTGTCTTGTTTGTTGCTTTCAAGATGCTTTTTAAGGCTGATATTTTTTCTTATCAGCGCTATCAAATCTTCAGGAATAGTTTGAGAAGCTCCTTTTTCTTTCATTATCTGATAAGCGCTCTTTTTCGTAAGAAGTTTTACAGAAGGCACTCCGTAAGTGTCTCGAAGAATTATTCCTATTTGAGATGAGGTTTTGCCTTCTTTTGCGAGTTTTCCTATTAATAATTCAACCTCTTTAGCCTTATATCTAACCCAAGTTTGCTTTGTCTTTCTTAGAGGCTTTGTTGAGCCTGCTCTTCCTCGTTTCTTGGAATACATACGTGCCATATTATTAATCGAGTTTAACAGTGGTTTATAAAGATTACTGTAGTATCAGCTTATCTTTCCTTAAATATAGCATATAGAATAAGGTCTATCAAACCAAGTATAACGAAGAATCCTACTATAAAAAATCTAAAAAAAGTAGCAGTAGTCAGCACAGTTAGTACGAAAAACACACCACCAACAAACAAAGAAAGCGCACCAACACCAAAGTAATCTTTGCGCATTACAAGCTTCTTCTTGCCCTTTTTAGCCACGATTACACTAGGTAATGGCGCTTTTTAAACATTACGTATTTCACTAAAATTTTATAAAATCAGAAATTATACTAATTTCATGGTATTCAACGACAGATTTGAAGCTGGAAGGATGCTTGCTGATAAGCTTTCAAAATACAAAAAAAAGGCTTTTGTGCTTTCCATTCCCAGAGGCGGCGTTGAGGTTGGCTATGCTCTTGCAAAGCAGATAGAATGCCGGTTGGACATTGTCATCTCAAAAAAAGTGCCTTACCCAGGCCAGCCTGAGCTTGCAATAGGCGCAATTTGCAATGATTTGGTTAGTCTAGATAAACAGCTAATTGAGGTGCAGGGAATAAGCGACAGCTATATTAAGGAAGAAATTGACAAACTAAAAACAGCAATAACAAATCGTTATTCTGAATTAACTGGCAAGCCAGAATTTCCAGAAATAAAAAATAAAACAGTAATAGTTACTGATGATGGAATAGCAACCGGCCATACCTTTTTTGCGGCAATTGATTTTGTAAAAAGCAAAAAACCAAAAAAAGTTATAGCAGCAGTTCCTGTAGGTCCTCACGATAGTTTAGAAAGGCTAAGAAAAAAAGTAGACGAGTTAGTAATAATAGATACTCCTTCACATTTTATGGCTGTTGGTGAGTTTTACCGCAACTTTGAACAGGTCAGCGATGAAGAGGTAAAAAGCTTATTAAAGAAAGCTAGCGTTAATACCTGAAATGAAAGCCCTTACAAAAAAAGAAATGGCTTTGCTTGACAAAGCAATGATTAAGCTTGGCATAGATGTTCCAAGGATGATGGAACTGGCAGGGTTATTTACAGCAGTTACAGCCACTACAATGATCAAGAATGACAAAAAAAAGAAAATTCTAATCTTAAGCGGCACTGGCAATAATGGCGGTGATGGCTTGGTAGCTGCAAGGCATCTTCTTAACTGGAAATACAAGGTTGATGTTGTTTTTGCTACTTCCACTAATAAATTAAAACCAATGCCTCTTCACCAATGGAAAATACTCAAAAGAATTGGGGTTAAGGAAACTAAAAATGTAAATTTTAAAAAATACAGTTTAATCATTGACGGTCTTCTTGGCTATAACATCAATGGCAATCCTCGCGGCAAGTTTGCAAAATTAATAACTTCAGCAAATAATTCAAAACTTCCAATTTTGTCAATTGATTTGCCTTCAGGCCTTGACGCAACCACAGGAAAAGCTTACAATCCGTGCATAAAAGCAATAACTACTCTTGCTTTGACTGCTGCAAAAAAAGGCCTGATAAATTCTTCAAAAACAGGAAAGCTTTTAGTTTCCTACATGACAGTTCCTGAAGTTGTAAATAAAAAATTCAAGCTTAAAAACATGTTTTCAGAAAAAAGCCTTATATTTCGTTATCGCTAGTTTTATCTTTCTTTTTTTTAACTTCTTCCACTACTTTTTTGAACATTTCTATTTGTTTTTCAGAAAGCTCTCCAAATCGAAGATAGCTTGACTTTATGTTTCTAAGAAAGCCTGATTTTTCATATAAAGCGTTATCAATATCAAACATTTTTTTGAATTTTTTATCTTTAATTGGCTTGTTAATCTCTCTCATCTTGCATTCTACACACACAGGAACACGGTTCTTCCAGGTAACTAATGCATGATTTTTCCTGCAAACAATGCATTTTTGTTTGTAAGATGCTCTCATCTCAGTCCCTCAATGCTTTTCTCAATAATTTCATTTCCTGTTAAGTCAACAAGTTTCGCACGTGCCATTTCTTTTACAGCTTCACTGGTTTGATATCTAAAATCAGGTTTTTCGGAAGTTATAGCTTCGTTTATCAAAGCTGCAATTTCTTCAGGCTTCTGGGAATGTTTAAACATTTCAGTTCTTCTTGCACTAATCTTTTCAGTTATTTTTCTATAAACTTCAACATTCTGCAATTTTTCTCCAAGCTGAAGAGACCTTCCAATAAAATCCGTATCTACAGGACCTGGCTCAATAAGAGTCATTTTAATCCCTGCTACTGCAAGTGTAGGCGCCATTGCCTCTGTAAGCCCTTCAACTGCAAACTTAGAAGCATTATACAAGTCAGAAGTAGGCATTGCTCTTATGCCTGCAATACTGCTAATGTTAATAATATGGCCAGATTGCTGCTCTCTCATATGAGGCAGCACAGCTTGCGTAACTCTTAGCAAGCCAAAGAAGTTAACATCAAACTCTGCTTTTGCTTGTTCCATGCTAACTGTCTCTGCTGGTCCCATAACTCCATAGCCAGCGTTATTAATCAGGACATCTATTTTTCCTTCTTTCTCCACAACTGCTGCAACAGCTTCAGTAACTGATGCATCATTAGTTACATCTAATTGAAGCATTTCAATAGTAACGTTTTCTTTCTCTGCTTCTGCCACTAATTTATCTTTCCTGCTCAAATCTTTCAATGATGCATAAACCTTATTGCCTTGCTTAGCAAGATAAACAGCAGTAGCTAAACCAATCCCAGAAGAACACCCTGTAATTAACACCACTTTTGACATTAGAATTAAGGATAGAATCGGGTTATATAATTGTTTCCTTTGCGAGAGTTAGATAAAAATCTAGATTATAATCTTCTTCGTATTTTTATATATCACCTTCATAAAAATTTTTATATGAAACTGTTTTTTTAGAGTATAATGGCTTTTGCAATAGAGAGTTTAGTTATTTTGCCTTTTTTCTTGTATGGGGCTTAGCGAATTCAGGATTGTTATGGGCATTTTCTAAGCTTTTCAAATTTACCGACAAAACGTATAAGAGCGCTCTCAAAGCTGCGATTGTTGCAGGAAGCTTATCTGTTTTAGCTGTGTTTTTGATTATATGGACAATTTCTTCTCTTGTTCTACCTCCTGATTTTGACGGAAGCTTTTTTAGCGGAGGAGTTGTAGTTATATTGTATTCAATTCTACCAATATTAATATCTCTGATTGCAATACATTTTGGTACGCTCAAATTCTTCTATCACGAAAAAATTGGAAAACTAATTGGAGTTACTATTGTTTGGATTTTAAGTTCTGCAATACTGAGCAATATTGTCAACTTTATTGCTAGTTTTATTCTTATGTTTATCCCTCTTTATATGGAGTTCTTTAGGTTAGAAAGATAGCCCCGGGCGGACTCGAACCGCCGTCTCCAGCTTTCTTCTGGTACTTGCGAACTAAAGGTTCGCGGCTTGTTCCTCCAAAGGCTGGCATGAATCGACTCTAAGTTACTGACTAACTTAGATTTGCCACTACACTACGGGGCTATACCCTCTTAAGAATTCAAACTGTCTTTTAAAGCTTATTCTTTTTATTGACAGGAGTAATAAATTGTTTTTGTAATGCTACAATTTGTTTATTGATTTTCTTCTTCTTGTTTTTTTGCTGTGTTTTCTTTTTCAGATTGTTCTTTGCTTTCTTTAAAGGCTGTTTCTTTAGCTGTTTTCCTTTTTTTGGAATAGGTTTCTTTACAGCTACTTTAGCAGCTTTTTTCTCAAAATTCTTAATAATTTCTTTGTCACTTTGCTTTTTAGCTAAAGTCTTGCTGAATGCTTTATTGAATAATCTAATCATTAATTCGCTTGTTCCTTGATATTTGTTATGCTTGATAAGGAAAACTGTTATTGTTGTTATAACAATTGTAAAAAATATTGTAGCAAATACAGGAGTTAAAAGCTTGGCAGAGCCTGCTATGCCTTCCTGCATTGGCACTTGTGCTAAAACTGCTGCTGCAAGTCCTTTTGGAATCATTGCTTCCATTATTGGTTTGTCCTGGGGGTTTTGGTTTTCTTGAGGCTTAAATGCTATCTTTACTGATATTGGTCTGATAAGGAATATTGCGACTGCAATCAGCAATCCAAGAAGAATTGGCCGGAATTCTGTTAAGCTTGTGAGTATGCCTATGTAAACAAAGAAAAATGTTTTCACGAAAAAAGATATTTGAGAGAAAAAAGCTCTGGCAGATGAAGATAAGGTATCTTCATCTTCATGCTCAGCCAAAGATAATATTTTTCTTGAATTTCCCATAAGTATTCCGAAAACAAGTGCTGCTATTGCTCCGCTGGATTGGGCAAACTCAGTTATTCCAAACACGATAAGAAGCATTCCTATTGTTGATATGTATGATCTGCTTAATGCTTCAAACCTTTCCAGAAGCAGTATCCACACAAAACCAGCTATTAAACCAACAAAGATTGCAATTGCAAAGCTTCCAAACAGCGAGTTCAATACTCCTCCAAGGCTGATGCTGTCAAGTTTGACTATCTGGACAATGGTGAGTGCAGCTACGATGCATAAGACGTCTGTAAACGCTGATTCTAATATGAGAACAAGAGAGTTCTCTTTTCCAATTTGAAGTTTTCTTACTATTGGAACTACAACTGCTGAAGAAGTTCCTCCAAGAATTGTTCCGAGAAGCAATGAATTAGTCATGTCCCAGCCAAAATACGTTGCTATGCCGGTTATGACTAAAACTGTAAGGATGAAATTAACAATAGCAATTGTTGTTGCTCCATACATGCTTTTCATTAAATCTTTTATTCTTATATGCAAGCCGCCTTCAAACAGTATGAAAAGCAAAGCAAATGAGGTAAAGATTGAAGCAGCTTCGCCTAAAGCGTTTGGTTTTACAAAGTTAAACAAAGGACCAATTAAGATACCGATAAGGATAAGCCATAAAACATCAGGTATTTTTGTCCTGGAAAATATGATATCGCTAAGAAAACCCAAAAGTATGATTATGCCAACTGTTGCAAAGATAATATCAACTGCCATTCTTTCCTCTTTTTAAATACATACTGAATTTTTCTATTTTTAAAGATTTGCACAAAATTTTTAGTTTTATCAATAATCTTGCTTATATGATGCTGAGAAAGAAGCCATTTGTAAGAACAGACCATCATCCTTTTAAAACATGCAATGACTTCAACTGCCCTATTTGCGCTAAATCAATCGCTAAATTCAAGATAAAACCTAAACTGAAAGAGCAGTTTTTCGGCAATAGTCCTGCACCTTTTATTGGAAGATTTGGATATCCTTTTGTAAATGTTGGAGTTTTAAGCCCTCCTGAACTAACAGAAGATGCATGGCTTTACGATGCTCCAAATTTTTGGGCTGCTCAGCAATTTCAAATACCGCAGATAGTTGAGTACCGCTCTGCACTCATTAACTCGCATTCAAAATCTCACATTAAAAGCACAGATAAAATCCTTCAGATAAGCCAGGAAGTAGGTATGGCCTCTAGTCCAGTTGAGTTGGAAATGTTTCTCAAGAAAAAACCAGTCTTGCGTATGGCTACTGATTCAATTACAGCTCCGACAGGACCTTCTGCTGAAGTAAAGAAAGCAAGAATAACCGCTAATCCTAAAATTCCGCAAAAAGTAGAAAAAGTTTTTTCAGACACTGACTTAAAAGCTGCTGAAGCAATAAATTACCTGTACAAATCAGGATTTGATGAGAACTTTCTCACAAAAATTCTCACAGTTGGAGCAATTGGATTAAAAACTGGAAGAAAACTTGTTCCAACAAAATGGGGGATAACTGCTTCTGATGACATAATAGGAAAACAACTAATAACAACAATAAAAGATTACAATAGCAGTAACGACTACAAGCTCTACTTCGGCGGGTATCTTGGGAATTATTATGCTGTAATGCTTTTTCCAGACGTGTGGAGTTATGAATTGTTTGAAACAATGGCTGGACTCAGCATCTACACAACTGACTATGAATCTTATGAAGGCCGCAAAGCATACGTTAATGAAACAGCAGGCGGTTATTTTGCAGCAAGAATTGGAATTTTAGAAAAGCTAAAACAACTCAAGAAACAAGCAGCTATATTAGCAATAAGAGTTATAACTGACGAATATACAGTGCCTCTTGGCGTGTGGGTTTGCAGGCAGGCAGCAAGAAAAGCAATGCAGTCAAAACCAATCAATTTCGCTTCCAAAGAATTAATGATTGACTACGCGACCACCTTTATAAAAAATAAATTCAGCCATAACATTGGCAATGTTATTAGCAGCAGTAAATTACTAAGAAACATCAAAACTCAGAGAAAACTTACTGCTTACTAAGCTTCGTCTTTTATTTCAGCAACGTCGAATAAGTCTTCAAGCTCTAGCAGGGATATGCCTGCTTCTTTTCCTATGATTTCAACTTGGACTATCTTTTTCGGGTTGCTTAAATCAACGTTCTCGCGGTCAATTGAGTCAGTAAGTTTTATTATAAGCTTGATGCCATCCATCTTGTTCCAATGGCGCTTGTTAAGATTCATCTTCCATTTCTCTGATTCACCAATGCCAGACTCAAGCTTTTTTATGTTCTTTTGCATTTGAGAAAGTTCTGATTTGCACCAGACATCTATTGGAGTGTAATGATGTGTTGCTACAAACAAGTTAGGGTCTGCATGGCATAAGTCGCGAAGCCTTCCTACAACTTTTCTGGCATCGCTCACAGCTACCTTAAAGAGTCCTTCAACTCCTGTAGCTGCTAATTTTGGCTTTTCCCCTATCTTTTTTAACGCTTCAGTTAGCTCATTCTCTGCAGTACCTGCATGATTAGGATCAAATGAAACTATGAGATTGAACTTACCACTGACTTTTTTAGCAGAAGAAGACTTTTTAACAGCTTTTTTTACGCTTTTCTTAGCCTTTGCTTTCTTAGAAACCGCTCTTTTAGCAGTTGATTTCTTCCTTTTGCCTCCTTTTTTCTTCTTAGCCATATATAATCACTCTACTACAAAAACCGCTAATCTGGCTATATTTATTTGTTTCGGTTCGATATTGCAACATACTTAACTGAAAGTATTAATTTCCAACCTTTTTTTGTTATTGTAGGTAAAATTTGACGTTTATAACCAGTTTTTTGCAAGACTCTGGCAGATGCAGTATTTTTCAAAAAGACNGAAGCAGTTATCTTTCTTAGTTTTAGTTTTGAAAAGCCGTACNTAGTTAGTTTATTTACTGCTTCGGTNATTATTCCTTTATTCCAGTATTTCCTCGCTAACCAGTATCCAATTAGAGCTTCGTAATTTTTAATTTCATAAAATCCTACTCCACCCACAACTTTATCTTTTATAATTATAGCAAAATTAATCTTAGATTTAGTATTTTTAGCTGCAACCCATTTTTTAGCATCAGCCATAGTATAAGGATAAGGAATCCTAAGAGTAAACTCATAAATGCTCCTATCGTTTATGTTTTTTTGTAAAGAAGATTCATCTCCTTTCCGATAAGGTCTTAGATTAAACTTTTTGGTTTTTATTATAGCCATAACAAAGTAAAAGGTTTTATTGGATTAATAAACCTATTTGTTCAGCTCATCAATAAACCGCTTAGCAGTCTTAACCAGATGCTCTGGTTGTGTCCGGAATATCTCAGAAGTTCGCTTAATCACATCGCCGCTATAGCTAGTAGCAGAAGTAAGCTTCTCTTCCACTTCCTTGCCTTTCTTTACTTTTTTCTTCCATTTGTCAAACAATTCTTCTGCTCTTCCAGGTATTTGTGCTGGTTTGCAGCTGAGTAAAGCTGCTAGCTCATCCACTAGCTTCCCACCACTNCTGCTTATCTCATCAAAAGCATTNCCAGCAGAATANTCTATNCGAACAACACCATCCTGCACTTTGCTGCTTTTGATTATTTTGACAGCTTCAATCTCTCCAGTGTGATTAACGTGAGTTCCTCCGCAAGCTTCAACGTCAAAGCCTTTGATGTCAACTATCCTTAACTCTTTCCCTGGAACTACAGGACCTTGATAAATTTCAAAGCCATACTTTTGTTCTGCTTCAGTGCGAGGAATAAAACTGCTGGTTACTTTAAGATCTTTCTTAATTATCTTGTTAGCGTCATCCTCAAGCTTTTTCAGTTGTTCAGAACTTAGAGCAGCATAATGCGTCATGTCTAACCTTGCTTTCTCAACAAATTTCGCAGTGCCTGCCTGCCATGCATGCCTTCCTAAGTGCTGTCTCATAAGCTGATTAAATATGTGAGTAACAGTGTGGTGCTGGGAAAGCTGTTTTCTTCTTTCAAAATCTATTTCTCCGGAAACTTTATCTCCAGCTTTGAATTTTGGCTTATCTTTGAGAACATGAACTATGTGTTTTCCTTGTCTAAATACATCAGACACTTTTTGCCTATTCATCTCACCAGTGTCATTAATCTGTCCGCCTGAAGTTGGAAAGAAATAAGTTTCATCCAAAACAACATTGTTACCAATAATCTTAACAACTTTAGAATCAAACTTTATTTTCTTATAGTCATCATAGTAAAGAGCTTCTGTAGCAGGAACATCTTCCAAATCAATTTTTTCTTCTCTTTTTGATGCTGCTTTCTGTTCTTTTTGCTCGTGCTTTTCAGCAACTAAAGCGTAGAAGTTGTCAGGAACTTTTATTTTCTTTTTTTCTTTACTTGCTTCTTCAGCTATCTGGTTTGGATTAATACCTTGGCTGTCGTACAGCTCTATAAGCTTTTCATCGTTTATTTTCTCATTTTTTTGTAATAATCGTGAAACGATTTGTTTTGCTCTGTTTTTGCTTTCATTGTGTTTTCGCTTCTCAACTTCTAGAATTTCAGAGACTTCTTTAAGATTTTCAGTTAATTCAGGAAATTGCGGTTTCAAATAAGAAGCATGCAGCTCGCATAATTTAGCCAAGTCAATTTTCCATCCATAAGAGTCAATAAATTCCAACGCACGCCTTAAAATAATACGCAAATTATATCCGCCACCCATATTTGAAGGCAAAGCGCCATCAGACAACGCAAACAATAAGCTTCTCGTATGCTCTGCAACAGAGTAAACAGCTGCTAACGGCAGTATTTGATTTTTCAACTCTTTAGAGTTCTCCTTAATTTTTTTAGAAACTAGCTCCCAAGTTTTATCTATATTTTCGACTTCATCAACATTAAGGTAAGAACTGTAAGGTAAAAACTTCTGCAATAAATGCTTGTCTATCTTTACACCAGTAATGCTGTGAAGTTTCTTTACAACAGTGGGAAACGTAGTTTCATAGCTCGTTGGAGCTGCTCCTGTGAACCATGCATTTCTTTCTTGCCCCATTCCCATGTCCAAAACTTTCAATTTGAGTTCCTTATGCTTGTTACCATCAACTTCATAAAGCATGTAAACTTGGTTTCCTAATTCTAATCCACGACTAAAGTATTCGGTACAGGGGCCGTAATTTCCACCTCCTGCCCACGCATCTTCATGATAAGTTATTTCTTCATTTGGCAATCCAAGTCCTTTACTAAGCCAAGCATGTATATCTCTAAAGTATTTGGCTTGATTCCAATTTTCTTGTGAGTCAAATGCGTGTTGGCCAATCATTACAAACCCTGTGTAGTGCGCACCTGTTATTCCAACGTTATCAATGTCGTTAAATCTTAAACAGAATTGAGGTTCTACAAGCGGATTTGCTGGGGGTTCAACCTCTCCTGAAACAACGTACGGTTGAAAATCATAAATGCCTGCCTGGACAAAATCGCTAGTGTCATTCCATCTGGCTACAACAGGATATCTTTTAATTGGAGTATACCCCATTTTTTTAAACTGAGAAGCAAATTTTTTCCATACTTCAATATAATCTAATTTTTCTTTAGCAGGAGTATTGTTGAAAAATCTAAAACCTCCAGAACACTCTGGATTTCCACAAACGAGAGAGTCAGTTGTATTCCAAAAAAAAGTTTTACAGTTAGTACAACATTTCCTCTCAAAACCCATCTCTTTCAATACTTCAAATGGATAGTATTTTTCAGGATTTTTTCGAGTTTCTTTCTTAAACCAAGCTTTAATTTCCTTATCATTCATTTTCAATCATATTTTGAATCATTAAATCTAGCTGTTTTTTATTGTTTGCTATATAAATACCACGTCTATTAAAAATGTTCTCTATTCTAGAATTTACTTCAGGTACGTAAAAAATTACATTTTTTGATATTCGCTTAAATTTCTGTAAACTCTATAGTATTTTATCGAAAGTCCCAGGAGATTTGTTTATAGAGTTTTTACATGCAATTACAATATCATGGAAGGGTATGTATAGATCAGCTTCTGATGTTATAGTTACGTTTGGATTCGATAAAACCACATTGTGATAAATTTCGAATTTGTTTTGTAGATAATTATGCAGATTTTTTTCCATACCATGTTTAAAATTTACTTGGTTTATAATCCTTTCATCAGGACTAACAATATTTTTTCTTCTGGAGTTAGACCATCGATGTAAATATCGAATATTATCCACATACTTCAATAGCGTTTGCAATTTGGACAGTCTTAAAATAATATTTTTCGGCAGTCGTAGTTTGCATTCCAGTCTAGACAAACTTGTGCGATCTATGTTTAATATTGCGGCTAATTGTTTCTTAGCCATACTTAAACAATATAATCTGAATGTATGTAAATCTTTTCCAGATTTTATTGGTTGATATAATAATAATTTTGAATAATTCAATAAATTTTCTTGTTTTTCCACAATTTTTCGAATATCTACTATTTCATCTATTGAACATGTAAATATTCCTAAGCGCATCAATTTGGAGTACCTAATTAAAGTACTGTTACTTTTGTGGATTTTTCTAATCATTATAACTTTAGTGGGTTTTAACAGTTCTTTAATTCGCAATACTCGCATATCTAAATTGCCATTGAAACTAGATGTATTGTTAACACTTGTAATCTCAAACCACAGAGTTTCTTCATTATTGAAAACTATAAAGTCTGCCTCAAACTTTTCATTATTTTTCAGGACTCTAACTTTATGCAGAATTGTATAATTTGGAAATTGCTGGTTTAGTGTTTTGAATAATTCTTTTTCAGCAATGTTTACAATGCTGAAGTTACAGCTCATTATTTTCCAACCATTTTGATTTCCTAAGTCTCTTAAATTTTTATTTACTTTTGCACCGATACTCATTAATGCTTCAATACTTTGGCCTGTCTACTTGTTATGTTTCAGGCTATCGAGGAAGAACGGAAATTTGGTAAAGTTTGGTTAGAATAAACATTTACATCCTCATAACAAAAATAACTGCTCCTGCAACTAAAGGAATCAACAGATTATCATCCACTCTTCTGTGCTTGAGCTCAAAACTTTCAACTAACATTGCAATCGCAGAAGCTAACACTGCTTGAGGCCACACAACAAATAAAGAAGCTCCTATTGCTGCTGCTATAAAGCCAAGCAAACTGCCTTCAACCAGTTTATATTTGTTAAGCGGATGCTTAATCTTTCCAAAAAGCCTTCCAAAAGCATGGCTAACAGAATCTCCAAGAGTAACTATCATAATTGAAGCAAGTGCAATATCTTTCTCAAACAAAAGAAAAGCAGCTAGTATTCCGGCAACTAAAAACAAAGCTCCTTGTCCTGGAAAAGCGTTTTTGCGTTCAAAATTTTCTAAGAACCAGGATATTAAAGGCAGTTTTCTTTTAACACTGAAAATAGAAAGTAAAACTCCTGCAAGAAGCAATAACAAAAAGAATTTCCAGTCAACAAGCTCATTTGCTATCAAAATAACTGAAACAAGTCCGACAGCAGCATGAAATATTTGCCTTCTTATTTCTAATGAAGTTTCTTTGTCCATTTTTCCAGCACTTTTTTATCCTGAAGCATAACCATCAAGGTTCCAATTGAATATCCGAAAATCGCACCCCATACTACATCGCTCAAATAGTGAACTCCAAAATATAATCTGCTTATTGCTACTAAAAAAGCAAAAGTTATCCAAAACCATTTCAATTTAGGGAATTCTTTGTCAAGAACAGGTATTAATGAGAATGCCAAAGCAGCATGCATGCTTGGAAAAGCGTACTGCGTAAGCACAAAACTCGCATATTCAGGGCGAGGTCTGGCTATAGCAATCTTTAAAATAAAACTAACGGCAGCTGAAGCAATAAAGCTCAGCAAGACAATTTTAATCCATTTCTTTTTTCTTTCTTCCCATAAAAACAAGGAAGTCATAATAACAAGCACTATCACCATGGAACTAAGGTTAGTGAACCAGCCCATAATGTAAGTAAGCAAAGGATTCTGCACAGCAGAAGCAAAGGATGCAGCTATTGAATCTAACAGAAAGCTGAAGATTCCAACAATAATTACAGCTGCTAAAGTAATTTTTACTTTCATAATGCCAAATTAAAACTGATAAAGCATATTACCACTGCAAATTATAAAAATCTTTGCGGAAAAAAGGATAAAATACAGAAACCTTTTTATATACTGCTAAAAAGTCTTAATATACAATGAAAATTACCTACGACAGGAAGGAGGTGGGCAATATGAAATATGACGGAGAAGGAGAAGCTGAACCAAGCGGAGAAGGAGAAGCTCCACCAGCAGAACCAACAGAACCATCAGCATAAGAATATTGCTGCCTAAACTGTTATTTTTTCTTTTTTTATTTTAATTTTTGATTCTGAATTTTTTATTTGTTGCACATTGACTGTCATTTTCTTTTTACTCTATTTTATTTCTCCCCCTTAATTATTTAGAGGTGATAAATAAAATTAAAGGTAGCAAGAACAAAATTAAGACTACATACCACTAAAGTTTAAATAGGCGTAAAACTAAGCAATAGCAATGAAAAATTCAGAGGTAGCTGATATTTTGTATGGCATAGCAGACATGCTTGAGATGCAAAACATCCAGTTCAAGCCAAATGCTTACAGAAAAGCTGCGCGTTCTGTTGAGGAAAGCTCTCATGACGTCAATGAAATCTATCAAAGTAAAGGAAAAGCCGGATTGAAAGATAAGTTCTCTGGTGTTGGTAATGCTATTTCTGAAAAAATAGAAGAGTTTCTCACAACAGGAAAACTTCGTTATTACGAAGAACTTAAGAAAAAGTTTCCAAAGCACATTTCTGAACTTATGGAAATTTCAAGCTTAGGCCCAAAAAGAATTAAGCTTCTTCACGAAAAGCTGAAGATTTCTAATGTAAAACAGCTTGAAGCTGCTGCTCGCAAACACAAAATAGCAAAGCTTGCAACTCTTGGGAAAAAAACCGAAGAAGAAATTCTAAAAGGAATTGAAATGTTTAAACGAGGCCAGGAAAGAATGTTTCTTGGTCATGCACTACCTATTGCTTTAGAGATTGAAAATAAGATTAAGAAGTTTAAAGACGTCGAAGCTTCTAGTATTTGCGGTTCAATAAGAAGAAGAAAAGAAACAATTGGAGATATTGATATCTTAGCGTCTTCTGCAAAACCAGATAAAGTAATGAGTTTCTTCACAAAACTTCCTGGTGTTAAGCGAGTTCTTGCTAAAGGCAGTACAAAGGCAAGCGTCCTCTTAAAAAACGATTTGCAAATTGATTTGAGAGTTGTTGAATCTTCAAGTTATGGAGCTGCACTTCAATATTTCACAGGAAGCAAAGAACACAACATTGCAGTAAGGGAGTTAGCTATCAGAAAAAAACTCAAAATAAATGAGTATGGGGTTTACAAAGGCAAAAAAAAGATTGCAGGCAAAACTGAAAAAGAAGTTTACAAAAAACTTGGCATGGATTATGTAGAGCCTGAACTCAGGGAAAACCGAGGAGAAATAGAAGCATCTCTAAAGCGTAAGCTTCCAAATATAGTAAGCTGCAACAATATAAAAGGAGATTTTCATGCTCATACAAAATTCAGCGATGGTTCTGATTCTATTGAGGAAATGGTTGCAGCTGCAAAAAAGCTTGGCTATGAATACATTGCAATAACAGACCATTCCAAAAGCTTACGGGTTGCTCACGGCTTAAGCGAGCAAAAGATGCTGGAACATATCAAAAAAATCAAAGTTATAGACAAAAAAACTAAAGGAATAAAGGTACTAGCAGGCTCTGAAATTGAAATTCTCCCAAATGGCGAGCTTGACTACAGCGATAGCTTGCTAAAAAAGTTTGATATTGTTGTTGGTGCAGTTCATTCCCGCTTTAAATCTTCAAAGGAAGAAATGACATCGCGCATTTTAACAGCATTGGAAAACCCTTACATAGACATATTAGCACACCCAACTGGCAGGCGCATAGGAAAGCGCGAGCCTTACGAAGTTGATTTGAAAAAGGTTTTTGAAAAAGCTGCTAAAAACAAAGTCTATCTTGAAATCAATTCGCATCCAGAAAGAACTGACTTGAATGACATAAATGCATTTGAAGCAAAAAAACATGGCTGCAAATTTGTTATAGACACAGACGCGCACAGCACTTCAGGATTAGATTACATAAACCTCGGAGTTGCAATAGCAAGGCGAGCATGGCTCACTCAAAAAGACATAGTAAACACTTCTTCTGCAAAGCAGTTAAGCAAACTGTTCAAGAGAATAAAATAATGGGCCCGAGGAGATTCGAACTCCTGATATCTTCCCTGTGAAGGAAGCGTCTTAGCCACTAGACCACAGGCCCATGGCTGTAAAGAATTCTTTGTGGTTATTAATTGTTACCGTTGAAAACAGTATATAATATAGAAAAATTAAAGAAAATAAAGGCTCCCTCGCGTGAGTTGGGGTTTAGGGGAAGAGAAACAGGGTTCTCAGGGAGCCACAATCACGTATTAGACTTAATAGTAAGACTAGTATATAAATGTTACGTTTTTGTATACTGGTTTAGGTATTACTTTGCGTGGTTTAAGTGAGTAAATATTTAAATAAAGAAGCAAGATTACTCACATAATGGAGTCAAAACTCAAAGAAAAGCGATGGAAAAAAGAAGTTGAAGAGGCTATTTATTCTGAATGGAAGGAAAAAGCGTTCTACAAGTTTGATGAAAAGAGCAAGAAACCAGTCTATTCTATAGATACTCCTCCGCCTTACCTTAACACTCCAATCCATATAGGGCATGCAACCACTTACACATTAATGGACATGTTTGCCAGATTTAAAAGAATGAAAGGCTTTAATGTTTTATTTCCTCTCGGGCTTGATAAAAACGGCCTGCCTATCGAAGTAGCTGCTGAGAAAAAGTTTGGAATTAAGTTTAATAAGATGCCTCGCATTGAATTTTTAAAAAAGTGCAAGCAAGTGCTTGATGAAGCAGGGATGGCTTCCACTACCTCTTTTCTGCGCCTTGGAATTGGATTTAATTCCTGGAAATTAGGAACTGAAATTGGTGAAGTTTACGAAACAGACAGCCCTGATTACAGAGCTTTGACTCAGGAAACGTTTATTGAACTCTGGAATAAAGAGCTTATCTACGAAGAAGAGCGTATAAACAACTATTGCCCTGGTTGCAGAACAACAATAGCGGATGCTGAGATAGAATATGTTGATTTACCAACCAAGTTCAACTATGTAAAGTTCAAAGTAAAAGAAACAGGGAAAGAAATCACAATAGGCACTACGCGCCCAGAATTAATCGCAAGCTGTGGGGCTGTTATATTCCACCCTGATGACAAGCGATACAAGGACCTTAACAATAAAACTATTATCACACCAATATACAGTAAGAAAGTTAAAATTTTTGCTCATCCGTCAGCATCCATTGAAAAAGGAACTGGCTTAGTTATGATGTGCAGTGCAGGTGATACTGTTGACATTCGCTTCTTTAGGGAAATGAAGCTAAAACCAGTAATTTCCATCAACCAAGACGGCACTATGAATAAAAATGCAGGCTTCCTTGAAGGATTAAAAGTTAAAGATGCAAGGGAAAAAATCATTGAAGAGCTTGAAAGTAAAAATCTGCTTGAAAAGCAAACTCCTGTTACGCACAGAACCCCTGTCTGCGACAGAAGCGGCGATGCTGTTGAATTCATCTCAATGAAAGAATTTTACCTTAAACAGGTTGAATTCAAGAATGAAATGCTAAAGCTTGCTAAACAATCTAATTTCCATGATGAATCAAGCCGGCAGATGCTTATTGACTGGATTCAGACAATCTCAATGGACTGGCCTATCTCCCGCAGGAGATATTACGCTACTGAAATTCCATTGTGGTATTGCAAAAAATGCAGTAAAGCAGTTGCTCCAAAAGAAATAAAATATTACCAGCCATGGAGAGAACCTGCTCCAATTAAAAAATGCAGCTGCGGCAGTAAAGAGTTTACAGGCGAGACACGTGTTTTAGATACTTGGTTTGATTCTGCAAACAGCCCGCTTTATGTTTTGAAATATAAGAGAAATGATAAGTTCTTCAAGAAAAGCTTTCCATGCACTTTGCGCCCTCAAGGCAAAGACATAGTCAGAACATGGCTTTATTATACATTCCTCAAGGGTTATTTGCTCACAGGAAAATGCGTTTTTAATGATGTATGGATTAACTACTATGTTGTTGATGAGCATGGCAAAAAGATGAGCAAGCGCAAAGGCAATGTTGTTGACCCAAAAGAAATTCTGGACAAGTACGGTGCAGAACCGTTCCGTTTATGGTGTGCTGTTGAAGGCAATATAACAACTTCTGATTTCAGATGCTCTTTTGACAGAATAGAAGGCGCAGGAAAAACAATAATAAAGCTCTGGAATGTTGCCCGCTTTATTTCCATGTTTCCAGAGGCAAAGTCAGCAAAGCCAACAGAGCTGGATAAATGGATATTAAAAGAATTGAATGACCTTGTGAAAACAGCAAATGAAAACTATGAAAACTATAATTTCCACAAGCCAGCTACTTTAATACGGCACTTTATTTGGGAAACATTTGCAAGCCATTATCTTGAATTAGTAAAAAACAGAGCTTACAATGAAGATAAAAACTTCACAAAGCAGGAGCAGGACGCTGCATTAAACACACTTCATACCTGCCTTCATACAGTATTAAAGCTTCTCGCTCCAATAACTCCAATGGTAACTTACAAAATATATAAAGACTTGACCAAGAAAGACATTCATTTCGAAGACTTTCCAAAAGCAGAAAAAGTTCCTGCAACAAAGATTAACACCCAGCAGTTAATAGAGCTTAACAGCGCCATCTGGAAAGCAAAGAAAGATCAAGGACTCTCATTAAAAGCAGACATCAGCAAAGTAGTAATCCCAGAACAATTAAAGCCAATCGAAAAAGACCTTCAAACAACGCATCATATTAAGAATATTTCTTACGGTAAGAAGATGGAAGTTAAGGTTTGATTAATTCTTCGCTTCCCTTTCAACTTCTTTTAGCTGGGAAGGTGTTCCCATAAACAGTGCTTTTGAGCCTGCAGTTAGTTTCTTGTTGAAAGGAATGTTAAGCTGGAAAACATTCTTGCTCTTAATTGCCATCACCACTGTGCCTGTTTTTTTAAGCACTTCTATTTTTTTCATTCCGGCAAGATGGCTTTTCTTTGCAAGTTTTATTTCTTTCAAAACAAGCCCTTCGCCTTTTGGTATGAATTTGAAATATTCTTGGGCATGGTTATCAACATCATCACTTTTATAGTGAAAGTTTGCAAAAGCCCAAACTATAACTGCAACTGAAGCTATTGCTAATAAACTGTTCAGAAGCTTTCCTTGCTCTGAAAATCCTGAATTATCACCTGAAAAAGTAAGCGCTGAGACTGTTGTATAGAAAGCATCTGGTCCTGACATGTTTTCAAAGCTGTTAAAGCCCATCATGCCAGCTATAAACAGTACTAATATCATAAATACAAATAGAGAATACTTCACATGCCTCATTTTACCCCTTTTTTAAGTTTAAATCAATTTTCCACTATTTAAGCTTTTTTACTTTTACGCCTTCTGGAGTATCATCAAGCAATATTCCTGCTTGTTTTAGCTCATCTCTTATTTTATCAGCTTCTTTGAATTTATTTTCATTTCTTAGCTTTTCGCGCTTTTCTATCAGTTGAAGCTGGGCTTTTGTAATAGAATTTTCTTCTGAAAAATCAATTACACCAAGCACTTCATTAAAATCTTCCAGCAATTCAATTGTATTTTCAGCGTCAAGTTTACTGATTTCAGTTTCCATCAGTTTATTCATGTCTTTTACAAAGTCAAACACAACAGCTAACGCTTCGCTTATATTCAAATCATCATCCATAGCATTATTGAAATCTTTCTTAGCTTTGCTTATCAATAAGCTAACGTCTTCTCCAGTTTGCTTTCCTTTAACGTCTTTTAGTTTTCTCACAAGTTCCTGAAGCCTGTCAACTGCGTTTTTGGCAGCGTCAAGCCCTTTGAATGTGAAGTTTAGCTGCTGCCTGTAATGAGTTGCCAGCAATAAATACCGAATTGCTTCGCTGCTATACTCTTTCTCCAGAACATTTCTTAAAGTGTAAAAATTTTTAAGTGATTTGGACATTTTTTGTCCTTCAACTAGCAACCATTCGTTGTGCACCCAATGCTTTACAAACCTTTTTCCAGTGCTGCCTTCACTCTGTGCAATTTCATTCTGGTGGTGAGGAAATATTAAATCAATTCCTCCGCAATGGATGTCAAACGTTTCTCCAAGATATTTCATTGACATTGCACTGCATTCAATATGCCAGCCTGGTCTTCCTTTTCCAAGTTCTGTATCCCAGTAAACATCTCCATCTTCTTTACTGTAAGCTTTCCACAATGCAAAGTCATGAACATCTTCCTTTGAATATTCATCTGCAGAAATTCTTCCAGATGCGCCAGTCTTAAGCTTCTTTAAATCAATATTCGCTAACTTCCCATAATTTTTAAATTTGCCAACATCATAATAAATGCTGCCATCATCTGCTTTATATGCTATCCCTTTTTTCAGCAGTTTCTTAATCAAATCAACCATTTCTTTAATATGCTGCGTTGCCCGAGGAAATTTATCTGCAGGAAGAATGTTAAGAGTTTTCAAATCTTCAAAAAAAGCGTTTTCGTATTTTCTTGTGAATTTCTTGAGAGTTGTTTTTTGCTTTTTAGCGCCCTTAATTGTCTTGTCATCAACATCTGTAATGTTCATGACATGCCTTACCTTAAATCTACTATAACGCAAATAGCGTTTTAACATATCACTAACTATGTAAGCTCTATAATTGCCAATATGAGGATAATCGTAGACGGCATGCCCAAAAACTCTATTCAGAGATTTTGTTTGGCCCGCACGTATATATCCCAATTGACTTGCCATTAAGCTTCAAGGCTTCCTTTTTCTTCTTTAAGGTGTTGTATAGTTTAAGCACCATAATCTAACCATTTTTTACTGGTTAGAGCCTCTTTTAATTTCTTTTGCTTTTTTGTTAATGAAAAGCCTATTTCACTATAGAAGTTTATGACGTTCTTTTTATGTCTTATCACAAGTGAGGACATAATACTGTAACTGTTCTCAGATGTTAATTGGAAAGAAATCACGTATGTGTGGTTTTTTATGTTGAAAATTTTCTTAAGTAATTGCGATTCTTCAACAAGAAGTTCAGGTTTTGCTTCCAGTATTTTACTCAATAACTTTTTCGCATTAGCTTTTATTAAAACCTTCTTTAACATTCCAATTGATATTCGTCTTGTAAAATGGCCGGTTGGGAAAAAGTTAGTTTTCATTAAAGGCTCAACATGCTTGTATAATATACGCTTCTCTGTGTCATTAAACTTCCAATGAATGCTTCTTGATAGGATAAGATACGGGGAAGGGTTATTTCCGACAGATCCTTCGTCGTCAAATATTGCTGATAAATAATTCTTTTTGGCTTCTTTGGTGCTTTTATGAATAATCCAAGGTATACCCTTATTTAGCTTGTACTTTTTACCTACCGTTGCTCCAGCTCTCTTGAAAATTTCGCCAACAACACCCGTTCCTACTTTTATTTGTATACAATTTCTTTCAAATTCACGATTAAAATAAATTTCTCCAAAAATAGCTCTTAAATCATCCAAAAATTTATCAATTAATTCTTGTTCATCGCCACAGTACTTAGTTCTAATCAGATTTTTTCTGGACTTGTCATAATATAAGCAACCATCGGACATCAAGTGCCCCAATAAATAACCCATTCGGGGATTGTGTAGATCAATAGGAAATTTAGGATTTTTTATCGAACATATTTTTCCTTTTCGTATTTCCTTTATCTTCTCATTTAGAAAATCACATTCTATCTTTAAAAAAACCATAAGTTTTTTCAGGTTCTTTACAGACAGCCCTCCATTATCTTTCAATATGTTATAAAATTGATTAGAATTAAGCTTTACGCATAATTTGCTTAAAGAACCAGCTTTCTTAGTTCCTTTATCAATCAAACTCTTAATTGTGTCGTATTCCAGATATAAGACTTGACTATTTTTTAAATCATACCAGTTAATTGTTGTTTCATTTTTCATTATTTTACCTCTAAAATCCCAATCTAACGTTGAGATTTCTTGCACTTGTTGAAAGAAATCTCTAAGTTCGGCGAGGAAGACTTATTAGCAAAACTCCGTAATTGCTTTTCGCGTCTGTAAGATCGAAAAGCATAATTCGGGAGTTTTGCGTGTCTTCCGAGCAGTTAAGAATTAATGATTTATATGTCCTATCCGTGCATGTCTAGTGTCCAGTGCTTTTTTTCTCATCGGGAAAAATCCGAAAATCTTCCGGAATGTCTAGTGGTTCTTTCGGAAAAAAGAAGAATTGAATTTTAATACTTATCGCTTATAACGAAGAAAAACCCCAATTACAATTAAAATCACCCCTTAATAGTAGTTAAAATAGAAACATTTATAAAGGGGAATATGCTCCAATATAACATGGTAAAGGACAATATACCTGAAGAACAGAACACGTCATTAGAGGAAACAATAGAGAAGCAACCGTGGATTGCTAGACAGTCAAAGTTAGTGCGTGATGCAATGCTCTACGGCGCACTTGCTACTATTGCGGTAGCTGGCGGAGTTGTTGGATCTACAGTAACTCTTATGGCAAAGCAAGACGATTTAGAGATTGCTAACTACATGAAAAATGAATTACCCGCCGATGCAGCAGCTAATCGCAGGAATTTACTCGATGCAAATCAATTCTCTAATGGAGCAAGAAGTTTTAATTATAATCAAAGGAATCATACTACTTCTGTTGAAAAATTGCCTGCTGAAACTGGTAATTACAGAATAAACATTATTGATATTACGAATGTTGGTGAAAAACATGTTCAACGTGACGTTGATGTCATAACAAAAGATCTAAACGACGCTTTTGCCAATTTAGGTTTAAATGTAACTGTATTATATCAAAGTACTGACTTGAATAATCCTGAAGAAATTCTTGCAAGTAGAGAGGCAGATCCGGGTTTATCTTCAGATAGCCCTCTCGAAATAATTGATTTTTATGTTGCAGAACTTGATAGCTTTATCAAAAGCAATACAATAGACGCGCCGTCATCAGATAGTTTTAAGCTTAGTAGTGGTGGAAACGAAATTGATGTTCATGAATTTAGCCTAGTTGCTGAAACAAAGGTATCAGATGCTATAGGCTTGCATCAGTTACCAAGAGACCCATATAGCCAAACTTTTCAAGGGAAGTTAGTAGAAACTCCTATTGTTGATGCAAAAGTAGTATTGGGTAATTTTAGAGATTCGGATGATGCAGCTGGTGTTACATATGGACGTAGCGCAATATTTTCAACTCATGATAGATACGCGTTTGTAGATACTGCAAAAGGTACTAAGCAACGCTCTCATCAGGAATTGATACAAATCATAACCCATGAGCTTGGTCACTTGCTAAAACTCCCACATACTTTAGAACCGTTTGGTATGAGCTATTCAGAAAAAGGTCGATCAATAGTAACCAAAAACCCTAAAATGTCTTTTGGACCAGAAAGCATTGGGCAATGGGAACAAATCAAGCAGTTTTACGTTCCAGAAGAGTCAAGTAGCACAACGTCAAGCAGATTGCTAGCTCCAAGACCAAGTCCAAAAGCACTTGAACATGTTGCAAACAGTAAGAAATTTAGTTTTGCAAATGAACATGAATATGACAAAAAGGCACCTCAGAAATTAGATATGAACCATAGACGCATTTAGATTTATCGCTTTCTGCAAACAAAAAACGCGTGATCTTTCTGCATAGGTTCAAGGTTGCGGTAATCTAGAATTTTAAAGTGTTCTTCTAATTGTCTTTTCACGTCTGCAAATATTTTTCCTGGTTTTTGTGTAACATCTATGCTTCTCGATTTTACGGCTATCATTGCTAGTCCATTCTTTTTTAAGAATAAATTGCAGTTTTTAACAAGTATCTCAACCTGATTGCGCTGTGCAATATCTTGATAAACAATGTCTACTGCTTGAGGCAAGTGATAATAAGTATTTGGTTGGTTTGCGTCCGCAATTATCGGCAGAATGTTTTTCTTTTTCTCAGAAAGGATAACAAGTTCACGGGCAACTCTGGGAGCAAATTCAACTGCAAATAGTTTGTTGCACGCAATAAAAGAAGGTGTGTAGCCATGCGCTGCTCCAAGATAAAGAATGTTATCGCCAGGCTTAATATCAACTTTTAACCCTTTAACAATTGCTGCTGCAAGTTTGCTTCTTGTCGGATTCCATTCTCTGTATTTTTTGTCGTTTACTTTCACTATTTCTTCACTAAAGAATTTATCAGTGCTTAAAGTCAACAATTTCTTATTGTGTTCAAATATTTGAGGTAATATTTCTCTCATTTTAGCTTCTCCTCTATTTCTTTCAGCAATTTATCTCCAACAAATTTGCCTTTGAAATAGTCAATTCGTGCTGCAATTGAGATTTTGTCTGCCAGCAATCTTGCTGTTTTGCCTTTTCTTTTTTCAGGAGCAGATGCAATCAGTTTATGTTCGTGAAGTATTCCGAAACGAGGCATTTTCTTTGATTTCTTGCGCAAAAAGTTGAACATAGATTTTTCAGCTCCAAGCAATTGAACAGTTGAAGCAGGGAGTACAGCTAATCTCTTCAAAGAGCCTGCTGCTGCTAAAATTTTAGCGCCTATCAGCGCACCTGCAACTGCAAGAATGTTAGGACAAACATCTTTCATTCTTTTTTCCAGGTATTTTTCATAGTTTTCTCTTAATTCAAGCAATTTCACAACATTATTTGCAAGTTCCTTTATTTGATTTTCATCCTCAGATTTTAGTTCAGCGCCCATTTCGCTAGATTGCGAACCTTCAAGAAGTTCTTTCACAAATCTTGCATTATCTTCTATACTTGCAGCGAGTTCAGGGTTTTGCAAGCCGTACCATTCTCTGAGTCTTTTAGTAAGCATGTTTACTGATTTATCCAGTTCTTGTATTGAGCTTGCAGCTTGTATTACCAGCTCATCATCCTGGACTGAATCTTTTACTTTTTGTTTTGCAATTGAAATTATGGTTTGGCTTATCTTAGATTCATTCTCCAGCAATTTACTGACTGCTTCAAGCTTTTTTAAGTCATTAGTAAAAGTTACATTGCCTAATTTCTCATTTTTAAATCCAAGAAACAAAACTTTTTCCTTTCCGATTAGCTTTTTCTCTTCATCAGTCCATTCATTATTCTCAAGTTTCTTATTGGCAGCTATTGCATCAGAAAACAATGCTTTATCCATTAGCTCGTAGCTTTCGCTAAACAAAAAAGCTCCGATACAGTTACTGTAAACAAATTTATCAGCCATAGCTAAAAAGAGGCGCCGAAGGATTAATAAAGCTTCCTGAATTCTCATTAAGCATGAGTTATTTGGGATTAAGGAGCAAAAAAGTAGCTATAGTTGGTGCAGGTGCTATTGGAACAAATACTGCTAAGCTTTTAGCAAAAGCAGGTGTTGGCAGCATTACGCTAATAGACCGGGATTTTATAGAGCTTAAAAACCTTCAGCGACAAACCCTATTCACTAAGAAAGATGTTGGCATGCCAAAAGCAATAGTAGCTAAGAAAAAATTAAAGGAACTTAACAGTAAAACAAAAATTAATGCGATAGTTGCAGATTTGAATTACAAAAATGCTTCCTTGCTAAGCTCAAACCTTGTTCTTGACTGCACTGATAATTTTGAAACAAGATTCTTGATAAATGATTACTGCAAAAAGAATGGTGTTTCTTGGGTTTACGCTGCTGTTATTAGAAACATTGGAACTGTTTACAACATAATACCAGACAATGCTTGCTTTAGATGCATTTTTAACAATCATTCCAGCTTGGAAACATGCGATACTGCAGGAGTTTCAAACACTGCAGTTGTTAAAACATCATCATTGCAAGCTTCTGAAGCAATTAAAATCCTTCTAAAGAAAAAATACGAAAAAAACATGGTTAGAATAAACAAGCAGCAATTAATAAAATTAAAAGTTAAGAAAAACAGAGATTGCAAAAGCTGTAAAGGTGATTACGAATATTTGACTGGCAAAAAAGGCTCTAAAGTACTTAAACTGTGTGGAACAAATACTTATCAGGTTAAAGGCAAGCCAATAAATCTGAAATTGCTGATGAAAAAATTAAAAGGAAATGTTAAAAATTTCGATTACTGCATTCATTTCAACAAAATTACGCTATTCAAAGACGGACGTGCAATAATAAAAGCAAATTCTTCTGAAAAGGCAAAATCAATCTATTCAAGAATCATAGGATAGCTACTTTTTCTTTAGCTTGAACTCACTGACTGGTTTTCTTGCTTCCCGCTGCCATAACAAGCCTATTTTTATGAGTTCGCGGTTAAATGCTTCGCTTATCTTATACGTTTTCTTATACATGTCATAGTCGATCAGGCCCATTGTCTTCATAGGCGTAAGAATTCTATCATAAAATTGCCTTTTGTTGTAAGAAAGCTTGACTTTTTTTCCTTTGTATTGTGGTTCATCTATCTCTGTAACTAGCTCGCCGTCATGAAGCTTTGTTGCGAAGAAACTCATCTCTGTCTTGTTCATTTCACCTTTTTTCTCTTTCATAGAATCAATAAGAACTTTAGCAACTATTCTTTGCTGGTTTGTAGCAAAAATTATTTCATACACGTTTTCAGGCAAATGATACTGGTCAAATAGTATTACCAACTTCAATTCCACCCCACTAGTATACTGTATACAAATCCACTATATAAATGTTACTAATGAGTATACCAACATATTTAAAAACATCCTCACCTCTAAGATATTCATGTTAAAATCCAAACAATACGAAGAAATCAGAAAAGAACTATCAGAAACAAAGAAACCTCTTTTCCTGTTTCACGATGACCCTGACGGTTTGACTTCTTTCTTACTGTTATACAAATTAGTCAATAGAGGCAGCGGCATGATGGTTAAGGCAGTTCCGAAAGTTGACGATCGCTTTGTCCAGTCAGCTACGCAGCCGCAATACGACAAAATATTCATAATGGACATTGCCATGGTTGAGCAAAGCTTTGTTGACACTGTTAAAAAGCCAGTTATCTGGATTGATCATCACCAACCGTTAAAATTAAAGGGTGTAAAGTACTTTAACCCAAGAAACAGCAACATAAAAGACAACTATCCTGCTTCTTATCTGTGCTATAAAGTCAACAATCGCAAGGAAGACTTGTGGATTGCCATGACAGGCATTGTTGGCGATTGGTTTATTCCTGAGTTTGCTGATGAATTTGCCAAGAAATATCCTGATTTGTGGAGCAGCAAAGTAAAGAAGCCTGATGATGCCTTGTTTGAAACCAAGCTTGGAACATTAATTAAAGTATTTTCCTTTGCTCTGAAAGGACCTACATCTGACGCAATAAAATGCATAAAAATACTTACAAGGATTGAAGACCCTTATGAAATTCTTGAGCAAAAAACACCAGCAGGCCGCTACTTATACAAGAAGTATGAAAAAAT